>JAHWKT010000140.1 GCA_019347695.1 Actinomycetota bacterium | reverse complement strand
ACCGAAGCAGTGAAGTATGCCTTGTCAGTGAGGTTTCGGTCAGTGGGCGCGACCCCGTAGCGGTATGCTACTTGCATGTCAGAACAGATAGCGGTTCGGTTGTCAGATGACATGATGCAGGCGATCGATGCATGCGTCGAGGACGGCGCATTCCCGAGTCGTGCCGAAGCGGTGCGCGTTGCCATCGGTGACATGCTCGACCATCATCGTCGAAGCAAGATCGGTGAGGCGATCGCCGATGGGTACCGCCGCTGGCCGCAGACCGACGAGGAGTATGCGACGGCCGAAGCGGCGGCGATCCGGTCGATCAACGAGGAGCCGTGGTAGCAGACCCAGCGCGCGGCGAGGTGTGGTGGGGCGAAGCGCCGGACGAGAAGGGCCGCCCGTACCTCGTCCTGACCCGTGACGAGGCGATCCCGGTGCTGCGTGCGGTGCTGGTCGCGCCGGTCACGCGGACAGCCCGCGGGATCCCCTCGGAAGTCGTCCTTGGCCGGGCGCAGGGGCTGCCCGTCGAGTCGGCGGCGACGATGGACAACGTACTGGCGTTCCCGAAGTCCATGCTGACCCGGCGGATGGGCGCCGTCGGAGCGACGGAGCTGTGGCGCATCTGCGATGCGCTGCGCGCGGCGACGGACTGCTGAGCTGCGTCAACGTCGCGACCGCCGAGTAGACCTACGCCATGCCGACGCCGGCACCGTGTTGTCCACAAGCACCACGGCGTTGAGTGGGCGCAGCGCGGCGTGCTTGACTAGCGTCGCGATGGATGACAGGAGCGATGTCGTGGCGACACCGGAGGCGACCGGGCTCACGGTCGCGGATCTCGAGGCGATGCCCGAGGACATGGTCATCCGTCACCTCATCGACGGCGAGCTGTTCGTAGTGCCGCCACCCACGATCAGACACCAGCGTGTGGTGACGGAGATCGCATGGCGACTCCGTTCCTACGAGGAAGAGCATGGAGGCACTGCGCTGACAGCCCCGACCGGGGTGCGGCTGTCGGACCGCGACATGCCTGAGCCTGATGTTCTCTTCGTGAAGGGGGAGCATCGGGACCGGTTGGGCGAGCGGTATGTCGAGGGGCCGCCCGATCTCGTGGTGGAGGTGTCATCGCCGTCGACGCGGCGGTTGGATCTGGTGCGCAAGCGGCGCCAGTATGAGCGGTTCGGCATACCCGAGTACTGGTTCGTGGATCTGGATGCCGATCGGGTCGAGGTGTACGTGCTCGAGGGGGCGTCGTACACGGGGCCGGTGGTGGCCGAACGCGGCCACACGGTGCGATCGACCGTGCTCACCGGGTTCTTTGCCGGGGTTGACGAGTTGGTGCGCCTATAGTGCGTTGAGTTGCCCAGCGGCGGGGTCCTCGCGGTAGGGTCTCGGCGATGCGATCTGGACGCAGCGAGCGGAGCCTGCTGGAGGGGCTCATCGGGGATGGGCTGCCGCTCGTCGCCGCGGTCGGTGCGGCGCTGATGTTCGCCGGTGGGTTGGCGATCTACCTCGCGGTGAGCGGCCAGCTGCTTCCACACGACCTGGCGTTCCTCGGCATGACCGCCGAGCAGATCCGCGTGATCGCGGACGGCAGGCTACTGCAGTTCATGGTCCACGATCGCATCGCGTGGGGTGCGACGCTGATGGCGGTCGGTCTGACGTATCTGTGGTTGACGGCGTTCCCGCTGGCGGTCGGACGCCGCTGGGCCTGGGTCACGCTGCTGGTCAGCGGGATCATCGGACACGCGGCGTTCTTGTCCTACCTGGGAACCGATTACGTTGACGAGTGGCATGGCATCGGGACGCTGGTGCTCGTGCCCGTATTCGTCGTCGGGCTGGTTCGCACCCGTCGCCTGGTGGCCGGCCCGATGACCTGGCGCCCGACCTGGTTAGGGTGGTCCCGAGACCATTGGTCGACTCGTGGTGATTGCGGTCGCCGGCGGTCTGGTGGCCTCCGGGCTGGTGATCCTGACCGTCGGAGTGACGGTCACCTTCGTTCACTCGGATCTGGAGTTCCTTGGGGTCACCGCTGGACAGCTCGAGGCGATCAACCCGCGGCTGATCCCCCTGATCGCACACGACCGCGTCGGATTCGCCGGCGCCGTGGTGACCGGCGGTGTGCTGATCGGTGTGGCCGCCTGGTGGGGCGAGGGACCGGCCGTCCGTCAGGCGATCGGGATCGCCGGCCTCGTCGCATTCGGCTCCAGCCTCGCCATCCACCTGACCGTCGGCTACACCGACCTGCTGCACCTCGCGCCGAACCTCGTGGGTCCGGTGGCGCTGGGTGCCGGAATGCTCCATTGGGTCTGGGCTTGCGGACAATCGACACCAGCACCCTTGAGGAACCCATCACGCGTCGCCGACGAGCAGGCTCACTAACGCCCGGGTCTTCTCGCATACCTGCATTGTGCAGGTTGCATCGATGCAGGTATCCGATCGACCTTCAGTGCAGCAGGTGGTCGGTGAACCAGTCGGTCGCGGCGCCCGCGGCGAGGTCGAAACCCTCGGTGTAGGCATCGAAGTGACCGCCCGGCAGGATCTCCAGCTTCTTGGGCTCGCAGGCCCGTTCGAACGCGGGAATGGCGAACTCGGCGGGCGTGAGGTGATCGCCCCGCGCGACGACCAGCAGCAGCGGTGTGGGGCTGATCCACGGCAGGTAGACGCCCGGCTCGTACTCGCCGAGCATCTCGACGCTGCGGAGCGTGACCTCGTTGCGCCATGACGGTGCGCGCTCCTCGTGGGTCTGTGTGAACCAGGCAAACGAGTCGGGCGTCGGCAGCGCCGACGGCGCGAGCGGGTCCTCGTCGACCACCGGCACCATCGCCGGCTCCTTGCCCGCGAACCGCGCGCGCCGATCCTCGTCGAACTGCGCGCGGAAGCCCGCGAGGAAGTCCGATCGCACCAGCGCGCGGACGTTGTCGTGGCCGCTGATCAGCGGCACCTGGGACACCACGCACCGCACCCGGCGGTCGATCGCGCCGACCACGAGCACGTGCCCGCCGGAGTAGCTCGACCCCCAGATGCCGATGCGGTCGGCGTCGACCTCGTCGCTCGTCTCAGCCAGGTGATCGCGTGGCGGTAGTCGCGCACCTGCGCCCACGGGTCGATCTCCTGACGCGGCTCGCCGTCGCTGGCGCCGAAGTTGCGATTGTCGTACACGACCGCCGCCAACCCATGTGACGCGAAGTGCTCGGCGAACCGGTCGAGGTACATCTCCTTGACCGCCGAGTAGCCGTGGGCCATCACGATGGTCGGCACCGGCCCATCGGCGTCGTCGGGTACGTACAGCCAGCCGCGGAGCGTGACCCCCTCGGCGTCGAACTCGATGTCGTGTCGCATCACAGCCCCTCGGGTCGTCGGGTCTCACCGTCGACCGTAGGCCCCACGCGCCGCCGTGTCGATGGGCAGGCGCCACCAGCGACCGTCAGTCGAGCAGGGTCGTGTCCGGGCGGTAGGTCGCCCACGCGAACCAGAACGTGTCGACATGGGGGAGGGCGTCGAGGCGTGCACCTTCCAGCGGGCCGTCGACGGCCTCGCCGAGGATGTTCCAGGCGGAGCCGGTCTGCTCGTCGACGAACCGCTCGCCGCGGCGGGTGAACGACAGCTCGCGGCTGTCGTGCTCGGCGACGAAGACCCCGGTCGCGCCGACGTCGTCGCCCTCGGCGACCTGGCGGTCGTTGAGCGCCGACGCGGTGCCCGGCACATGCCACACCGTCACCGGCTGATCGTCGAGCTCGGTTTCGATCACGCCCTGCTCGGCGAGCGCGTCGGTGGCGATCGCGAGCGACGTGTCGCCGGCGTTGACCCCGACGATGCGACGCATCGCCGCCGTCCGGGTGTCCGGATCGCCAATGAAGAAGCCGATCAGCGGTTCGTCACGCTGATCGTAGGCCCCGTACGGGTTGGTGCCGTACGGCCGGTCGACGCCGGTGTCGCGGCTGAGCACCTGCGCGTCAGGGTGGGCGGTGCGGAAGTCGCTCCACGACACGGTCGACACCGGCAGCAGCTCGAGCTGCGCGCCGACCAGATCACCGACCACCGCTCTGCCATCGAAGTGGGTCCACAGCGACTCGGTCTGCCGGTCGTACATCACCATCGCCGACTGGTACAGCGCGCCCGACGTGCCGAACTCCAGCAGCCGGCCGTCGACCCGCCGGTCGAATGCCACGGCCGAGTTGCACAGCGGGCAGTAGGTGACGGCGACCGGCACCCCGTCGACGGTGTCGTCGACGGTGTCGTTGACGATCTCGTGCCACATCATCACCTGGACGGGGTAGGCCCGCACCTCGTCGCCGACGCGCAGGGCGAGCACCGGCTCCTCGTCGGCGAGCCAGTCGACCTCGTCGACCGGCTCGAACACCGGATCGTCGATCGAGGGGATGCCGTCGGGCGGCGGCCCGCCGGACACGATCCGGTCGCGGGGGATCAGGCTGGTGGGGAACTGCTCCGTGTCGAGCTGCCGTGGCGGCAACGCGGAGTTCTCGACTGGCCGGGGTTCGTTGGCCAGCCGGCGCATGCGCCGGACGATCGCGTCGGGGTACTCCTGGATCTCCTCCTCCTCCTCCGACGGCGCAGCCTGCGCCGCGCTCGCCGCAGCCGGTGACGGCTCCGGCTCGGAGATCGCCACGGTCGACGACGACCCGGTGCAGGCCGCCACCAGCAGGGCGCCGGCCACCAGCGTCGACAGTGTTCTCGTCATGAGAGGTGCAACGGGCGGGGCGGGCCCGTGCATTCCCCCGGGGTCACGTCGCCGACAGTCTGCGCCGCATCCCGGTGGCGTCCCTATACTCCGCCAATGCTGTTGTCACCCGCACCGTTGCGGCCCCCACAGGTCGTCGCGGTGGCCCGCGACGGGCAGCGGGTGGACCTCGACCCGCAGGTGCGCGCCACCATGGCGCCGGCCCGCGCGGCCGTCGAGCGGGCGCTGGACGACCGTGCGGTGGTCTATGGCGTGACCACGGGATTCGGCGCGCTCGCCGACACCGTGATCCCCCCCGACGACGCCGACCACCTCCAGCACGCCCTGATCCGCAGTCACGCCGCGGGCATGGGGCCGCCCGTAGAGGACGAGGTCGTCCGCGCGATGATGCTGCTGCGTGCCCGCACGCTCGCGGCCGGCCACACCGGCGCGCGGGTCGCGGTGGTCGAGTCGCTCGTCGCACTGCTCAACGCCGGGATCCGCGTGTACGTGCCCGAGCACGGCTCGCTGGGTGCCAGCGGCGACCTCGCGCCGATGGCGCATGTCGGTGCGGTACTCATCGGCGAGGGCTGGGTCTGCGGGAACGACGGCCGGCCGGCCGACGCCGCCGACGCGCTGGCCGCCGCCGGGCTGGAGCCGCTGGCGCTGCGCGTCAAGGACGGCCTGGCGCTGCTCAACGCGACCGAGGGCATGCTGGCCATGCTGGTGCTCGGCATCACCGATCTGCAGCGGCTGGCCGACACCGCCGATCTGGCGTGCGCGCTGTCGGTCGAGGCGCTGCTCGCGACCGACCGTCCCTACGCCGAACAGCTCCAGGAGCTGCGGCCGCATCCTGGGCAGCGCACCTCGGCGGAGAATCTGCGGCGCTGGCTGCAGGACAGTCCGATCCTCGCATCGCACCGCGAGTCGCGGCACGCGGTGCAGGACGCCTACTCGTTGCGGTGCGCTCCTCAGGTGCATGGCGCGGCGCGGGATCTCGTGGCGTCCGCGACAGCGGTCCGCGACATCGAGCTCGGCGCGTCGGTGGACAACCCCGTGGTCCTCGAAGACGGCAGCATCGAGTCGTGCGGCAACTTCCACGGCCAGCCGCTCGCGTTCGCGCTGGACATGCTGGCCATGGCGTCGGCGGAGCTCGGGGCCATCAGCGAGCGCCGCACCGACCGGCTGCTCGACCGGTCGCGCTCGCATGGTCTGCCACCGTTCCTGGCGACCAGGGCCGGGGTGGAGTCGGGCTTCATGCTCGCGCAGTACACCGCCGCGTCGCTCGTCGCCGAGAACCGCCGGTTCGCCGTGCCGGCGAGCACCGACTCGATCCCGACGTCGGGCATGCAGGAGGACCACGTGTCGCTCGGATGGTCGGCGGGGCGCAAGCTGCGGCGCTCGCTGCACAACCTCCAACGCATCCTGGCCATCGAACTCCTGGTCGCGGCCTCCGGTGTGGAGTGGCGCGACCCGATCCCGCCGGGGCCACGGACCGCCGCCGTCATCGCCCGGCTGCGCGCCCACGTCCCACCCATGCCGACCGACCGGTTCCTCGCGGCCGACCTCGAGCAGGTCCGGCAGCTGGTGGCCGACGGCGAGCTGCTGGACGCCGCGGAGGTGTGACCACACGGTCAACAGCTGCGCCGGCAGCGACGGCGCACCCCACCTCCAGCGTCTGGCCGACGACGTCGATCGTCGCGCACGCTACTGCGGTGACCGGTGACGTGACGCGGACCCACCGCCGTGGCGGCGTCGCCGGTTACCGCGACGTGAACAGCGCGTGTACGAGCTGTCGAGGCGATCCGGCCCCCGACCGGGCGCGGTGTACGAGGGCCGCGGCGGCGGCCGGAAGGGCACCGACCGCGACGCAGGCGAGCGCGTCGACCACGAAGCGGTAGCGCGCCTGCGCCCAGAAGACCACGGCGTACAGCACCCAGTTCGCTGCCGCGATGCCGCCGACGGCGAGCAGGCCGGTGCGCCGCCACACGCCGACTGCGGCGAGTCCGATCGCACCCAACCACAACAGCCAGCGCGACGAGCGGCCGGCGAGGTCGATCGCTGTCGCGCGCAGCCCCAGGTCGTCGCGGGCGACCACCCGACCCAGGTCGGTGTCGTGGCGCACCGTCGCGTAGCTCGCGGCGTACGTCGAGGGTGCGAGCAGCTCGTGGGTGCCGTGGCGCACCGTCGGCCACCAGTGCGCGGGGTGTCGGCGTGCGTACCGCAGCCCGTAGCGCCACCCCACCTCGTCGCGGGTGAGCTCGTCGGTGATCCGCAGCGGCAACGGCAGCGGCGTGCGCCACCCGTACCCACCCGGCGAGTGCGCGAGGTAGAAGTTGAACCCGCCGGTGGTGGTCAGCCCGGCGCCGTGGCCGACGACCCGCTCGTTGCGCACGACCCACGGGGCGACGACGAGCGCGGCCGCGACGAGCGTGGTCGCCGCCGTGGCCAGTGACCGGCGCCGCCCGTGGCGTGCCGCGGCGCGCTCCAGCCCGACCACCAGCGCGATGACGGGCAGGTAGGCCAACGCCTCCCCGCGGGTGAGGATCGCCGCACCGGTGAGGACTCCCGTCAGCGCCGCGGCGATCCACCACCGGTTGGGTCGGCTGCGCAGCGCGGTGCCGACGGCGGCGAGCACGAACACCGCCAGGAGGTGCTCGGACGCCAGCACGGGGGCGAACGTCACGAAGGCGGGTGCGATCGCGGCGGTCATCGCGGCGACGATCGCCGACGACCGCCGCCGGAAGATGCGCCAGGCCACCAGGTAGGTCAAGCCCACCTGGGCGACCGAGATGGTTGCGGTCAGCGCGCTCAGCGCCAGCGGGTCGCGATCGACGGCGGCGCCGGCCGCGAGCACGAGCGGGTAGGCGGGCAGGCGCCAGGCCGACGGGTGTCCGACCCCGAACATGCCGGTGTCGAGCAGGCTGATCGCCAGGCGCAGGTAGTGGCGGAAGTCGCTGACGGGCTCCGGTCGCGCGTACGCCAGCCACCCGAAGCGCACGATGGCGCCCACGACCACCGCGACGACGACGCCATGGTGACGGCGTCGAACATGGTCGGCGTGGTCGGGGTTGTCGGGGTTGTCGGCGTGGTCGGCGACGGGTGGCGCCAGGTCACGCCGGCCGCCTGCCGTGGCTGTCGTATCCACCGTGCTGGCCATCGCCGCCTCGAGTGCTGTGCGCTGTGTGCATGAACGCCAGGCGACACACGGGGCCCGCAACGCCGCACAAGCCCGTCACCATGCGGTTGGCGCCCGGCAATTGTGACTGTGTGCCACTTCTTGACTCGCCTCCGTGGTTATGCTGCCACAGACGAGGTCAGGCAGACGACCTACCGCTGACGCTACTTGAGGTCAGGCAGACGACCTGCCGCTGACGCTACTTGAGGTCAGCACGGTGGTGGAGGCCTAGACGACACGCCCAGAGGGGACCGCTGGTTACAGGTCATGGACACGATCCACATCTTCCTGGGTACCAAGGCCCAGTACATCAAGACCGCGCCGTTGCTGCGGCTGCTCGTGCAGCGCGGGATCGACTACCGGCTGATCGACTCCGGCCAGCACGCCCGGCTGAGCGCGTCGATGCGCACCGAGCTCGGCGTGCGCCGACCCGATGTCGTCCTCGGTGGCGTCAACGACGTGACCTCCATCGGCGGTGCCGTGTCGTGGGCGGCGGGGATCAGCCGACGGTTGTGGTCGGCCCGCAGCGTGCGGCACGACATCTTTGGCAACCGTGGTGGCGTGTGCGTCGTCCACGGCGACACGCCCTCGACGTTGCTGGCCGCGCTGCTGGCGCGTCGGGCCGGCCTCGCGGTGGCCCACCTCGAGGCGGGGCTGCGGTCGCACAGCCTGCGACATCCGTTCCCCGAGGAGGCCATTCGCCTGCTGGTGATGCGGCTGTCGACGCTGCTCTTCGCACCGGATGCGACCGCGATGGACAACCTGCGCGCGCTGGGCTTGGAGGACCGTTCGGTACGCCTGCCGGGCAACACCGTGATCGAGGCGCTGGACGAGTCGTTGCACCTGTCGCAGCCCTCCCACGGTCCGGCGATCGTGTCGATGCACCGCGTGGAGAACCTCACCAGCCGCCGGCGGGTGGAGCGGCTGGTGGCGACCGTCGAGCGGCTCGCCGCCACCACGCCGGTGCGGTTCGTGCTGCACACCCCCACCGATGAGGCCCTCACCCGGATGGGCCTGCGTGACCGCCTACGGGACGCCGGCGTGCAGCTGCTGCCGCTGGTGTCACACCGATCCTTCGTCAACATGCTGGCGGCCGCGCCGCTGGTGATCACCGACGGCGGCAGCATTCAGGAGGAGTGCGCGCTGCTCGGCGTGCCGACCCTGCTGTGGCGAGCCCGGACCGAGCGGCCCGACGGGCTGGACGCCAACGTCGTGCTGTCGAAGTACCGGCCGCAGACCATCGCGGCGTTCATCGCCGACCCCGAGCGCTACCGCACGAAGCCGTCCGAGCTCGTCGACGCGCTGTTGTTCCTTGGCGAGGCGATCGAAAAGGGGGTCGACGCGGCGATCGTGCAGGACCTGGGGCTGGTCAGGCTGATTCAGAGGGTATACCCACAGCTCGAGCTCCACGGGTCGACCCAGATGACGGTGCACGACGTCAGCGGAGCCCGGGTGATGAAGCGCCTCGGTATCGAGCGCGTCGTGCTGGCCCGCGAGAACACCCTCGACGACATCCGCGCAATCCATGCAGCCGTGCCGGACATCGGCCTGGAAACGTTTGTGCACGGCGCCTTGTGCATCTCCTACTCCGGCCAGTGCTACATGTCCGGGATGATCTCCGAG
>JAHWKT010000139.1 GCA_019347695.1 Actinomycetota bacterium | reverse complement strand
CGCCGCCGGCCCGAGCGTGGCACTCGCCGCGGCGAGCCACAGCAGTCCCCGATCGGACAGGCGCATCGCCGCGGCCGCGACCAGGAAGTACACGGCGTAGTACTGCAGGATCACCGCGACGTTGATCTCGAGGGTCTGCAGCGCGATGCCGGCGGGGAACAGCAGCAGTGCCCGCCAGACAAGTCGTGTGGTCGCATCCGTGCGCCGACCGCGGGTCCGGGCGCCGGCCAGCAGCGACACGCCGATGCCGGCCAGCACGATGAAGCCGATCGCGGCCCGCCCGTGCGGCGCGCGGTAGGCGGCTCCGACGACTCCACCGCCTGGCAGTCGCTGCGGGCCGATGTGCACCATCACCATGCCGACGATCGCCAGCGCCCGCGCCATGTCGATGCCGCGGATGCGCGTGTGCACCGGCGTCGTCTGGGCGACCGGCGCCTCGAGCTGCTGCACCATCCCAGTGTGACCTCGGCACGTCGCCGAGGTGCGTGGAGTGCGCACGAGCGGTCCGTGAGGATGCCCACCTCGCCACGCCGGTCGCTGGTGCACCGGCTGCTGATGTGGTTCGCACGGTATGCACCAGGGGTGCCGAGAGGTGAGAAACGGTTTCTACCGTATCGACACCGCGCCCGGTGGGTTGCCGGCCGACCACACGGCTACCAAGGTCAGCGTTCGTATCTCCACCGGATCGGTCCATCCGTCATGGCAGCAGGTAGCACCGTGCGTCCACCCACCCGGCGACGGCGCCGGGAGGAACCCACCTGGGAGCTGGTCTACAAGCGCAACTCCATCGAGCGGCTCAAGCGTGAGAAGTTCCCCCTCGACATCGTCGACGAGCTTCCCCAGCTCATCGCGATGGGCTACGAGGCGGTCCCGGAGGAGGACATCGTCCGCCTCAACTGGTGGGGGCTGACCCACGACAAGCCGAAGCTGGGCACGTTCATGGTGCGCATCAAGGTGTCGGGTGGGTTGATCCAGCCGGCCCAGCTCCGTGGTGTCGGCCAGATCGCTCAGCGCTACGGCCGCAACTACGGCGAGCTGACCACGCGCCAGGGCATCCAGCTGCATTGGGCACGGCTGGATCAGTTGCCGGAGGTCATCGCCGAGATCCAGGCGACGGGGCTCACCACCGTCGGGGGAGAGGGCGACACGGTGCGCAACATAACTGGCTGCCCCGTCGCGGGCATCGCCCAGGACGAGCCGTTCGACGTCACACCGGTCATCGCCGAGGTCGCCGACTACTTCTACGGCAACCGCGAGTACTCGAACCTGCCGCGCAAGCACAAGTACACGATCGCGGCCTGCCCGGGACAGTGCAACGCGCCGGAGATCAGTGACGTCGCGCTCATCGGGGTCGTCAAGGACGGTCGCGAGGGGTTCACGCTCAGCGTCGGCGGCGGCTTGTCGAACATCCCGCGTCTCGCGCGCGATCTCGGGGTGTTCGTGCCGATCGACGAGACGATCGAGGTGCTGCGGGCGGTCACCGACGCGTGGCAGTCCGACCCGAAGTATCGGGTCAGCCGTGCCAAGGCGCGCATCAAGTTCATGATGGACGACCATGGGCCCGAGGGGGTGCGCGCCAAGGTCGAGGAGCGGCTCGGCCGGCGGCTCGAGGACCACACCGCGCCAGAGCCGGCTGACGGCGTCGATCACCTCGGGGTGCACGAACAGCGCCAGGCCGACCGTTCCTACGCCGGCTTCTCGGTGCCGATGGGGTGGTTGACCGGCGACCAGATGATCGGGATCGCCGACCTGGTCGAGCCGTTCGGTGGCGACATTCGCCTCACGCGCCAGCAGGACCTCATCGTCGGCAACGTGCCGTCGGGCACGCTCGACGACTTCCTCGTCGGGATGGACCGTCTCGGCCTGCCGATCACGCGCAACAAGGTGTACGGCAACTCGATCGCGTGCACGAGCCACAAGTTCTGCAACTACTCGGTGGCCGAGACCAAGGGCAAGCTCGCCGAGATCCTTGAGGTGCTCGAAGCGCGGTTCGGCGCGTGCGTCGAGGATCTCAAGCTGTTCGTCGACGGGTGCCCGCACGCCTGCGCGCACCACTGGATCGGTGACATCGGCCTGCAGGGCACGACCACCAAGGACCCGTTGACCGGGACGCGGATCGAGGCCTACGATGTGACACTGCGCGGCGGGCTCGGCCGCGACGCCGCCATCGGCGCCCCGCTGCTGCGCCGGGTGCCCACGACCGACATCATCGACGTGCTGGTCCGACTGCTCGACCGCTGGCAGGAGCGCCGAGCGGAGTTGAATGGTGCGGGGGCCGGCTTCACGTTCCGCGCCTTCTGCGACGCGACGTCCGACGAGCAGCTGCGAGCCATCGCGGCGGGTCAGGCCGTCACGGGGACGCCGGCCGACGCGTCCGCTACCGACCGCATCGTGGTGCGGGTGCCCGGCACGTTGCTGGAGCTGTCGGACGGTGCGGACGAGATCGGCCTGGACGCGCACACCGTCGGTGAGGCCCTGGACCGGTTGGCACGTTTGCATCCGCGTCTGACGGCGTATCTTGTCAGCGGCCCGGGGCGGATCAACCCCGCGGTGAACCTGTACATCGGTGAGGACGAGATACGCGGACTTGGCGGATTCGACGCGACGCTCGAGCCTGGCGACGAGCTGTCGATCCTGCCGGCCCTCGCGGGCGGCTAGGTCAGGTCAGGTGAAGGGGAACACCAGTGCTCAAGGAACGCATGGTCTTCGACGACCTGCAGATCGGCCAGCTCGCCGCCGACCTGGACGATCAGGAGCCAGAGGACGTCATCGAGTGGGCGTTGGAGACGTTCGGTGAGCACGCCGCGATCGTGACGGCGCTGCAGGCCGACGGCATGGCGATCGTCGACATGGCCTATCAGATGTTCCCTGAGGTCCGGGTCATGACGGTCGACACCGGCCGGCTGCCGCGGGAAACGATCGAGTTCATGGACGAGGTCCGCCGCCACTACCCGAAGGCCCGGCTCGAGGTGCGTACGCCCGATGCCGACGAGGTGGCGTCGATGGTCCGCCGCAACGGTCCGGATCTGTTCCGTGAGAGCGTCGAGCACCGCTTGATGTGCTGCCAGATCCGCAAGGTGCGGCCGCTGACGCTGGCGCTGGAGGGACTGGACGCCTGGTTCACGGGGCTGCGCCGGGACCAGTGGGCCTCGCGCGCGGCGATCGCCAAGGTGCAGCTCGACCACGACCACGGCGGCATCGTCAAGATCAACCCGCTCGCCGACTGGTCGGCGGAGGAGGTCGAGGAGTACCTCGACGAGTTCGACGTGCCACGCCACCCACTGTACGCCCAGGGCTACACGAGCATCGGGTGCGACCCGTGCACCCGTCCGATCTGCGACGGCGAGGACGACCGAGCGGGGCGCTGGTGGTGGGAGTCCGACGCGCCCAAGGAGTGCGGTATGCACTGCCCGATCGAGACCGGGGGGTTCGAGCACGAGGTCGCAGCGATCCTCGGAGAGGCCGACCACCGGTGACCACCGAGACCGCCAGCCCCTCGCTGGAGCTCGACACCGACGAGCAGGAGCTCGTCGGTCTCGAGGTCGACGCGCTGCTGCCGGCGCTCCGCGGTGAGCGGCGGGAACGGTACGAGGCGCTGGCGGCCGCCGTCGCCGATGGCCGCGTGCCCGACGACCTGGTCGTCCACCTCCAGTCGCTACTCGAGCTCGCGCTGCAGACCGCGCGCGCCCGCAAGCTGTACCGCGCCGAGGGCGAGAAGGTGCTGACGGGCCTGTTCCGGCGCACACCGGCAGGTCGCGCGCTCACGGCGCAGCTGCGCGACATCAACACCGCCCTGGGGGCGGTGGCGAACCACGAGCTGCGCAGCGCCAGGGTCGGCATGCGCACAGTGGGCCACTTCACGGTCACCCTTCGCACCGACGAAGCGACGTTGACGCTGGCGGTGCGACCCGACGGCATGAACGTCGACAGCGTCGAGGTCACCGACGCCGCCAGCCCCTGACCCCTGGGGCCGTGGCCGCTGAGGCCGAGATGTGGGTGCCAGTCGCCACGCCGCCGCGGCCTGGTGGTCAGTGTGGGCGCTACGACCCGGATGTGGGTGCCAGTCGCCACGCCGGCATGCGGGGCGGCTCGGGCAGGGCGTGCGATCATGCGGGCATGCGCAGGATCCACCGCGTCAACCACCCGCGGACTTTTGCGCGGCGGTACTGGGGCGCGGTCGCGCTCGTCCTGATCCCACCGATCCTGGTCTCGCTGGTGATCGGGTTGCGTGACGCCACCGGGCTGCAGCTGGCGGTCGCCATCCCGGTGGTGGTGTCGATCGTGGTCGCCTCGCTGCTCAGGTGGCGCTGGTCAACCCATCACCTCGAGGTCACCGACACGGTGGTCGTGGAGCGTCGGCACCCGATCCTGGTGTATCAGCGGATGCGCCGTATCGAGGAGATCACCGAGGTCGTGCCGTGTCCGCCCGAGCGGCGGGGGCTCGAGCACGGCGAGACCGCGCTGCTGCTGCGGTGCGCGCAGGCACACCGGGACCTGGTGGTCGGACCGGAGGATCCCCAGCAGTTCCTCGACGACCTGCAGACCGCGGAGCCGCGGTTCGCCCGTTACCGTGGTCGCCTGGTGCGCGAGGTTTACGACGGCAACTGACCGACCACGCTGGGCGCCGCCAGGGGGACCGCCGGCGGCTCACTCGCCGCCGAGCACCACCTCGCCGATCCACGACACCACGGAGACGATCAGCGAACCGAGCAGCGTCGCGCCGAACCCGGTGGAGCTCAGACCGAGGTCGACCGCACCCGAGATCCAGATCGTCAGCGCGAACATCAGCGCGTTGATCACCAGGAGGAACACCCCGAGCGTCAGCAGCACGAGCGGCAGGCTGAACAACGTCACGATGGGACGCGCCAGCGCATTGACCACACCGAGGATCACCGCGATCGCGAGCAGCGCCACGAAACTGCCGGTGAACTCCAGCCCGGAGACCAGCTGCACCGCGACCCACACCGCCAGTGCGGTCACCAGGGTTTTGATCACGAAGGCCATGGGCGCACGATACCCGAATCGATTCGGCGGTCCTGACAGATCGCCCCCGGCTCGACTCAGCGCAGACCGCGGCCGCCGACCCGGGGGCCGTACAGCATGCGCTCGAGGAACCGCCCGAGGTAGCTGTGGCGGTGCGATGCATGCGCGTGCGCGATCAGCAGCGGGGTGGTGGTCACCGCCGCGATGTGGTCCACCAGGTCCGTGAAGTCCGCGTCGACATGCTGTTGCCGCTCGGTGGCGCCGATGACGACGATGTCGCTGTCGCGGGCAACCTGGCAGAGGCGGTCCACGCGATCCTCGCTGCGCTCGACCACGCTGGTCGTCGGAACCGCGGTGAGGTTGCCGAGCCGCGCGTGATAGCGCTCGACGGCCGTCACTATCGTGTCGGACGCGGACAGGTCGACGATGTGCACGAGCCGGATGCTCGCTCGCGCACCTATGGCGATCCGGTTGGCGAGGACCACCTTGAGCTCGTCGAAGGGACCGCCGGCACCGATCACGACGATGTCGTCGACGCGCTGCAGTCCTTCGCCGGCACGCACGAACACCGTGTCGCATGCGACGGTGTCCAGCATCGACTGCACGTCGTCGGTGAAGAACCGCAGGCGGCCGTCGCCATGCTGTCCGACGGCGACGACCAGCAGATCGGCCTCGTGGGCGGCGACATGCTCCACGACCTCGCGCGCAAGATCCTGGCCGGTCACCCGGTGCTCGGTGACCGACACGCCGCGATGCAGGTCGCTGCGACGGTCACCGCCGCTGTCAGGGTCGCCGTTGCCGGCCCTGGCCGTCGGGTCCGCCGCTGCGGGCATGCGGAGCAGATGGACCTCACCGTGTCGACTGGCGGCGACCTCGACGGCGAGCCACACCAGCGCGGCCTCCTCCCGGCGATCGACGTCGCCGAACGCGGGGATCACCACACGGTGGGTACGTGCCGCGAGCGCGCGCTCCGTCACGCGGACGAACCGGCGGTCGCTGCGGCGTCGCAGCACATCCAACGCCACGCCTTCGCGCACGGTACGAGCACGCCCGTAGCTGCGGTACAGCGTCACGCCTGCCGCCACGATGAGCACCGCCCCGACGATCGACACCGTCCCCATCTGGGTCAGCAGCACGAGACCACCGACGACACCGCCGGCCTGCACCCACGGGTAGCCGGGTGACCGGAACGTCGGTCGGTACCAGGCCATGTCGGCATGGCGGAAGACGATGAGGGCGACATTGACCAGGCTGAACACCAGGATCTGGAACGCACTCGCGAGCTTCGCGAGATCGATGACGGGAACCAATCCGACCAACACCACGAGGAACGCGCCTGTCACCCCGATCGCCGCCGCGGGCGTGGCGAAGCGCCCGTGGATGCGCTCCAGCCACGAGGGCAGCAGCGCGTCCCGGCTCATCGCGAACGGATAGCGTGACGACGTCAGCAGGCCGGCGTTGGCCATGCTGACCAGCGCGAGCACGGCGGTTGCGGCGATCACCTGCTCGCCGACTGGTCCGAGGACCTGTTGTGCCGCCAGCGCGATCGGTGTCAGCGTGTCGGCCAGCTCCTCGAGCGGAACGACCCCGACGACGACCCCGACGAGCACCGTGTACAGCATCGCCATCAGCCCGATGCTCGACAGGATGCCCAGCGGGATGATCCGCCCCGGATCCCTGATCTCCTCGGCGACCGACGTGATCTTCGTCACGCCTGCGTACGACACGAACACCAGCCCGCTGGCGGCGAGCAGCCCGCGGGTGCCTGCCGGCAGCAACGGCCGGAACGCGGCGAGCTCGACGGCACGTAGCCCATCGACGACGAAGAACGCAAGGACCAGCAGCACTGCGGACACCACCACCGTCTGCAGCTGACCTGACTGTTTGGTGCCCGCGATGTTGAGTGCGATCAGCGCGCCCGCCGCGACGATCGCCACGGGCCGTGCCGGCAGCTCGAGCAGGATCTGGAGGTACGCGCCGAGCCCAACGAGGGCGAACGCCGCCTTGAACACCAGTGAGAACCACACGCCGAACCCCGCCACCGTGCCCACCAGCGGCCCCATCGCGCGGTCGATGAACAGGTAGGTGCCGCCCGATTGCGGCATCGCCGTCGACAGCTCGGCCTTGCTCAGTGCGGCCGGCAGCACGATGAGCCCTGCCAGCAGGTACGCGAGCGGAGCCGCCGGGCCGGTCGCACCAGCCGCGAAACCCGGCAGCACGAAGATGCCGCTGCCGATCATCGCACCGAGGCTGATCGTCACGACGGGCAGGAGACCGAGGTCCCGTTCAAGGCCCTGCCGGTCCCCCGAACGTCCAGCCATGCGGCAAGGGTACATGCGTCGCAGGCAGCGGCGGACGTCGTGCTCCGCTGATTCGGCACCGCCCGGATCGGCGTCACGCGTCACTCGCGCTGAGCCCAGCAAGCTGTGACCGAGTCGCGAGCATCACCTCGTCGATGTCAACCCGGCGCTTCGGCCCGGTGCGCGTGCGGGCCGCGCACCCGTACGGTACGCGGCCGGGCCGCCCGGTCGCTACGCCGAGGTTGACAGGCGGTAGAAGCGCCAGACGTCGTGGTCGATGGGCAGGATCTCGAACCGGTCGAAGCCGGCTGGGTGGCGTAGTTGCGGACGGTGTGGGGAAACCAGCACGGGCACCAATGAGCACTATCAGCATCCGGCGGGGTACACGGCGCTGGCCGAGACGCCGGACGGCCGCGATCGGATCGACTGGCAGGTCGACGGGTGGCGGCGCAACGAGCTGGGGCGTCTGTGGTGCCCGAAGTACTTTCATCCCGACGGCATCGCCATCCACGGGTTCTCGTCGGTGCCGGCCACGCCGTCGTCGCACGGCTGTGTCCGCGTGACCATCCCGGCGATGAACTTCATCTGGGACAACGACATCGCACCGAACGGCTCGACGGTCTGGGTGTACGGCCGCGCACCGTAGCTGAAGGGCACTGGCCACCACCGCGGCGCTGCGCCGCATCCGCGTGATCGGCCGACAACGTACCGCGCCGCCGGTCTGCGTTGTATGCTGGCGGTATGGCGACGACACTGCTTCTTACCCAGCCGCGCTGACCATCTTTCCTCAGCGCGGCGACCCTCCTGCACGGAGGGTCTTTTCATGTCTCAGCATCCCTCGACTGTGAGGAACCGCACCGTGAGCGCCTACGACCCGCACGAGATCGAACCCCGGTGGGAGAAGGCCTGGGAGGAGGCGGGCCTGTTCGTCGCCGACGAGCAGTCCGAGAAGCCGCCGTTCTACGCCCTGCACATGTTCCCCTATCCCTCCGGCGACCTGCACATGGGCCACGTCGAGGCGTTCTCGCTGGCCGATGCGGTGGCGCGGTACCGCCGTCTGCAGGGCTACGAGGTCATGAACCCGATCGGATGGGACTCCTTCGGCCTGCCGGCGGAGAACGCGGCGATCAAGCGCGGCGCCGACCCCAAGGCGTGGACCTACGCCAACATCGAGACGCACGCCGCCACGATGCGCCGCATGGGCTTCGCGTGGGACTGGTCACGCCGCCTGCACACCTCGGACCCCGAGTACTACAAGTGGACGCAGTGGCTGTTCCTGCAGCTGTATGAGGCCGGCTGGGCCTACCGCGAGCAGGCCGATGTCAACTGGTGCCCCAACGACCAGACAGTGCTCGCCAACGAACAGGTGATCGACGGGCGGTGCGACCGCTGCGGCACGGTCGTCACCAAGAAGTCGCTGACCCAGTGGTTCCTGAAGATCACCGACTTCGCCGACCGGCTGCTGGGGGACATTGAGCAGCTGGTCGACACATGGCCTGAACGGGTGCTGACCCTGCAGCGCAACTGGATCGGCCGCAGCGAGGGCGCCGAGCTCACGTTCGTCGTGGGTGACGAGGACGTCGTGGTCTACACCACGCGGCCCGACACGCTGTACGGCGCGACGTTCTTCGTGGTCGCGCCCGAGCACCCGTCGGCGCGCGCGTGGGCACGCCAGGGTGGCGTGGTCGACGAGTTCGACGCGTTCGTCCGTCGCGTGCAGGCGCGGACCGACGTGGACCGCCAGTCGGCGGACACCGCCAAGGACGGGCTGTTCCTGGGCGTCCACGCGGTCAACCCGGTCAACGGCGAGCGCCTGCCGGTGTACGCGGCCGACTACGTGCTGATGGGGTACGGCACCGGCGCGATCATGGCGGTGCCCGCCCACGACCAGCGCGACCTGGACTTCGCGCGCCAGCACGGCTTGCCGGTGCGCGTGGTCGTGCACCCCGAGGGTACCGATCTGCCCGACGCCGCGACGATGACCGAGGCCGTGGCGGGCGACGGGGTGATCGTCAACTCCGACGGTTACGACGGCGTGCCATGGCGCGACGCCAAGCAGGCGATCACCGACGACCTGGCCGCGAAGGGCCTGGGACGGCACGCGGTCAACTACCGGTTGCGCGACTGGCTGATCTCGCGCCAGCGGTACTGGGGCGCGCCGATCCCGATCATCCACTGCGACGCCTGCGGCGAGGTCCCGGTGCCCGAGGGCGACCTGCCGGTCCGACTGCCCGAGGTCGACGCGATCGACTTCACCCGCAGCAGTGAGTCACCGCTGGCCACCGCCGCGGAGTTCGTCGACGTCGCCTGTCCCTCGTGCGGTGGCGATACCCG
>JAHWKT010000138.1 GCA_019347695.1 Actinomycetota bacterium | reverse complement strand
TAGGGCGCCGGTCTGGGGGACCGGAGATCCCCGGTTCAAATCCGGGCATCCCGACTCCGCCGGAGCCGGCCCCCCACCGCGGGGCCGTTCGCGACGCCCGCCGCTCCGCGTGGGTGTGCGCCGCCACGCCGCGCGAGCTGCGAGGGCGGACGACGCGCGGCGCACGCATCCTGGTCAGCGCAGGCCGACGCGCGCGATCACACCCCGTGCACATACCATCGATTGTCGGTGGGAACCACCACCCAGCGAGCAGCGAAGGGCGCAGGTGTGGCACGATCGCAGCAGTTCTCCAATGTCGTCGTGGCCGGTCTGGCCCACGTCGACGCCCCGCACGTCGTCACCAGCGAGCAGCTCGAGGCGCGCATCGCCGACACCATGGTGCGGCTCGGCATGCCCGCCGGCACCCTCATCGGACTCGCCGGCATCGTCGAACGCCGGTTCTGGGACAACGGAACGAAGCCGAGCGACGCGGCGGCGATGGCGGGAGGCAAGCTGCTCGCCGACACCGGCATCGACCGGCGCGACGTCGGCTGCCTGATCAACACCAGCGTCGACCGTGACTGGCTGGAACCATCGACCGCGTGCATCGTCCACCACAAGCTTGGACTGGAGCCCGAGGCCCTCAACTTCGACGTGGGCAACGCGTGTCTCGGGTTCATCAACGGCATGGCGTTGACGGCGGCGATGATCGAACGCGGAGACATCGACCATGGCATCGTCGTCGATGGCGAGTCCGCGCGCTTCGTGGTGGAGTCGACGCTCGACCGGCTCGCTGATCCGACCTGCGACCGTGACCTGTTCCGCGCCTCGTTCGCGACCCTGACCCTCGGATCCGGGGCGGTCGCCATGCTGCTGTCACGACGTGAGCTGGCCGACGACGGACACCCTTTCAACGGGGTGGTGTCGCGCGCGGCGACCGAGCATCACGAGCTGTGCCAGGGCCAGCCCGACGACATGCGCACCGATGCGACCGGACTGCTGACGGCGGGCCTCGCGCTGGCCAAGCGGACGTGGGTCGACGCCGTCGACACGTTCGGCTGGAGTGCCGACGCCATCGCAGCAGCGTTCATCCACCAGGTCAGCCGCGCCCACACACGGTCGGTGACGGCTGCCCTCGGGCTGCGCGACGACCGCATCCCGCTGCTGTACCAGTCGTACGGCAACATCGGCCCGGCCGGGCTGGTGATCACCTGGTCGAAGGAAGCCGACGCCGGACGCCTGATGCCCGGCGACCGCCTCGCGCTGCTGGGGATCGGCAGCGGCCTGAACTGTGCCATGGCCGACGTGCGGTGGTGAGGACACCCGGGTCCCCGCCCACCGGCTCGCTGCGCTCGCCCTCACCCATCGCACTGCCGGCCGCGCACGAGCTCCGGCGGCCAGCGGGCGTACTGCGCTACACCGATGTCGGCGCCGGGCCCGAGGTCGTGTGCGTCCATGGCAATCCGACGTGGGCGTACCACTACCGCAACCTCATCACGACGCTGTCGCCCGACCACCGGGTCATCGTGCCCGACCACCTCGGCATGGGGCGGTCGGACACCCCCGACGCGGCACGGTACGGCTACGACCTGGCGGCCCGCGTCGATGACCTCACGGCGCTGCTCGACGAGCTGGCGATCGGCGTGGAGACACCGGCGACGCTGATCGTGCACGACTGGGGTGGCGCGATCGCACTGGCCTGGGCGACCCGGCATCCCGAGCGGGTCGGCCGACTGGTCCTGTGCAACACCGCCGCGTTCCCGCGGCTGGACGACGAGCCGCTCCCGTGGTTGCTGCAGCCGGCGAGGATGCCGGTCCTCGGCCCGTTGCTGGTCCAGGGCGCGAACGCCTTCGTCCGCGGCGCGCTACGCATCGGCGTGCGTCGCCATCGGCTGCCGCCGGAGATCCGCCGCGGCTACCTGGCACCCTACCGGTCCTGGCGCGACCGGCGGGCCGTCCTTGCCTTCGTTCGCGACATCCCGGACCGCCCGTCAGGACCGACCCACGCACTGCTGACCGAGACGGCGGCGAACCTGCATCAGCTCGCAGACCGCCCGTCGCTGCTCCTGTGGGGTCTGCGTGACCCGGTGCTCACACCGCGCTACCTCACCGAATGGCGGCGCCGTCTGCCCTATACCGAGACGCACGTGATCGCCGACGCCGGACACCTGGTGCTCGAGGACGCGCCTGAGACGGTGCCGCTGATCGTGGCGTTCCTTGCGCGAACCCGTGGCATGCTCAACGGGTGAGCCATCTGCACGACACCGACGGGCTGCCACCGCTGCTGGCCGGGCTCGCGGCGACCGCACGGTCGGCGCCGGCGCGACCGGCGGTGGTCGGTCCGGGCGACGAGCAGCTGTCGTTCGCCGCGCTGCACACCCGGGTGACGGCGGTGGCCGCTGGGCTGCGGACGCGCGGGCTCGGCGGCGGCGCCCGCACCGTCGTGCTCGTGCCGCCGGGACCGGACTTCGTGGTGGCGATCTACGGCCTGCTGGCCGGTGGCGGTGTCCCGGTGCTCGTCGACCCGGGCATCGGCGTGCGGCGTGTCGCTCGGGCGCTGGCGGCTGTCGCACAGGCGGCGTTGATCGGTTCGACCCGGGCCCACGTCGCTCGCCGAGTGCTGCGCTGGGCGCCCTCGGCACGGCACCACATCCTCACCGACGATGTGCCCGGCCTGGTCGCGAGGGCGTGCGGTGCCACGGACACACTCGCCGACGTCGAGCGGGACGGCCGCCACGCCATCGCGAACGGCCATGCGGCGTGGACACCGCGCGCCGACGCCGACGAGGCCGCGCTGCTGTTCACGTCGGGCTCCACCGGTCCACCCAAGGCCGTCGTGTACCGCCACCCCCACTTCGCGGCGCAGCTTGCCGCGCTCACCAGCCGGTTCCGGTTGCGCGCGGCCGAGACGAACGTGGCGACGTTCCCGCCGTTCGCGCTGTTCGGCCCGGCGATCGGTATGACGACGGTGCTGCCGAGCATGGACTTCACCCGTCCTGCCGCGGCGGACCCACGGGCGCTGTTCGCGTTGGTACAGCGCAGCGGCGCCGACGTGCTGTTCGCGTCCCCCGCGTTGCTGTCGGTGCTGGCGCGGTACGGCCGGGCGCACGACTGCGGGCTGCCGACCGTGCGGCTCGTGCTGTCGGCGGGCGCGCCGGTGCCCGCCGACGTCGCGACCGCCATGGCTTCGCTGCTCGCACCCGAGGCGGTGGTCGCCACCCCGTACGGCATGACCGAGGCGCTGCCGGTGTGCACGATCGGCGGCGCAGAGCTGCGCGCTCCCGCCGACGCCAACCAGCCACCGCGCGGTGTGTGCATCGGCACGCCGGTCGCGGACACCGACGTGATGATCATCGCGGTCACCGACTCCCCGATCGCGCGGCTGTCGCCCGCACACGCCGTGGCGACCGGTCAGGTCGGTGAGCTCGTGGTCGCCGGGCCGCAGGTCACCGAGGCGTACGTGGACCGTCCCGCTGCCACCGCCCGCGCCAAGACCACGTGGCAGGGTCGCGTCGCGCACCGCACCGGCGACCTCGCGTGGTGCGACCCGCACGGGCGGTTGTGGTTCTGTGGACGCACGGCTCACCGCGTGCACACCGCTGCCGGTCATATGGACCCGCTGCCCATCGAACGGCTGGTGACGGGTCATCCGGCCGTGCGACGCGCCGCGCTGGTCGGCGTGGGCGATGCCACCACTGCGGATCCGGTGCTGATCGTCCAACCGGAGGATGCCGTGTGGCACCGCCTGCGCCCGTGGATCCCCGGTGGACGACGCCGCCGATCCGCGCTCGTCCGAGACCTGCGCGCGAGGCTCGATGCCGACGACGACGGCGCGCGGGTCACCCAGGTGCTGCTTCGACGGCGCTTCCCCGTCGATGCGCGCCACAACGCCAAGGTCGGTTACGAGCAGCTCGCCCGGTGGGCGGCCGCCCGGCGCCGCGGACGGCTGGCGTGGGTCGGCCGCCGCGCCTTCGGCGGCGCGGCGACGTGATGGCGAACGACGGTGGCGCGCGAATGCGTGACCGCATCCTGGTGACCGGCGGCGGCGGGGTCGTGGGTGGCGCGATCGTCCGCGCGCTGCTGGCGCAGGGCCACACCGTGCGGTCGTTCTCGCGTGGCGATCACCGCTGGCTGCGTGAACTGGGTGTCGAGACCGTCCGCGGCGACGTCGCCGACCTCGCCGCCGTCGAGTCGGCCGCTGCCGGCTGCGACGCGGTCGTGCATGCTGCCGCCAAGGCCGACATCACCGTCGATCCCGCGCCGTTCATCACCACGAACGTCGTCGGGACCGCCAACGTGATCGCCGCGTGCCGCCGTCGCGACGTCGGCCGTCTGGTGTTCACGTCAACGCCCAGCGTCGTGCACGACGGCCGGCCGATCGAGGGTGCCGACGAGTCGCTGCCCTACGCGACCCGCTTCGAGGCCGCCTACCCCGCCACCAAGGCACGCGCGGAGCAACTCGTGCTGGCAGCCAACGACGACGATCTGGCGACCGTCGCGCTGCGCCCCCACCTGGTGTGGGGCCCCGGCGACGAGCAGCTGACCGGACGGATCATCGCGCGGGCACGAGCCGGCCGCCTACGGCTGGTCGATCACGGTCACGCGGTCGTCGACGCGACCTACATCGACGACGCGGCCGCCGCGCACCTGCTCGCACTGACAGCGCTGGCGTCGGCGGCTGGGCGCCGCGCGGTCGGTGGTGGCGCGCTGTTCATCGCCTCGGGCCACCCGTTGCCCATCGCGACCCTGATCAACGGTGTCCTCGGCGCCGCCGGCCTGCCGGCCGAGCGCCGCAGCGTCCCGTTCCCGGTCGCCCATGCCGCGGGTGTGCTCTGCGAGGCGCTGTGGCGCGCGACGCGTCGCCGGACCGAACCGCCGATGACCCGGGTCCTCGCGCGGCAGCTGGCAACGAGTCACTGGTTCGACCTGACGGCGGCGCGTCGTGACCTGGGGTACCGGCCGAGTGTGGCACCCGACGACGGCTTCGAGCGCCTGGCCGCCGCGTTGCGCGGGCGGTGAGCTGGGACGCGCTCTTCATCGGTGCGACAATTGCGCGAGCCCACACCAAGGAGGAACGCATGGCGGATGCGTCACGCGAGTACTGGATCGACGGTCAGGACGCGCCGGGTTCCAGCGACGCGCGCATCACGGTCGAGAACCCTGCGACCGGCGAACCGATCGGCAGCGTACCAGTGGGCGCCCCCGCCGACGTCGACCGGGCGGTCGACGCCGCACAGCGCGCGTTCGACCAGTGGCGGTGGACGCCCGCCAACGAGCGTGCCGACCTGCTGCACGAGGCGGCGCAGCGCACGCTGTCGACCGCGCCCTCGCTGGTCGACGCGCTGATCCGAGAGCAGGGCAAGGCCCGGCCGGAACAGGAGGAGGAGGTCGAGTGGTCGGCGACGACGCTGCGCTACTACGCCGAGCTCGCGCGTAACAACCGGGGGCGGGTGCTCCCCAGCGGTGAGCCCCGCACGCAGCTGAACTTCGTGCTCAAGGAGCCCTACGGGGTCGTGGGTGCCATCATCCCGTGGAACTTCCCGCTGCTGCTACTCGCCTGGAAGCTGGCACCCGCGCTCGCCGCCGGCAACACCGTCGTCATCAAGCCGAGCGAGCTGACACCGCTGGTCACCCTCGACTGGATCCGCTCGTGCTTCGATCACCTGCCGGCGGGCGTGGTCAACGTGGTGACCGGCACGGGACCCGAGGCCGGCGAGGCGCTGGTTCGCCACCCGGGCGTGCGCGTCATCGCCATGACGGGGTCGGTGGCGACCGGGCAGCGGATCGCGACGGTGGCCGCACCCATGATGAAGCACCTCCACCTCGAGCTCGGCGGCAAGGACGCGTTCGTCGTCGCGCCCGATGCGGCCGTCGCGGACTCGGTCGAGGCGCTCACCTACGCGGCGCTGTTCAACGCCGGGCAGGTGTGCACGTCGGCCGAGCGCGTCTACGTCCCAGCCGTCATGCACGACGAGTTCGTCGAGGCGGCGGCTGCCCGGGCCGACAGCGTCCGGGTGGGTGATCCGGCCGGCGACGTCGACATGGGGCCGATGGCGGCCGCACGCTTCCGCGACGGGGTCGCCGCCCACGTCGACGAGGCGGTCGACCGCGGCGCCACGCTGGTCACCGGCGGCCGGGTGCCAGACGGTCTCGACCGCGGCTACTTCTACGCGCCGACGGTCCTGGCCGGTGTCGACCACAAGATGACCGTCATGCGTGAGGAGACCTTCGGTCCCGTGGTCCCGATCATGGCGTACGACACGATCGACGAGGCCATCGCCCGGGTCAACGACAGTCCGATGGGACTCGGCGCGACGCTGCGGTCGAGCGACCCGGTGCTGGTCAAGCGGTTCTTCGAGGAGGTCAAGGTCGGCACGGTCTGGATCAACGATCCGCTGACCGACAACTACGCCGGACCGTTCGGCGGCATGAAGCTCACGGGCGGCGGACGCGAGCTCGGCGAGGAGGGGCTCGAGTCGTTCATGGAGACCAAGCACGTCCACTGGGACCTCAGCCCGGACGCCAAGGACTACTGGTACCCCTACTGACGCGACGGCAGCGGGAGCTCGTCGACCTCGAGGTGACCCTGGACGATCTGGGATGCGACCTCCCGCAGCTTGCGGCCGTTGCCGCGGGCGTACCGGCGGATCACCTCGAACGCGTCGGAGATCGCCAGGCCGCACGACGCGGCGACGAACCCCTTGGCCTGCTCGATGATCACCCGCGAGTCGAGCGCGCCCTGCAGCTGCCGGTTGACCTGCTCCCGGCGCTCGTCGTCCGAGCCGTGCATCAGATACAGCGTCGAGATGTCCGAGAAGGCCGCGCCGAGGTCCTGCTGCTGCTCATCGAGGGTACCGGGCTCGCGGCGGTACAGGTTCAGCGCTCCGAACACCTGCTCCTCGTACTGCAGGGGGTAGCTGAACACCGCGACCATGCCCGACTCGACCGCTCGCGGCCCGAAGTTCGGGAACCGCTCGTCGTCGTGGAGGTCGGTCGCGATGACCGGCGCGGCGGTCCGGTACGCGCGCAGACAGGGGCCCTCGCCCAACTCGATCTGCAGGTCCTCGAGACGCGTGAGCACCTCGTCGGACGACGACACGAACCGCAGATCGTTGTTCTCGTCGGCGAGCATCACCCCGGCGCCCGCGACGTCGAGCACCCGCTTGAGCTCCCCGGCGAGGTCCGAGAGCACCTCGTCGAGGTCGTAGCGCCGAACCAGTGTCTCGGCAAACCGTTGGAGCAGCGCGAACGCCGCCGAGTCATCGACCATGCGCCAACACCCTTCGTCGGTGTCCATCATGGGCACCTATGATCCCCTGATGGTCACGCCAGACACCACCTATCGCTGCCGCGGCTGCGGCCAGCTGCTGCCATTTGACCACGAATGCCGGGTTCCCGACAGCTGCGTCCAGCGGTGCGAGGGCAGGTGCGACTGGGTGGCCCTGCCTGGCGACGACACCGGCGCCGTCCGCGGCGGCTGACTGACCGCGACCTTACTACCTCACAGCTGCGCGCGGCGGCCGACGAGCTGTCGTCGCAGCGGTTCGTTGTCGGTGAGCTCGATCGCGATGTCGAGGGCGATGGCAGCGTCGGCCGTGCGGTCCAGCCGTGCAAGGATCTCACCGTGTGCGGCGTGGAAGTGCGAGAAGCCCGCGAGCGTCCCGGCGAGTGCCTCCACATCGGACAGCGCCATGGCAACGTCCCCCTGCTCCATCCGTGCGACGGCACGGTTGAGTCGGGCGACCGGATCCTGGGTCGCATCGATCAGCACGTCGTACAGGCCCACGATGCGCCGCCAGTCGGTGGCCGCGTACGACGGCGCCTCGGCGTGGACCGCGGCGATCGCCGCCTGCACCAGGTAGGGACCCACGACGGGCCGCGACATCTGTTCGGCGACGAGCGCGCGTCCGCGGGCGACGTGGTCGGCATTCCACAGCCCGCGGTCCTGCTCGGCGAGCGGCACCGGCCGCCCGCGCCGCCACCGGGCCGGTGACCGTGCCGCCGTCAACAGCAGCAGCGCGAGCAGTCCCGCATTCTCCGCATCGGTGGGCAGCCGGTCGTAGAGCAGCGTGGCGAGCCGGATGGCTTCGTACTGCAGCTCCACGCGCTGCAGTCGGGCGCCGGTCGACGCGGTGTGGCCTTCGGTGAAGATCAAGTAGATGACGGCGCGCACCCCCGCCAGCCGCGGCGGCAGCTCATCCGCGTCGGGCACCGTGTACGGGATCGCCGCGTCACGGATCTTGCGCTTCGCGCGGCTGATGCGCTGGCCCATCGTCGCCTCCGACACCAGGAAGGCGCGGGCGATCTCGGTGGTGGTCAATCCGCCGACGACCCGCAGCGTCAACGCCACCTGCGCTTCGCGCGACAACGCAGGGTGGCACGCCGTGCACAGCAGCCGGAGGCGCTCGTCGGGAATGTCCTCCGGCACGGGTGCCGCCGGCTCCGACGCCTCGGGCACGACCAGCAGCGGCGCCTTGCGCCATTCGGTGCCGGCACGCCGCAGCCGGTCGATCGCCCGTCGCCGCGCCACGGCGAGCAGCCAGCCGGCGGGCTCGCGTGGCATGCCCGTGGTCGGCCAACGTTCAGCGGCGGCCGCCTCGCATCGCTGAGCGCATCTTCGGCGAGCTCGAACTCGCGCAGCTCGCCGACGAGCACCGACAGGACGCGTGCGTACTCCTCGCGGAAGGTCTCGGCGAGACGCCGGTGCGCACCCAGCGCCTCGCCGAGCGGTGACCGCTGGCTCACGTCACACGACCTTCGCCGTTCAGGATCACGCGCCCTCGGGCATGTCAAACTCGAGCACCGGGCGCACCTCGACCGCGCCGATCGTCGGGATGCGGGCCGCCCAGCTGATCGCGCTGTCGAGATCGTCCACGTCGATCAGGTAGTAGCCGTTGATGACCTCCTTGGTCTCGGCGAACGGACCGTCGGTCGTGAGCGTGTCACCGCCCTCGACGCGCACCGTGGTCGCCGTCGACGACTCGTTGAGTGCGACGCCATCCACGAACGCGCCCGCTTCCTGCAACTCGTTGGTGTAGGCGAACCACCTGGCCATGTCGGCCTGCTGGTCCTCGTCGGACCAGCCGGAGCGCACTCCCTCCTCCTCGGCGATGAGCAACAGATACCGCATGGGTGTCCTCCTGGTCGCGCGGACCCGCCCGGATGCGGATCCACCGTCATGTACCGGTCGTCGGAACCCAGCCGACTTCGACACGACCGTCGCCATCCACTTCTACGCGGTGGCGCGCGGCTACGCCAGCAGACCGGCCGCGGGCACCATCACGTACTCGGCGTAGAACAGGCCCCACACGACGAGGTAGAAGCGGGCGATCGACGGTCGCTGTGACAGATCGACGCGCGCGCTCGCGGTGAGCGACAGCGATCGCTGCAGGTTGAGCGTGCCCTGCGCGAAGATCCCCGGTGTCGTGAAGCGGTAGTCGAACCCCGCCACATCGGAGGCGTCGTACCGCTCCTGCTGGACGGCTGCGCCGATGACCCAGAGTCCCGCTGCCCGGGGAATGGTGAGCGACGTTTCCGTCAGCCACGTCAGGTGCCGGTCGCGTTCCCGGGCACCGCCGAAGCTGTGTCGGTGCCGCTGCAGCGCGCCCGCCCGGTCCCGCTCGTGGGCGCCGACGCCGGGGCCGG
>JAHWKT010000018.1:24270-34608 GCA_019347695.1 Actinomycetota bacterium | reverse complement strand
CGGTAGGTCACATACAGACCTCAAGTAGCGCAGCGGTAGGTCACATACAGACCTCAAGTAGCGCAGCGGTAGGTCACATACAGACCTCAAGTAGCGCAGCGGTAGGTCACATACAGACCTCAAGTAGCGCAGCGGTAGGTCACATACAGACCTCGAGGGGCCGCGCGACGGTGTGCATCTCGACGCAGGCGGGCTGCGCAATGGGGTGCCCGTTCTGCGCGACCGGCCAGGCGGGGCTGCGTCGACAGCTGCGGACCGATGAGGTGATCGCGCAGATCGTCGCGGTGCGAGCGCTGCTGCGCGGCGGCGCAGCGGTAGGTCACATGCCAGGCGTGCCCGACCACATCACCAACGTGGTGTTCATGGGCATGGGGGAGCCGCTGGCCAACCTCGACGTGACGGTTGCGGCGATCCGGTGGCTGATCGACCCCGAGGGGTTCGGTCTGTCCGCCCGCGGCGTCACCGTGTCGACCATCGGTCTGGTGCCGGGCATCCACCGATTGGCGCGGCTGCAGGTACCGATCACGCTGGCCGTCAGCCTGCACGCGCCCACCGACGAGCTCCGCGATCAGCTGGTGCCGATCAATCGGCAGCACCCGCTCGGTGAGCTGCTGGCGGCGTGCGACGCCTACGTCGCGTCGACCAGCCGGCGGATGACGTTCGAGTACGTGCTCATCGACGGGGTCAACGCCGACGTCGCGCACGCGCGCCAGCTCGTCACGCTGTTGTCACCGCGGCGGACACACGTGAACCTGATTCCAATGAACCCCACGCCGGCGGTGGCGTGGGTCGCGCCGTCCGTAGCGGCGCAACGCAGGTTCGCCGCGGTACTGGAGGCCGGCGGGCTGACGGCGACCATCCGGCACAACCGGGGGACCAACATCGACGCGGCCTGCGGGCAGCTGTACGCGAACTACCAGGTCGCCAGTGGTCGGCGGCTGCCGGCAGCCGAGCGGGTGCTGCCGCTGACGCTGACGGCGGGGGGATCCGCGCCGTGAGGCGGGTCACCGTCCTCGGCTCGACGGGTTCTATCGGAACGCAGGCGCTGGACGTGATCGCCGCGCATCCGGAACGCTTCACCGTCGAGGCGCTGGCAGGTGGCGGCAACATCGATCGGCTGTGTGCGCAGGCCGCCCGGTTCGGCGTCAGCCGGGTCGCGCTCGCCGACCCGACTGCGGCGGTGGCGGCACGCGAGCGGCTGCCCGACGCCGTCGAGGTGCTCACCGGCACCGACGGCGTGGTGGAGCTCGCGTCAACACCGACGGACGTGGTGCTCAACGGCATCGTCGGCTCGGTCGGGCTGCGCCCGACGCTCGCGGCGCTGGCCGCCGGCAGCGTGGTCGCGCTTGCGAACAAGGAGTCGCTGATCGTCGGTGGCCCACTGGTGCTCGCAGCGGCGGGACCCGATCAGCTGGTGCCGGTCGACAGCGAGCACAGCGCGCTGGCGCAGTGCCTGCGCGCCGGACGCGGCGACGAGGTCGACAGGATGGTCGTGACCGCCAGCGGCGGTCCGTTCCGCGGGCGGACGACCACAGAGTTGGCGGGCGTGACGGTCGACGACGCGCTGGCGCACCCGACCTGGGACATGGGCCCAGTGATCACGATCAACTCGGCGAGCCTCGCGAACAAGGGCCTCGAGGTCATCGAGACCCATTTGCTGTTCGGTGTGCCGTACGACCGGATCGAGGTGGTCGTTCACCCCACGTCGATCGTGCACGGCATGGTCGAGTTCTCCGACGGGGCGGTCGTTGCCGCGCTGTCACCACCGGACATGCGCCTGCCGATCCAGCTGGCGTTGACGTGGCCGGACCGGTTGCCGGCCGCACCCGCACGGATGGACTGGACGGCGTCCCACGACCTGCGGTTCGAACCGCTGGACCGCACGACCTTTCCCATGGTCGATCTCGCCATCGCGGCCGGGCGTGCGGCCGGCACCGCGCCGGCGGCCTACAACGCGGCGAACGAGGAGGCGGTGGCCGCCTTTCTCGATCGACGTGTGCGGTTCGTCGACATCCCGCGCATCGTCGAGGCAGTCTTGAAGGAGCACGACAACACGCCGGTCGCCGACATCGACGACGTGTTGGCAGCCGAGCGGCGGTCCCGTGCGCACGCACGCCACGCCATCGCCGCACGACATGAGGTGACGTGATGGCGCTTGCTCTGTTCATCGGGGTGATCGTCGGATCGATCATGGTCCACGAGGCCGGTCACTTCTTCACCGCCCGCTGGTTCGGCATGAAGGCCGAGCGGTTCTTCTTCGGGTTCGGGCCGACGTTGTGGTCGGTGCACCGCGGTGAGACCGAGTACGGCGTGAAGGCGATCCCCGCCGGCGGGTTCGTCAAGATCGCCGGGATGAACCGGTACGAGGACCTCGACCCGGGCGACGAACCGCGAGCGTTCTTCTCGAGACCGGCGTGGCAGCGTGCGATCGTGCTTGTCGCCGGGTCGTTCACGCATTTCGTGCTGGCCGCCGTGCTGCTGTTCGTCGCGATGGCCTTCTTCGAGCTCCCACGCCTGGTCGAGGGCGGGCCGGTCCGCAGCAACGAGGTGGGCGAGGTCGTCGACGACTCACCTGCGGCCGAGGCCGGGCTGCGCCCCGGCGACCGGGTGGTCGCCATCGACGGTATCGCGATCGACACGTTCGAGACGATGCGTGAGGCCGTGGCGGCCCGGCCCGGCGAGCAGGTCGAGCTGACCTTCGAGCGGGTCGGCAGCACCCGCACGGTGCCGGTGACGCTGGACGCCAGGGAGATCGACGGCACACAGGTCGGCTTCATCGGCGTCGCGTCCGACCAGATCGCGTTCGAGGAACGCAGCCTCGGCGAGGCGTTCACCGGCCTGTGGGTCGGCGAGTACTCGCTGCAGACGCAGACCGCCCGGTCGATCGCCGGGATCGCGCAGATCTTCCGGCCGGAGAGCCTCGCGACGTGGCTGCAGCAGGCCGACAGTGACACGCCGCGCACCGCTGATGGTCCGGTCAGCCTGGTCGGGGCGGGGCAGGCGGCGAGCGCGCTGGCGCGGGTGGGCGCGTTCTCGTCGGTCATCCTCCTGCTGGCCCAGTTGCAGATCGTCATCGGGACCCTCAACCTGCTGCCACTGCCCCCGTTCGACGGTGGGCACCTCGCCGTGCTGTCGGTGGAGTCGGCGGTCAACGCGGTCCGCCGGCGTCAGGGCACGGACAGCGACTGGCAGGTCGATCCACGCGCGCTCATGCCGCTGACGTTGGCCGTGCTGCTGCTGTTCGGCCTGTTCGCGCTGACCGCGATCTACGTCGACATCGTCAACCCCATCTCGGAGCTCATCCAGTAGGGACGGCGCGTGGCGTCGGGCCGCCGGTGCGGGGATAGGGTGGTCGGCGACAGCCACGCCACCATCAGCGAGGTACCCGTTGTCCATGGGCACGTCACTGCCGATCCTCACCCAGGCGGCGCCGCAACCCGCAGCGCACACCCCACCCGTGCGTCGGGCGTGCCGCACCGTGCACGTCGGCGACGTCGCGGTCGGCGGCGGCACGCCGATCAGTGTGCAGTCGATGACGACGACCCCCACGCACGACGTCAACGCCACGCTCCAGCAGATCGCCGCGCTCAACGCTGCGGGCGTCGACATCGTCCGGGTCGCGGTGCCACGCCAGGAGGACGCCGACGCCCTGGCGGCGATCGCCGCCAAGTCGACGGTGCCGGTGATCGCCGACATCCACTTCCAGTGGAAGTACGCGATGGCCGCGATCGAGGCGGGGTGCGCGGGCGTCCGCATCAACCCCGGCAACATCCGCAAGCACGAGAAGGTCAAGGTGATCGGCGACGCCGCAAGACAGCAGGGAATCCCGATCCGCATCGGCGTCAACGGTGGCAGCCTCGAGGCCGTCATCCTCGACAAGCACGGGGGCGTGACCCCCGAGGCGATGGTGGAGTCCGCGCTGGCCGAGGCCCGGCTGCTCGAGGAGGTCGAGTTCCACGACATCAAGATCTCGGTCAAGCACTCCGACCCGTGGGTGATGATCCAGACCTACCGGCTGCTGGCCGAGTCGTGCGACTACCCGCTGCACCTGGGCGTCACCGAGGCCGGACCGCCCAAGACGGGGATCACCAAGAGCGCGGTCGGCATCGGCACCCTGCTGGCCGAGGGCATCGGCGACACGATCCGGGTGTCGCTGTCGGCCGACCCGGTCGAGGAGGTCAAAGCCGGCATCGCCATCCTCGAGGCGCTGCACCTGCGTGAGCGCGGGCTCGACATCGTGTCGTGCCCCTCCTGCGCCCGCGCCGAGGTCGACGTCTACAGCCTCGCCGAACGCGTGCAGGAGGGCCTGGAGGGCATCGATGTGCCGCTGCGTGTCGCGGTCATGGGCTGCGTGGTCAACGGGCCTGGCGAGGCACGCGAAGCCGACCTCGGTGTCGCCGCCGGCAAGGGCAAGGGTCAGATCCTGCAGAACGGGCAGGTGTTGTTCACCGTCGCCGAGGACGACATCGTCGAGACCCTCGTGCACTTCGCCAACGAGATGGCCGACGATATCCGGGCCGAGCGGGGATCGGGTGAGTCGGTGGTGTCCGGCTAGCGCCGACGCTCAGCAGACAGGCAGACAGGAGGACGGCAATGCCGCCGTTGCAGGATGAGGATGCCCGCCAGTTCGTCGCCGACCGCCACTGGGGGGTGCTGGTCACGCTCAAATCCGACGGCCGCCCGCAGCTGTCGAACGTCGCCTACGCGGTGATCGACGGGCAGGTGCGGGTGTCGTTGACCGACAGCCGCGCCAAGACCGCGAACCTGCGCAACGATCCTCGGGTGAGCCTACACGTGACGAGTGACGACTTCTGGACCTACGTCGTCGTCGAGGGCACCGCGGCCCTGTCGCCGGTGGCGTCGGAGCCGGGCGACGAGACGTGCCGACGGCTGCTGGAGACCTACGAGGCGGTCAGCGGCCAGCCCCACGACGACCCCGACGAGTTCCACGCCGCGATGGTCGACGAGGGCCGCCTGGAGCTGTCGTTCGCTCTCGACTACCTCTACCCGACCCGCGACTGACGTCCGCGTGGCAGCCGGCGACGGCATCTGGTAGCTGGTCGCCAGCGTGGGGGGCGTTCAGCCGGTGAAGCCGAGGGGGCTGTAGTCGAATCCGGGGAAGACCTCGGCGACCGAGCCCAACCCACCCTGGGTCGTCATCCACTCGCCGAGGACCTGGCGGTAGTCGACGACCCACAACAGGTCGCCGACGTCGTTGTCGAGGCCCGGCCAGGTGGTGTAGACCTGCCCGCCCCTGACGCCGCCGCCGAGCATGAACATGCAGTTGCCGCGTCCATGGTCGGTTCCGTTGTTGTTGTTGTTGTTGTTGTTGTTCTGCTCGATGCGCCGACCGAACTCGCTCATGGTTATCAGGGCGACCTTGCCCAGGCTGTCGCCGAGGTCGGTGCGAACGCCGCGAGCGGCGCGCCGATCTCGGTCAGGTGCCGGTCGAGGTCAGCCCGCTCGTTGGTGTGGGTGTCGAGCCCGCCGGCGTCGATCGCCGCGAGCTGCAACCCGACGTCGTTCTTGATCAACCGCGCGACCTCACGCAGCTTGCGGCCAACCCGCCGTCCGGGTATTGCGCACCATTGGCGGGGGAGTACTCGGCATCCGCCAGGAGCGCGGCGGTGTCCAGCGCCGACATGGTCGACGCGACCTGTGCCCACGTGGGAAGGTCCAGCGCGTCGTACATCGTGCGGATGACACGCGCGAGATCATCGGGATCGAGCCCATGGAGGCGGAAGGTCTCGATGCCGGAGCCAACGCCAGCTCAGCCGCCGGACCCGCCATCGAGGTGGGTAGCTTGCCCTCCATCGCGACCGACGCGAACGCCGTGCGCTCGGTCCGCAGCTGCATGTAGCGATCGAGGATGCCGGTGCCGCTGCCGGCCGTCTCCATGAGCGCATCGCCTCGAAGTGGCTGCGGTTGTGGTGGTCGGTGTGCCCGGCGGCGTGCGCGATCGCCAGGGAACCATCGTTCCACGGGTCCATCAGCGGTCCGAGCGGCGTCGACGCCGACCGTGTGGAGCTCGAGCAGCTCACGCCCGTAGTTATCCTGCACCGCTGATTCGTCACCCCGGTAGCACGAGTCCTCGTTGTTGAGGTAGCGCAGCATCGCGGAATCCTTCGCGCTGGCGACCAGCAGATCGGCGAAGCGGCCGAGGGCGTTGGGACGGTAGACCTCGCGGTCGGCGACCGTGCGTCGACCCCACCGGTCGCCCGACGGCGTGTGGATGCTGAAGTGGTTGGCCCAGAACTCGACCATGACCTCGTACAGCTGGCGCTCGGTGCACAGCGCGCGCACCACCGTCGCCTCCACCAGGCGCTCGTCGGCCGGCTGCTGCCCGCCCTGGTCGCGATCGGTGTCGTTGATCTGCCGGGCGGTCCGGTCGAGCATGGGAAAGCGATCGAGGCGCTGCTCGCACGCGCCGTCGTCGATCGTGTCCGGCGTGAGTTGCTCGTCGAGTCACGCCTCGACCCCCCGCTCCTGGACGCTGGCGACCATCGCGTTGGTCGGGTCGAACGTGGCCCGTCGCAGCACGTGCAGGACCTGATCGTCTGCCAGCACCGGTTCAACCGGCGCGCCGGGTGCCGCGCTACCCGGCGCCGCCGGCGCCGCCGGCGCATCCGACGCCGTCGGATCGTCCGACGCCTCCGGTGTCGCACCGTCGCGTGACGCCGGGTCGAGCAGCGACGCATCGAGCGGTCCCATGTCGGCGCACGCCGCCAACGCGACGCTGCTCGCGATGCCGGTCAACAACGACCGCCGCGTCACCGGTGCGCGACGATCCGTCACATGGCGCTTGTCGCTGTCCTGTGGATCCCCGTCAGCGGGTTCCTGACGCACCAACGTCTGCTGTCCAATGCCGCGGATGCGGTGTGCCTCCCCGTGACGTCGCCGATCGCCGGCCGCCCGGGTCCGTGTCACGCGCGCCTCCGGCGCGTCAGCCGCACGACTTCGGCCTGTTGCGGCAGCGTAGGGAGGCGCCCGCCGTCCTCGGAGTCCGCGCGCTGACCAGCGGTACGTGTCGGCTGCCAACGCGGCCCGACAGGACAACGCACGTCCTGTCCGGATCGCCAGGCAGCAGGCTGACACGGCACCACGTCGTACGGCCGCCTGTGGACTGGTACAACTACACGCCGACCGCGCAGGGCGGCCGCGCACCCGCGGTGGGGCGGTCCACGAGACGCGAGGTAGCCGATCGATGCGACGCTCACCCACGCGCCGGCTGGTGTTCGCGACCGGCCTGGTCGTGGCGCTGACCGTGTTCGGCACCATCGGGTACATGGTGCTCGGCGACGCCTCGGTACTCGACGCGCTGTACATGACGATCATCACGATCGCCGCCGTCGGCTACAGCGAGTCGATCGAACTGGTCGGCGCGGCACGCCTGTTCACGCTGCTGATCATCGTGCTCGGCGTTGGATCGATCACGTTCCTGGTGGTCAGCGCGCTGGACTTCGTGCTCGAAGGGCATCTGCAGGATCTGTTGGGAAGGCGACGGATGGACCGAGAACTGGCCCGGCTCGACAACCACACGGTGATCTGCGGCTTCGGCCAGGTCGGGCGCCATGTCGCGTTGCACCTGGCCGACCAGCACGCACCGCTGGTCGTCGTCGACCTCGACCGTGAACGGGTCGACGCCGCCCGCGCATTCGATCTGCTGAGCATCGAGGGTGACGCGTCCCAGGAGGAGGCGATGGTGCAGGCCAACATCGCCAGCGCCCGCGCCGTCGTGGCGTGCGCGCACGACGACGCCGACAACGTCCTCATCTCCCTGACCGCCAAGGGTCTCAACCCCGATGCGTTCGTCGTCGCGCGCATCAAGCGCGATGAGAACGAGGCGAAGGTGCGCCGCGCCGGTGCCGACCGTGTGATCGCGCCCGCCGCCATCGGCGGCCGGCGGATCGCCGCGCTGGTCATCCGTCCCGGTGTCGTCGACTTCCTCGACGTGCTCACCCACGGGACCGAGGAGGACCTGATGCTCGAAGAGCTCGTCGTCATGCCCGACGGCCCGCTCGACGGCCGCAGCCTGCGTGACCTCGAGCTGCGGGAGCGCCACGGCGTCACGGTGCTCGCGGTGCAGGCGCAGGGCAAGCTGACCAACACCCGGCCACAGCCCGACACCGTGCTGCGCGCCGGCGACCTGTTGGTCGTGCTCGCCGGGCGTGACGCGTTGAGCGCACTGCGTCCCTGAGCCCAGCCGACGGGCGCCGGGACCATTGCTCGTACGTAGTGCTGCTGCTAGCGTGGCGGGACGGAAACGGTCTGACGATTGGGCCGCGCGAGCTTCACCTACAACGTGCAAACGCTGGGCGGTACGACAGAGACGAGTGGGCGCGGGCCGCCCACTTTTTGCATCTGTAGGGCGACGCAGGAGGGACGATCATGGCTGACACGCCCGCGGTGATCGTCCGCGACCTGGTGGCGCGCCAGGCGCGACGCCATGACGTCGATGTGCTGGCGGTGGAGGTGAAGGGGCAGGGCTCACGGCAGCTCGTTCGCGTCGTCGCCGACCGCAAGGGTGGGATCTCGGTCGGCACGTGCCAGCAGCTTTCCCAGGACCTGTCGCGCGAGCTCGACGCCTCCGACCCGATCGGTGGGCGCTACACGCTCGAGGTCACGTCGCCGGGGGTCGACTGGCCGCTGGGCAGCCGGGACGACTTCGACCGGGTCGAGGGACGCCCGGTCCTCATCAACCGGCGCGGTGGCGGGGATCGGACGGAGCAGGTGCGGGGCTGGGTTGTAAGCGCCGGCACGACCGCGGTGGAGGTCGAGATCGACGATGGCGCCACCGTGGTCTCCGTCGCGTACGACGACATCGTCACGGCGGCCCAGGCGCTGCCCTGGTAACAGCCCGGCGGAACACTGTCAGCCGGGACGGCTGTGGACGAGGAGAGGAGCACCAGGGATGCGCGTCGACATCGCCACGCTGCGAATGATGGAGCGCGAGAAGGGGCTGGGGTTCGAGACCATCGTCGAAGCGCTCGAGAGTGCGCTGGCCAGCGCCTACAAGCGCTCCCACGCGCTGGCCGAGGACGCCCGCGTGACGATCGACCGCGACAGCGGCGACGTCACCATCTTCGCCCAGGAGCTCGACGACGCCGGCCACGTCGTCAACGAGTGGGAGGACTCGCCGTCGGACTTCGGTCGCATCGTCGCCCAGACGGCCAAGCAGGTGCTGATGCAACGGCTGCGCGAGGCCGAGCGCGAACTGACCTACGGTGAGTACTCGGGGCGCGAAGGCGACCTGGTCACGGGCACGGTCCAGATCCACGACAACCGCGTGACGGTGCTCGATCTCGGCAACGCCGAAGCGGTGCTCCCGGTGGCCGAGCAGGTCCCGGCGGAGCGCTCCGCCGGTCGCGCCGAGCACGGCACCCGGCTGCGGGCCTACGTCACGGAGGTCAGGCGCACGCTGAAGGGTCCACAGATCGTGTGTTCGCGCAGCCACCCGAACCTCGTCGAGGAGCTGTTCCGCCTCGAGGTCCCCGAGATCGCCGACAACCTGGTGCAGATCCGTGCGATCGCGCGAGAGGCCGGCCACCGGACCAAGATCGCGGTCTCGTCCAACGACGCCACCGTCGATCCCGTCGGCTCGTGCGTCGGCGCGCGCGGCAGTCGCGTGCTGGCGATCGTCGAGGAGCTGTCGGGGGAGAAGGTCGACATCGTGCCGTGGGCCGACGAGTCCGCGTCACTGGTCAGCAACGCGCTGTCGCCGGCCAAGGTGGCCGAGGTCTACCTGTACGACGACGAGCAGCCGCCGACCGCGGTGGTCGTTGTCCCCGACTACCAGTTGTCGCTGGCCATCGGACGCGAGGGTCAGAACGCCAGGTTGGCGGCACGCCTGACCGGGTGGCGCATCGACATCAAGAGCGAGACGCAGTTCGTCGAGGAGCAGGCGGCGTTCGAGGACGCGCTCGCGCGGGGCGAGATCGACGAGCACGGCAACCCGGTTGCCAGCGGCGTCGAGCCGCCGGACGTCGAATCGGGGTCGACGGGGTAGCATGGGAGGTCAGGGCGCATCGCCGTCCACCGATCGTCCACTCCGCATGTGCGTCGGGTGCCGCCGCCGCTTCCAGAAGCGATGGCTCGTCCGGTTCGCGGTCGCGGGGCGCAGGATCGTGGTCGACGTCGACCAGCGGCTGCCCGGCCGGGGAGCGTATCTGTGTTGGCGAACGGAGTGCGCGACCCAGGTGCTCGAAGACGGAAGACGGCTGGCACAGGCGCTGCGAACGACACGTGACCGCGTCACCGTCGACTCCGGGGCACTTCTGCAAGACTGGACAGCCACCCGACGCGACCGATGCGGCGGAACCGGCACAGAACAACTTCACG
>JAHWKT010000018.1:0-24170 GCA_019347695.1 Actinomycetota bacterium | reverse complement strand
GAGCCTGGTTCCGTGAAACACGCGGCGGACCGGCTCCGCCGGACAATACAACCGACACGGAGCCTGGTTCCGTGAAACACGCGGCGGACCGGCTCCGCCGGACAATACAACCGATGCGCGAGGCGACGAGCGCTGCGCCGACACGGGCACGGCACAACGAGACGCCTGTAGGAGATGGCACGTGAGCAAGGTTCGAATCTACGAGCTCGCCAAGGAGACCGGGCTTCCCAACCGGGAGGTCATCCGGCGCCTGTCCGAGCTCGGCATCACGGCGCGCTCGCACTCGTCGACGATCGAGAGCGTCGACGCCACCCGGTTCCGTGAGAGCCTCGGCCAGCAGCGGGAGGCCCGGCGGCGAGCCGAGGAGGAGCGCGCCCGCAAGGAGGCCGAGCAGTACGACCTGGCGGCGGTCCGCCAGGCGGCGTCCGACGCGAAGGCCCGCCGCATCCTGCCGCCGCATCTGCGCCGCGCGCAGGAGGCCGACCAGCAGTCGGCCCCCGCTCGCCGGTTCCGGCCACCGACCACGCCGCATCGCCCACAGCAGGCTCCTGGTGTGAGCGTGGGCGGCACAGCTGCGCCCGCAGAGGCGCCGACCCCGCAGACACCGGAACAGGCGCCGGCACCCGTGATCGAGCAGCCGGCCGCGCAGGCACCGACGGAGCCGACGGCTGCCGCAGCACAGACCGCTCCGCCCGCCGCCGACACGACCGGAACGAGCCAGCAACCGCAGCCGGCCGCCAAGGCCGCCGAGGCCGCGCGGGCCGGACTGGTGCGTGCCGCTCCGCCGGCCGAGACGCGCCAGCCGGTCGAGCCCCAGCCCCAGGCCCCGACGCAGTCCCAGGCGCCCGCGGCCCGCGCCCCCCAGCGCACCGACGAGGAGGTCGTCGGCCGTCCCGGCGTGCCCCGGCCGGGGACACCGCCCCGGCCGGGGCAGCCGACGGTGCCGCGCCGCCCGCTCAGCCCGGCGGCGACCGGCCGTCCTGTCGAGCCGCAGCGTCGGGTCGAACACGACCTGCCCAAGGAAGGCACCGGTCGGCGTGCGATCCCGCCACCGGTCCGAGAGGCGCCGAAGGACCGCCCGCCCGTACGCACGCCGGGCCGGCCGTCGGGGCCCGGAGGCGGACCCGGAGGTCCCGCTGGACCTCCCGGTGGTCCCGGCGGCCCCGCCGGTCGGCGCAAGAAGGGCAAGAAGGGCCGGCGCAAGAAGGAGCCGACGCTCCAGGACCAGTTCGAGGAGCAGGTCCAGCCACGTCGCCGACGGGGCGAGCCCGTCCAGGCGGTGGTCGAAGGCCCAGTGGACGTGGTTCCCGGCGTCACCGTCAGCGAGTTCGCCAAGCTGATCAACGTCAACGCGACCGACATCGTGCGCGTGCTGTTCGGCATGGGCGAGATGATCACCGTCACCCAGTCGATGTCGCAGGACCTCATCGAGCTGGTCGCGGCGGAGATGAACGCCGACGTCAACTTCGTCACGCCCGAGGACCTCGAGTTCGGCCCGGAGCTCACCGACAAGCCCGAGGATCTGCAGCCGCGCCCACCCGTGGTCACGGTCATGGGCCACGTGGACCACGGCAAGACGCTGCTGCTCGACGCCATCCGCCAGACCGACGTCGTCAGCGGCGAGGCGGGGGGCATCACCCAGCACATCGGTGCGTACCAGGTGCGCCACGACGGGCGTGCGATCACGTTCATCGACACCCCGGGCCACGAGGCGTTCACCCAGATGCGGGCGCGCGGTGCCCAGGTCACCGACGTCGCGATCCTGGTCGTCGCCGCCGATGACGGCGTCAAGCCGCAGACCGTCGAGGCGATCGACCACATCCGCGCCGCCGAGGTGCCGATCATCGTGGCGGTCAACAAGATCGACAAGGAGACGGCCGACCCCAACCGGGTGCGCACGCAGCTCACCGAGTACGAGCTGATCGCCGAGGAGTTCGGCGGGCAGACCACGATGGTCGACGTGTCCGCGAAGGCCCGGCAGAACCTCGACGAACTGCTCGAGATGGTGCTGCTGCAGGCGGACGTGTCGGATCTCGAGGCCAACCCGAACCGGCCGGCGCAGGGTGCCGTGATCGAGGCCAACCTCGACCGCGGCCGTGGCGCCGTGGCCACGGTGCTCGTGCAGACCGGCACGCTGCGGGTCGGTGACAACCTCGTCGCCGGCATCGCGGACTGCAAGGTCCGTGCGATGTTCGCCGACGACGGCAGCCAGGTCACCGAGGCCGGCCCGTCGCGGCCGGTGCAGGTGCTCGGCTGGAGCGAGGTGCCCGCCGCGGGCGACGAGTTCCGGGTCGTCGACGACGAGCGGACCGCACGCGAGATCGCCGAGAACCGCCAGGCACGCGAGCGCCGCATGGAGCTCGCGGAGCGCCGCACCCTGTCGCTGGAGGACCTGTCGGGTGCGATCGCGGAGGGCAAGCTCGAGACGCTGAACCTCATCATCAAGGGCGATGTCGCCGGATCGGTCGAGGCCGTCGCCGACGCGATGGAGAAGCTCGAGTTGCCGGAGGTCAAGATCCGCATCATCCGCAAGGGTGTGGGAGCGGTGACCGTCGACGACGTCAACTTCGCCGAGGCGTCCGAGGCGATCGTGATCGCGTTCAACGTCCGCCCGGAGGCCAACGCGCGGCAGGCGATCGACGAGTCGGGCATCGACCTGCGGCAGTACTCGGTCATCTACAAGGCGGTCGAGGACATCGAGCGCGCGGTGGCGGGCATGCTCGCACCCGAGTTCGAGGAGGTCGTCACCGGTCGGGCCGAGGTCCGCGAGATCTTCAAGATCCCGCGCGGCTTCGTGTTCGGGTGCTACGTCACCGAGGGACAGATCCGGCGTGGGTCGGACCTGCGCGTCATCCGCGACGGGGTGGTCGTGGCCGAGGACCGGGTCGCATCACTGCGACGGTTCACCGAGGACGTCACCGAGGTCAGCTCCGGCTACGAGTGCGGCATCGGTCTCGACCGGTTCCAGGACATCAAGGTCGGCGACGAGTTCGAGCTGTACACCGAACGCGAGATCGACCGCAGCTGAGGCAGCAGGGGGATGGTCGAACGTGATCGTGGTGATGGTCAACGTCGGACTGCGGCTGCCGGCGTGCCACTCGCTGAAGGAGAAGCGTGGGGTGACCAAGCAGCTGGTCGCCCGCCTGCGGCGTGATCTGAACGTGTCGGTCGCCGAGGTCGGTGGCCTCGACTCGTGGCAGCGGTGCGAGCTGGGCGTCGCGATCGTCGCCGGCAGCGAGACCGGCGCGCGCAAGGTCGCCCAGCAGGTCGAGAAGATCGTGTTCCGCGAGCACCGGGTCGAGCCGGTGGTCTTCGACATCGAGATCACCGCACCCCAGCCACGCTGAACCGCGCGCTGCCAGCCACGCAACCGAAAGGTCGTCCAATGAGTGCCTCATGTAGCGTCAGCGGTAGGGCGTCGATCGTTGCTTCCTGCTCCGGACCGCTCACCCGCCCACCCTCCAAGGTCCTTCGCAGCAACCAACGACCTCCTTGCAGAAACGCGAGCGTCAGCGGTAGGCACACGTCATGAGCTCCCCACGAGCCAACCGCGTCCCCGAGCGGATCAAGGAGATCATCGCCGAGCTCGTCACGACGCTGAAGGATCCACGCATCGGCTTCGTCACGATCACCGACGTCCGCACGACGCCGGACTTCTCGAAGGCGACGGTCTTCTACACCGTCCTCCCGCGCTCCGGAGAGGATGCTGATCCCGTCGGAGACGGTGCAGACCAGCAGGTGGCGCAGGAGCAGACGGCGGAGGGGTTGGCGAGTGCGACACCGCTGCTGCGTCGCGCGCTGGGGGGCCGGATGCGGTTGCGCCAGGTGCCCACGCTCGAGTTCGTGCCCGACCCGGTGCCGGCACAGGGGCGGCGGATCGAGGAGCTGATCAACGAGGCGCGCGGACAGCGGTGACGATCAGCGAATCCGCCTGGCAGGCGGCGGTCGACGCGCTGACGGCGGCGGACGACGTCGCCCTGGCGTGCCACGTCGACCCCGACGGCGACGCGATCGGCTCCATGCTGGCGTTGCAGCGGTTCCTCGAGGGCCGGGGCGTGCGCACAATTGCAAGCTGGGGCACACCCGACGCCTTCGCTGGCGACGAGCTTGCGGTGCCGCCGCAGTACGCCTTCCTGCCGGGGCTCGACACCCTGGTCGTGCCGGACCGCTTCCCGGCCCGTCCGAGCCTGATGGTCGCGTTCGACACTGGCGCGCCCGAGCGGTTGGGATCGCTGCGTGCGTCCGGTGAGGCGGCCGACACCCTGATCGTCATCGATCATCACGCCAGCGGACAGGAGTTCGGCGACGTCCGGCTGGTCGACGGATCGCTGGCGGCCACGGCCGTGCTCGTCGACGAGCTGATCACCCGGATGGGTGGCACGCTCGACCGTGACACCGCGATCTGCCTGTACACCGCGCTGGTCACCGACACCGGCCGCTTCCAGTACGCCAGCACGACGCCGGCGGTGCTCGAGCTGGCCGCGCGGCTGATCAGTCTCGACATCGACCACGCGGCCATCAGCCGGCAGGTCTGGAACACGCACAGCTTCGGCTACCTCAAGCTGCTCGCCCAGGTACTCGAGCGCGCGACACTGGAACCGCAGGCGTCGCTGTTGTGGACGATGGTCACTCAGGCGGACCTGGAGCGCTTCGGCGTGGCGTGGCAGGAGACCGAAGGACTGATCGATGTGCTCCGCAGCGTCGAGACCGCGCGCGTGGCGATGATCGCGAAGCGTCAGTCCGACGGCGCCTGGAAGGTGTCGCTGCGCAGCCGTGGTGACGTCGACGTGGGTCGCGTGGCACGGGATCTCGGTGGCGGCGGCCACGCGTTCCTGGCGGGACTGGTTGCCGACGACACGATCGAGGAGCTCGTCGCCAGGGTGGCGGCGGCCATCGCCGACCATGTGCGCGCAGGTGCGCCGACGCGGCCGGCGCACACTCCGTGACCAGCGACATCGAGGAGGACGCCGTGACCGTGCCAGCGACGACCGCGCCGGATGGCGTCGTCATCGTCGACAAGCCCCCGGGGATGACGTCACACGATGTGACCAACCGCATCCGTCGCGCGTTGCGCGCAGCGTTTCCCGCGCCACGTCGGCGTCACGGCCACAAGGTGGGTCACACGGGCACGCTCGATCCCGGCGCCACCGGGGTGCTCGTGGTGTGTCTCGGCAGGACCACGCGCCTGGTGCCGTTCCTGCAGGCGGGCCGCAAGACCTACGAGGCCCGCATGCAGCTGGGTCGCACCACGACGACGCTGGACGCCGAGGGCGACGTCACTGCGGAGCACGACGCATCCCACATCGACGAGCAGACGGTCTGCGAGGCGCTCAAGCGGTTCGTCGGACCGATCGAGCAGATCCCCCCGATGGTGTCGGCGGTCAAGGTCGACGGCGAGCGGTTGCACGCCCGCGCGCGTCGCGGCGAGGTCATCGAACGCGAGCCCCGGCCGGTCGTGATCCACGATCTGGTGCTCGAGGACTTCGTGGCCGGCGCGTTTCCGGAGGTGGGTTTCCTGGTCAGCTGCTCGGCCGGCACCTATGTGCGGACGCTGGCCGACGATGTGGGCGCGGTGCTGGGAGTGGGCGGTCACCTCGTTGCACTGCGGCGGCTCGCGTCGGGCGGCGCCCGCATCTCACAGGCCGTGCCGCTGTCCACGCTGGAGGCGGCGATCGCCGACGGCGACCTCGAGCGGCTCCTAATGCGTCCAGCGGCGGCGATGGCCCAGGCGGATTACCCTACGGTCGTGATCGATGACACCGCCGTGACCCAGCTGTCGTACGGCCGCCCGATCGCCGCGACCGGGCACGACGGCCCGGTGGCGGCGGTCGATGCCGCCGGGCGGCTGATCGCTGTCGTGTCCGACCAGGATGGTCGGGCCCGACCCCGGCTCGTGCTCGCTCCCGCATGACTGCGATGCCACCCGACGACCGGTCCTCTGGGACCGTGACCTCCGAGCTCGACGCCGTGACGCGGGCGGCGTCGGCGGTGTCGATCGGCTTCTTCGATGGTGTCCATCTCGGCCACCAGGCGATCGTCGGCCGGGCCATGACCCACGCACAGCGCCACGGACTGCGCAGTGTCATCGTCACGTTCGACCGGCACCCGATGCAGATCGTGCGTCCTGAGAGGGTACCTGCGCTGCTCATGACCACCGACCGTCGGGTGCGGACCCTGGCCGCACTGGGTCCCGATGTCGTGGTGGTGCTGCCGTTCGACGAACGGCTGCGGATGTTGGAGCCGGAGACCTTCATTGCCCAGGTGCTGCGGTCGTCGCTCGACGCGCGCCACGTGGTCGTCGGGCACAACTTCCGATTCGGTCACCGAGCCGCCGGCGATGTCGCCCTGCTCGAGCAGGTCGGCGCCCGGGACGGCTTCTCGGTCGACGGCGTGGACCTGCTGCACATCGACGACGCGCCGATCAGCTCGACCCGCATCCGTTCGGCGCTCGGTGACGGCGACGTCGACACGGCCGCGCGGCTGCTGGGCCGCCCGTTCGTCCTCGACGGCACCGTCGTCGACGGCGACCGCCGGGGTCGACAGCTGGGTTACCCGACCGCCAACCTCACCGTCGCCGACGACGTCGTCGTGCCCGCCGCCGGTGTCTACGCCGGAACGCTGGCGCACCCCGACGGCCGCCAGCTGCCCGCGGTGACGAGCATCGGCACCAACCCGACGTTCAACGGTGTCGGCACGCGCGTCGAGACCCACGTGCTCGACTTCGACGAGGAGCTGTACGGTGCTGCCGTCGCGGTGGATCTGCGTCGCTTCCTGCGGGGACAGCAACGCTTCGACGACGTCGACGCGCTGATCGCGGCGATGCACGACGATGTGCGCCGCGCTCGCCGTGTGCTGGCCGTCGCCGCTGACGTTCCCGGCGACACCGGGCGCCTCGCAGCCGACCGCTGACCGCTGTCGTCGGGCATGCCGCGCGGCCGCAACGGTGCCGTTGTTCCCGGCACGACCTGGTAGTATGTCGCTCTGTGGTGCGCCGACGTCCCTGCCGCGCGTGACAACCTCACCAACATGACAGTCGTCGCCATGCGTACGCACCACAATCATGCGTTCGGCGCGGCGCCAGGGTGCGCCGCAGCGTGCTGGAGCACACGACGAGGAAACGAAGAAGACGAGCATGAGCAAAGCGGTCATCGCCGACAAGCGGCAGATCATCGAGACGTACGCGACCGACGAGCACGACACCGGTTCGCCGGAGGTGCAGGTCGCCCTGCTGACGGCACGCATCAACCATCTCACCGAGCATCTCAAGACCCACAAGAAGGATCACCACTCACGCCGTGGCCTGCTGCAGATGGTGGGCCGCCGGCGTCGGTTGCTGGGCTACCTCCAGGAGACCGACGTCGAGCGCTACCGGTCGCTGATCAAGCGACTCGGACTCCGGCGATGAGCACCCGCCGTGTCCGCACCCGTGCGGGCTCGGCGAGCACCACATCTGGTCCCATGCCTACGTGGACGCGTCGGTCAGGTTTCTGGCCGCTGCGCCGGTACCTTCCCGGCGCAGCCGGTCGACCGCGCGTGCGCGGAACCAGGCTCCGTGCAGTTGTCAGTGGAAGGTTCAGCAGCCGCTGCTGGACCGTCCACTGGGAACTGGCGTCGTCACAGGGCCGGGGCCTTGTCCAACGTGAAAGGCCAGTATCCCCATGAGCAAACTCGGAACCACAGAGGTCGTCGGCACGATCGGCGACGTGCAGATCAAGTTCGAGACCGGCAAGCTTGCCGGTCAGGCAGGCGGCGCGGTGGTCGCCTCGATCGGCGAGACCATCCTGCTCGTCGCGTCCACCGCATCCAGCCGCCCGAAGGAGCACCTCGACTTCTTCCCGCTCACCGTCGACTACGAGGAGCGGATGTACGCCGCCGGCAAGATCCCCGGCGGCTTCTTCAAGCGTGAGGGGCGCCCCAGCGAGCAGGCGATCCTGACGTGCCGACTCGTTGACCGCCCGATGCGGCCGACGTTCGCCGACGGGCTGCGCAACGAGGTGCAGATCCTGATCACGACGCTGTCGGCCGACCAGGTCAACCCGCCCGACGTGCTGGCCATCAACGGCGCGTCGCTGGCCACCCTGTTGGCGGGCATCCCATTCGACGGTCCGGTCGCCGGTGTGCGGCTCGCCATGGGGCGCGACGGCAACTGGACCGCGTTCCCCAGCTTCAGCTTCATCGACGAGGAGGCCGTCTTCGACCTCGTGGTCGCCGGCCGGCTCAACCACGACACCGACGAGATCGACATCCTGATGGTCGAGGCCGAGGCCACGGCCAACGCCGTCGAGCACATCGAGACCGGCGCGACCGCACCGACCGAGGAGGTCGTCGCCGGCGCCATCGAGGAGTCCAAGACCTACCTGCGGCAGCTGTGCGACCTGCAGATTAGCCTGGCCAAGCAGGCCGACCGCGCCGAGGTCGAGTTCCGCCGTTTCCCGGCGTATGACGAGAAGGTGTACGCCGCGGTCGAGAAGGCCGTCGCCGACGACATGAAGACCGTGCTGGGTGACGGCGACCTCGACAAGTCCAGCCGCAACAGCCGGATGACCGAGCTGCGCGAGCAGGCGCTCGATGCGGTGTTCGCCGACGCCGGTGATGTCGACGTCGCTGACGACGAGCTCGAGAAGCAGGGCCGCAACGCCTTCCGGTCGTTGGAGAAGCGCCTGATCCGCCAGCGCATCGTCCACGACGGCGTCCGTATCGATGGTCGCGGTGCGACCGACATCCGTTCGGTGTCCGCGTCGGCCGGTGTGCTGCCCCGTGCGCACGGTTCGGGGCTGTTCAGTCGTGGTGAGACCCAGGTGCTCAACATCCTGACGCTGGGCATGCTGCGCGAGGCGCAGCGGCTGGACAACCTGTCGCCCGACGACGAGAAGCGCTACATCCACCACTACAACTTCCCGCCGTTCTCCACCGGCGAGACCGGGTTCATGCGTGGCCCCAAGCGTCGCGAGATCGGCCACGGTGCGCTCGCCGAGCGGGCGCTGCTGCCGGTCGTGCCCGACGCGGAGGACTTCGCCTACGCGCTGCGGCTCGTCAGCGAGGTCGTCAGCTCGAACGGATCGACGTCGATGGCCAGCGTGTGCGCGTCGACACTGTCGCTGATGGACGCGGGCGTGCCGATCCACGCGCCGGTCGCCGGCATCGCCATGGGGTTGATCTCCGAGGACGACAGCTACGTCACGCTCACCGACATTCAGGGCGCCGAGGACGCGTTCGGCGACATGGATTTCAAGGTGGCCGGCACGCCGGAGTTCGTGACGGCGCTGCAGCTCGACACCAAGTTGTCGGGCATCCCGGCGCACGTGCTCGGCGACGCGCTGGCGCAGGCGCGCGAGGCGCGCATGGAGATCCTCGGCGTCATCACCGACGAGATCCCCGAGCCGCGCTCGGAGATGAACCCGCACGCGCCCCGCGTGCTCGTCGAGTACATCCCCGGCGACAAGATCGGCGAGGTCATCGGGCCCAAGGGGAAGATCATCCGCGAGATCACCGAGGAGAGCGGCGCCGACGTCGACATCGACGACGTGGGCGGACGCGGCGTGGTCAAGATCTACGCGGCGGACGCCAGCAAGGCCGAGCTCGCCCTCGAGCGGGTGCGCGCTATCGCCAACCCGGTCATCCCGCGCGAGGGTGAGCGCTACTTCGGCACGGTCGTCAAGACCACCGATTTCGGTGCGTTCGTCTCGCTGACCCCCGGCAGCGACGGGTTGCTGCACATCTCCAAGCTCGGCGGCGACAAGCGCCTGGCGCACGCCGACGAGGCGGTCAGCGTGGGACAGCAGCTGTGGGTCGAGGTCGTCCAGGTGCGCGACGGACGGAAGTTCTCGCTGGATCTCGTCGACGATGACGCCGCTGCCGAGGACGAGGCGTCGTCGACCACCGACGACGCCAGTGCGCCGGCGCCGGACGCGCCCGAGGCGTCGGAGCCCGATCCAGAGCCGCAGGACACCGGCGCGCGCGAACGCACGCGCGGCGGCGATCGCGACGCTGCGGGTGATGCGGGCGGGCAACGGACCCGCGAGCGGACCCGCGGCGGGGACGACGAGTCGTCGACCGTGCGCCGGCGTCGCCGCCGTCGCGTCTGAACGGTCGGTTCGGTGGTGGGCGCTGACACTCACCGCCACCGCGCGTCGCACGCAGTGAAGGAGCATGATGTCCGCCGCGTCAACCCAGCAGTCGTCGGCGCAGGACATCCGGCAGACCGTGTTGCCGTCGGGTGTGCGACTGGTCACCGAGCGAATGCCCCACGTGCGCTCGGTCAGCGTCGGCTTCTGGATCAACAGCGGCGCGCGCGACGAGTCCCCCGACGTCGCCGGTGCGAGCCACTTCCTGGAGCACCTGTTGTTCAAGGGCACGGCGCGGCGGACCGCCGCCGAGATCGCCGGTGAGCTCGAGGCGGTCGGTGGCGACCTGAACGCGTTCACCAGCAAGGAGTACACCTGCTTCTACGCCCGCTGCCTCGACCGTGACCTGCCGCTCGCGGTCGACGTGCTCGCCGACATGATCACCGCTGCCGATGTCGCGGCGGAGCACGTCGACGCCGAACGCGCCGTTGTGCTCGAAGAGATTCGCATGCACCGCGACACCCCCGACGACCTCGTGCACAGCGTGTTCAGCGAAGCGCTCTACGGCAGCCACCCGCTGGGGCGTGAGGTACTCGGCACCTCGGGTTCGATCGAGGCCGTGCTGCGCGACGACGTGTACAGGTACTACCGCGAGCGCTACGTTCCCGCCAACCTGGTCGTCGCCGTCGCCGGCAACGTCGATCACCACGGCGTCGCCGAGCTGGTCGGTGCGGCGCTGGAGCACTGGGATCCCGCCGGGCCGCCGCCCGAACGCGAGTTGACCACGCTGCACCGTCCCGCCCGGCCGGTCGGGCTGTGCCGGCGACCGACCGAGCAGGCACACGTGTGCCTGGGTGGCATGGCGTTCGCGCGCGACGACGACCGGCGGTTCGCCGCGCAGGTGCTGGAGCAGGCGGTCGGCGGGGGCATGGCGTCGCGGCTGTTCCAGGAGGTGCGCGAGCGTCGGGGGATGGCCTACTCGGTGTACAGCTACCTGTCGTCACAGGCCGAGACGGGCTATCACGCGGTGTACGCGGGCACCGCCGTCGAGCGCGTCGACGAGGTGCTCGAGGTGATCCGCCGTGAGCTTGCACGGGTGCTGGCCGACGGCATCTCCGACGCAGAGCTCGTCGCCGCCAAGGGGGCACTGACCGGGTCGCTGATCCTCGGACTCGAAGACACCGGCAGCCGCATGATGCGGCTGGGTCGCGCGGCCGTGTGCGAGCTGCCGCTGCTGTCGCTCGACGAGATCATGGCGTCGGTCGACCGGGTCGACCACGACGCGGTGACGGCTGTGGCCGAGGCCCTGTACGGCGGCGACTGGTCCCTGGCGGTCGTCGGTCCCTTCGACGAGCACGACATGGACCGCTTCGTCGGCTACAGCGAGCGTCTCGCGGCATGATGCGTCGGTCGCCGGGTGGTGTCACGGCTCGGATGCTGGGGCCGGTGGTGACATCGTGAGCGCTGTCAGGGTCGCGGTGGTCGGGGCGTACGGGCGGATGGGCGTCGTCACCTGCGACGCGATCGAGGGCGAGGACGACCTCGACCTCGTGGCGCGCGTCGGGTCTCAGAATCCGCTGGACGCCGTCGTCGACGCCCGTGCCCACGTGGCCGTCGAGTTCACCACACCTGACACTGTGTTCGACAACGCCGAGTGGCTGCTGCGTCGTCAGGTGCACACCGTGATCGGCGCGTCCGGTCTCGCTGGCGACCAGCTCGCCCGCCTCGAGCAGCTGACGGGGCCCGCCAACTGCCTGGTGGTGCCGAACTTCGCCATCGGGGCGGTGCTCATGATGCGGCTTGCCGAACAGGTGGCCAGGTACCTGCCGGCCGCCGAGATCATCGAGGCGCACCACGCCGGCAAGGCGGACGCCCCCAGCGGCACGGCACTGCGCACCGCCGCCCGCGTCGCCGCCGGGCGCTCGGCCAGCGTCGACGTGCCGGGACCATCCGGGCATCCGGCGCGTGGGCTGGACTGCGACGACGTGCCGATCCACAGCGTCCGGCTGCCCGGTGTCGTCGCGAGCCAGTCGGTGATCTTCGGCGGCGCCGGTCAGACGTTGACGATCCGCCATGACTCCATCGACCGTCGCTCGTTCATGCCGGGAGTGCTGCTGGCGGTCAAGGCGGTCGCCGACCTACCCGGCCTGACGGTCGGCCTTGAGGCCCTCCTCTAACTCTGGGATTGGTCCCCAGACGCGTCAGGTGTCGCGGCGGGCCCAGACCAGCGCGACCTGTGTCACGTCGATGTCGTCGCGCTCGAGCCCGACGTCGAGCTCGGTGATCTCGGCGGTGGCGGCGCGCCATCGCGCATCGATCTGCGTGAGTTCGTCGGCGAGCCGTTCCTCGAGCTCGGACAGGTCATCCTCCACGCGGGTCGCGGTCTCCTCGGCCGCCTCGCGCCGCTGTGCGGTCCGTGCGGTCGTGCCGCGCCGGTTTGCCATGCCGCTGACCGCCCGACCCAGGCCGGTGACCACGCTGCGCGTCGAGCGCCGACCACCGAACACGACCGACAGCAGCTGGCCAGCACCGGCGAGCAGCTCCCCACGCTTGCGGCTCGACTCGTCGACCTCGAGCTGCTCGACCCGTTGACGGGCGCGGGCCAGCTTGTCCGACAGCTGCCGTTCCTTCCGCCGGAGCGTGTCGGTCAGCTTGGCGGCCTCGGCATCCGCAAGCTCCTGCGCGGCCGCCTCGCAGCGGGCGAGGAAGGCGTCGCGCGGCTCGTCGACGCGCGAGTGCAGCTTGAGCGCCGCGTTGTGCAGGATGGTGATCTGCTGCTCGCGGCGCAGGTGGTCGGCGAGGTAGCTCATCGCCCAGCGGGACGTCAGCTCGACGGGGGCGTCCAGATGGGCGCAGTGCAGGATGAACTGGCGCGTGTCGAGCCCCGAGATGCGGCGGTCGAGGTCGTCGACGTCGACGTCGCCGCGGACCGATCGCAGGCCTTCGATGATCCGGGCCTTGTCGCGTTCGGTCCGCGAGCTGGCCGACGACCCAAGTCGCGGCGTTCGACATCGCCTTGTAGTCCAGATCGACGGGGTTGTGGGTGGCCAGCACGGTGCCGACTCCGTAGGCACGCGCCTGCTTGAGCAGGGTGTGGATCGGCAACTTGCTCGGCGGCGCAGACTCGTGACGTAGCCGGAGATCTCGTGACGGACCGCCTCGGTGTCGTCGGCCAGCTCGCGGACCGGGGCGGCGAGCGAGCCGACGACGTTCAGCGGCACGCCCGCGGTCGACCCTGGGGTGTGGATCGTCACCTCCGCCGCCTCGACGAATCGGGCGATCCGGTCCGGTGGGATGTTCCAGCCGGCCAACCCGGTGCGCCAGCGCTGCGCGACGGCAGCTGCCGCCGCCGCGCGATCACCGTCAGCGTCGGCGATGTCGGCCTCGGCGACCCACGGGGCGAACTGCTCGCCGGACAGCTCCGGGAGCCGCAGCGCCAGATTGCCCAGGTCACCCTTGGGATCGATCGCGAGCACGGGGATCCCAGCCAGCAGCACCTCTTCGAGCAGGGTGATCGCAAAGCCCGTCTTGCCCGACCCGGTCATGCCCACGATCACACCGTGGGTCGTCAGATCCGCGCTGTCGAAGGTGACCGGCTCGATCGGATCGGTACCCGTGTGCCCCCTGATGTACATGCTGTCGCTCATGTGGCTCCCACCGCTGGTGTGCACCGCGGGTGCTGCACCGGTTTGGCTCCCGGTCGGCGATAGCGTAGACGTGATCGCCGCACTCCGGACCCAGGGAGCAGCCGTGGACCGCCACCAGCTCACCGCCGCCGAGCAGGAGCTGCTCGCGCCGTTCGTGAGCAACACCGACCGCGACGTCTTCGTGCTGCGCAACCTGCCGGAGGTCACCAAGGGCGCGGTGTTCGCGCGCTACTCCCGTTCGCCGAAGCCGCTGCGGCGCCTGCTGGTCGACGAGTTCGGCGAGGATCTCGCCGAGGGCGCCGGGCCGGCGGCCGGGACCGGCGGCGAGCGGGCGGAGCGGATGTACCAGCGGGTGTTCGTCGAGTACGGCGACGACTCTGTCGCCCAGCTCGGCGGCGCGCACGTGGCGCTGGAACAGATCTCCAACGTCGCCACCAAGATCGTCGAGCGGGGCCGACTGGCGGCGTACCTGGAGCAGTCGACGCGCTACATGGCCTACGACGACAAGCTCGGCGGTCGCTACCGCTACCACCGACCGGCCGAGCTCGCCGACCACCCCCTCGCCGCGAGCTACGCCGCCACGCTCGACGGCGTCTTCGACGCCTACGCCGCGGCGCTGCCCGTCGCCCGTACGTGGCTCGCACGCCAGCATCCGCGGGACGACGACACGTCCGAGCGCGCGTGGCAGGCCAGCATCAACGCCAAGGCCTGTGATCTGCTCCGTGGTCTGCTGCCGGCGGCCACGACCTCCAACGTCGGCATGTACGCGTCGGGGCAGGCCTACGAGCAGCTGCTGCTGCGCCTGGAGGCCCACGACCTCGCCGAGGCCCGCGACCTGGGTGCACACCTGCTGCGTGAGCTGCGCACCGTCATCCCCGCGTTCCTCGCACGCGTCGACCGTCCGGATCGTGGCGGACGGTGGGCCCGGTACCTGGCTGACACCCGCGCGGAGACCCGTCGGGTTGCCGACGAGCTGCTCGTCGACATGACGCCCGACGCCACGCAGCCGGAGGTGGCGCTCGTCGACTTCGACTCGGAGGCCGAGGACGATGTGCTGGTGGGCATGCTGTACCCCCACGCCCACGTCAGCGAGCACGCGCTGCGCCGGCGGGTCGCGTTGATGACCGCCGGCGAGCGGGTCGCCCTGGTGCGCGCCTACGTCGGGGGCCGCACGAACCGGCGGCACCGGCCCGGCCGGGCACTCGAACGCGCCCGCTACCGCTTCGACATCTGTGGTGACTACGGCGCGTTCAGGGACCTGCAGCGGCACCGGATGTGCACCATCGAGTGGCAGGAGCTGTCGTGCCGGCACGGGTACGACACTCCCGCTGAGCTCGACGCGTGCGGCCTGCGCGACACCTGGGCCGACACGCTGGAGCAGCAGGCGCAACTATGGCAGGCGTTGACCGAGGAGCTGCCGCGCGTGGCGCCGTACGCCGTGGGGTTCGCGTGGCGCGTGCGCTACAGCATCCAGCTCAACGCCAGAGCCGCCATGCACCTGCTCGAGCTGCGCACGGCACCGCAGGGCCACGCATCGTACCGACGTGTCGCCCAGCAGATGCACCGATTGATCGCCGAGCACGCCGGGCATCGGGCGATCGCCGAGATGATGCGCTTCGTCGACCACGCCGACCCGCAGCTCGGCCGGCTCGACGCCGAGCGCCGCACGGACGCGCGTCGCGCACTGTCGCGCAGCTGATCCCCGACGGAAGGAGCCCCACATGGCAGAGCCGAACCGCTACCGTCCCGGCCGGCAGCACACGTCCCGCACGTATCCGGTCATCCCGCCGATCTACCAGACCACCACGTTCGAGCTCGACGACCAGGCGTATGAGGACATCCAGGGCACCGGCGGGCTGCACGAGACCTGGTACTCGCGGTTCAACAACCCGACGGTCGACGCCGCCGCGGCTGAGGTCGCCCACCTCCACGGCGCCTCGCAGTCGTTGGTGACCGCCAGCGGCATGGCGGCGATCGCGACGACGCTGGTGACACTGCTGCGCAGCGGTGACACGCTGGTCGCGGCGAGGCAGGTCTACGGCGACACCAACGATCTGCTCGAACGCGACCTGCCGCGTCTGGGTGTCGACGTCGTGCGGGTCGACGCGTTCGACGTCGACGCCTGGCGCGACGTCATCGCCACTCACGACCCAGACGTCGTCTACGGCGAGACCCTGTCCAACCCGCAGCTGCGGGTCATGGACATCCCGGCGGTCGTCGAGGCCGCTCACGGGGCTGGCGCGAAGGTGGTGATCGACAACACGTTCGCTACGCCGATGTGCACCCGTCCACTCGAGCTCGGCGCCGACGTCGTGGTCGAGTCGGCCACCAAGTTCCTCGCAGGCCACTCCGACGTCGTCGCCGGGGTGGTGACGACCGACGACCGTGCTCTGCACGAGGAGGTCCAGCGCCGCATCATCACGTTCGGCGGCGCCCAGGACGCGCACGCGGCGTTCCTCGTGTGGCGCGGCCTGCGCACATTCGGGGTCCGCCTGGCCGAGGTGTGCCGAACCGCGGCGTCGCTGGCGGACCTGATGGCCTCGGAGCAGGAGGTCAGCCACGTCGTCTACCCTGGACGGTCCGACCACCCCGACGCCGGAGGAGCGGTCGAGCGGGTGATGCCTGGACCGCATGGGGCGATGCTGACGCTGGTGCTCGAGGGTGGCGACGAGCGGGCGCTGCAGGTCGTCCGCCGGCTGGAGGTCGCGGTCGAGGCGACCAGCCTCGGCGGCGTCGAGACCCTCGCGAGCCTGCCGTTCAACTCGTCGCACTTCAACATGACGCCCCAGCAACGAATCGACGCGGGGATCCTACCGGGGATGCTGCGGTTGTCGGTCGGGCTGGAGGGCGAGGAGGCGCTGGCCGAGGACCTGCGCCGGGCGCTGCAGCGGACCGACGCCTGACACGCAACGCACGCGCCGTCACACCTCGGTGAGGCGATCGCCCAGCCGGTGCAGCATGTCGAGGCAGCGGTCGAGCTGCTCGACGCTGACGAACTCATCGGGCTTGTGGGCGACGTCGATGCTCCCGGGGCCGCAGACGATCGCCGGGATGCCGGCCTGCTGGTACAGCCCCGCCTCGGTGCCGAACGAGACGACGTCCTCCTCGGCGTCGTCAAGCAGCCGGCGGCCGAGCTCGACCGCCGCGGACGTCTCCACCAGCTCGAGCCCGTCGACCTCGCACACGGCGACGGTCGCCACGTCCGCGTCGGGGTGGGTGCGTCGCATCTCGGCGACGAGCTCGCGTTCGAAGGCGGCGAGATCGTCGCGGACCAGGTCGGCGTCGGCGGGCTGGACTGGCCGCAGCTCCCACTGCAGCGAGCAGCTGCCCGCGACGATGTTGCGCGCCGTGCCGCCCGTGACGGTGCCCACGCTGATCGTCGACTCCCGCGGTTCGAAGGGGCTGTCGGAGGGCGCCCGACCGGCCAGTTCGGCCCGCAGCTCCAGCAGCCGGCAGATGTAGCGGGCGCCGTACTCGACGGCGTTGACGGCGGCGTCCGGCGTCGAGCCGTGCCCCTGGACGCCGGTGACCGTCGTGGTGTACTCGTAGCACCCCTTGTGCGCGGCGACGATCCGCAGGCAGGTCGGCTCGCCGACGATCGCGGCGCTGGGCGCGGGTCCGGTGCGCCCGAGCTCGTCGAGCAGCACCGGCGCGCCGCGGAACCCCACCTCCTCGTCGAAGGTCAGCGCGATGTGCACCGGTACGCGCAGCGACGCGGCGGCGAACACCGGCGCCAGGGCCAGCGTGCAGGCGATGAAGCCCTTCATGTCGGCGGTCCCACGCCCGTACAGCCGGTCGTCTCGGCGCGTTACCGCGAACGGGTCGCTGGTCCACTCGCCGTCGTCGGCGGGCACCACGTCGGTGTGGCCCGACAGCACCACGCCGCCGTCGATCTCCGGGCCGATCGTGGCGAACAGGTTGGCCTTGTCGCCATCCTCGTCGTAGGTGGTGACCAGCGACGCACCCGCGTTCTCCAACCGTGCGGCCGCCTCGTCGATCAGGTCGAGGTTGGAGTCCGAGGTGACGGTCGGGTGAGCTACCAGATCGTCGAGGATCGCCAGCGTCGTCGCGCGTAGATCCTTCATGCGGTCCTCAGTTCGGTGGGCGCCGGCCCGGCGTCGGACGCGACCGCGTCGCTCACGGCTTGACGAACAGCTTGCGGGGGTGGTTGGCCAGCGGCTCGGCCGGGCCGTCGTCGCGGATGAGCAGGCTCTCGGTGATCTCGAACCCCCAGTCGTCCATCCACAACCCTGGCATGAAGTGGAAGGTCATGCCCGGTTCGAGCAGAGCATCATCGCTGGGCCGGATGCTCATCGTGCGCTCACCCCAGTCGGGTGGGTAGCTCAGCCCGATCGGGTAGCCGCAACGACCGGAACGGTCGATGCCCGCCCGTGCCAGCACCTCATAGAAGGCGTTGGCGATGTCGCACGCCCGGTTGCCGGCGCGGGCCGCGTCGATGCCCCGCTCGAGTCCCTCCACCACCGCGGCCTCGGCACGCACGATCGCCTCGGGCGGGTCGCCGAGGAACACCGTGCGGCACAGCGGCGCGTGGTATCGGCGGTAGCAGCCGGCGATCTCGAAGAACGTCGCCTCGCCGAGCTCGAACGGCCGGTCGTCCCACGTCAGATGCGGGGCCGCCGCGTCCGCCCCGCTGGGCAGCAGCGGGACGATCGCCGGGTAGTCGCCGCCGTGACCGTCGACGCCCTCCGCCGACGTGTGCAGGATCTCGGCGACCAGCTCGTTCTTGGGCAGACCCGGAGCGATGAGCTCGAGGATGCGTTGGTGCATCCGTTCGACGATGCGCGCCGCCCGGCGCATGTAGGTCAGCTCCTGATCGGACTTGACGGCGCGCTGCCAGTTGACCAGCGCGGTAGCGTCGACGAACGTCGCGTCAGGGAGGTGGTCGACCAGGTTGGCGTGCGCGGCGGCCGAGTAGTAGTAGTTGTCCATCTCGACCCCGACGCGGGCGTGTCCCCAGCCGTGGTCGGAGAGCAGCGCGGCGAGGTGACGGTGGGGGTGGTGCTCGGTCGACTGCACGTGGTCGTCGGGGTAGCCGACGATGCGGTCGTGGTCGAGGTAGACGGTCCGCTTGGCGCCGTGGGTGTCCATCATCCGCCCCCACCACAGCGGCGGGGCGTCGAGGCTGACGATGACGGCCTGGTGGACGTAGAACGACCAGCCGTCGTAGCCGGTCAGCCACGCCATGTTCGACGGATCGGTGGCCACCAGGATCTCGATGCCACGGGCGTCCATGGCGTCACGGACCTTGGCCAGCCGCTCGCCGTACTCGTCGAGGGTGAACGGCAGCCGCACCGGCACGCTCACCGGCCCGTCACTGACAGCCGTGGGCGCATGCGGAGTGATAGCGGCGAGGGGACCGGTTGCGGTGATTGCGTCGGGATGACCGGTCCACCGTCACGCCTCACGTCCCGTCGGCCTCCCGTTGAGGTGTCGCATGTCGTCCGGGTGCAGCGTATGTTGATCGCCCACCATCGTCCAGGGGTGCCGTGAGCGGCAGGGGTGACCGATGGCAGACGTGCACGTCCTCGTCGAGCCCGAGCTACGCGACGCGGTCGGTCTGGGCGACACCGAGTTCGCCGCCGTGGAGGCGGTCTATCCGCTGATCAGCGCGGGCCGGGCGTCGATGCCGCCGATCATGCGGATCGACGTCCCCGAGCACCGCGGCGAGATCGACGTCAAGTCGGCGTACCTGCCTGGATACGCGGGGATCGCCATCAAGGTGTCGGCGGGATTCTTCGACAACCCCAAGCGTGGTCTGCCCAGCCTCGGGGGCCTGATGGTACTGCTCGACGCCGAGACCGGTGTGCCGCGCGCAGCGCTGTTCGACAACGGCTACCTGACCGATCTGCGGACGGCGTTGGCGGGCGCGGTCGCCGCGGCACACCTGGCCCGCCCCGAGGCGTCGTCGGTGGGCGTGCTCGGCGCCGGCGTGCAGGCCCGCCTGCAGCTGCGGGCGCTCGCGCTGGTACGGCCGATCTCGCACGCGCGGGTGTGGGCGCGCCGCGCCGACCGTGCCGCAGCTTTGGTCGATGAACTGTCGGCCACCGTCGATATCACCCTCGAACCGGCCCCGTCGCCTGCGAGCGCGGCAGCCGCCGCTGACATCCTGGTCACCACGACCCCTGCAACCGACCCGCTGGTCGACGTCGACATGCTGCACCCCGGCCTCCACGTCACCGCCGTGGGCTCCGACGCCGAGCACAAGCAGGAGCTGGCGGCCCGGACCGTCGCCGCGGCCGATCGGTTCGTGTGCGACCACCTTGAGCAGAGCCTGCGCCTGGGCGAGCTGCGCGCCGCGGCCGACCGCGGCTTCGACGCCGATCGGGCGGTGACGCTCGGGGCGGTGATCGACGGCAACGCCGCCGGCAGGGCGGGTCCCGACGACATCACGATCTGCGACCTGACCGGCACCGGCGCCCAGGACACCGCGATCGCCAGCCTCGCGGTGCGGCGCTGCGTCGACGCCGGCGCGGGGACGCGCGTTGCGACCTGACCTGGCGGTTTCGATCGACGATGTCGAAGCGGTCCGCGCCCGGGTCGCCGACGTCGCCGTGGTGACCCCGACGGTCCCGACCGCGACGCTGAGCGAGCGGGTTGGCACGCAGGTATCGCTCAAGCTCGAGAGCATCCAGCCCACCGGCAGCTTCAAGGTCCGCGGCGCGGCCTCGAAGATCGCCTCACTCGACGCCAACACCGCCGCGCGTGGCGTCGTCACCGCCTCGACCGGCAACCACGGTCGCGCCGTGGCTCACGTAGCGCGGAGCCTGGGGATACCCGCCACCGTGTGCGTGTCACACAACGTGCCACCGGGCAAGGTGCGCGCGCTGCGGGCGCTGGGCTGCGACCTGGCCGTGGGCGGGCACTCACAGACCGACGGCCTGGCCGCCGCCGAGGCGCTCGTTGCGGACCGTGGCATGACGCTCGTCCACCCCTTCGACGACCGCGCGGTCATCGCGGGGCAGGGCACAATCGGCGTCGAGATCGCTGAACAGCGGTCGGACGTCGGCACTGTCGTCGTGCCGCTGTCGGGCGGCGGCCTGATCTCGGGCGTGGCCGTGGCGGTCAAGGCGCGATGCCCGTGGGCGCGCGTGATCGGCGTCAGCATGGAGCGCGGTGCCGTGATGGCCGCCAGCCTGAGCGCGGGTCACCCCGTTGAGCTCGACGAGGAACCGACGCTGGCCGACAGCCTGCAGGGCGGCATCGGGACCGACAACCGCTACACGCTGGCGATCACCCAGGCGCTCGTCGACGACGTCGTGTTGGTGACCGAGCAGCAGATCTGGGACGCCATGCGCTTCGTGCTCCACCACCACCGGGTCGTGCTCGAGGGCGGTGGTGCGGTCGGCGTGGCGGCGCTGCTGGCGGGACGCCTCGCGGCACCGGGACCTGTCGTGGTCGTCGCCTCGGGCGCCAACGCCGAGGACGCGCAGATCGCCGCGCTGGCGGGCGCGGCCGACGCACCGCCGACGTGAACCGCGGCGGGCGGTCGCGCCGACGCCGTAGGCCTTGACGTCGGACGTGGGGTGGGCCACCCTCCGATGGGAGCACGACATGAGGTCAGGGGCCACGCCATGCTCGACTCGCTCGCGCGCAGGTTGGGATTGGAGACCAACCCGGCGATCTTCTTCTGGTCCGCGGGCCTGATGGTCCTGTTCTTCGTGATCCTCGTGGCCGCCCCGGAGGGCACCGCGACCGCGTTCGAGCAGGGCCGGACGTGGATCGCCGAGAACCTCGGATGGTTCTTCATCCTCGGTGTCTCCGCGTGGCTGGTCTTCCTGCTGTGGATCGCCGTCAGCCGGTACGGCCGCATCCGCCTCGGGGGCGACGATGCGAGACCCGACTACAGCAACGTCTCGTGGTTCACGATGTTGTTCGCCGGTGGCATCGGTACGGTGCTCATGTTCTGGGGCGTCGCCGAGCCCATCTCGCACTTCGCCAGCCCGCCCCGCGCGGGGGTCGACCCCTACTCGGTCGAGGCGTCCCGCGACGCCATGAGCTTCGCGCTGTACCACCTGGGTCTCCACACCTGGGCGATCTTCGCGCTGCCCGGGCTCGCCTTCGCCTACTTCATCTACCGCTACGACCTGCCGATCCGGGCCAGCTCGGTGTTCTACCCGTTCCTCAAGGAGCGGATCCACGGACCGATCGGGCGGGCCATCGACATCTTCGCGATCCTGGGGACCCTCTTCGGGGTCGCCGTGTCGATCGGCCTGGGCACGTCGCAGATCAACGCTGGCCTGTCGGAGCTGTACGGGGTCGCCAACGGCACCGCCGTCAAGGTGACGATCATCGCGGTGCTGACGGCCGTCGCGGTGTCGTCGATCGTGGCAGGCCTCGACAAGGGCGTGAAGCGGCTGTCGAACATCAACATCGGCATGGCCGTCGCGCTGATGGCGTTCGTGTTCCTCGCGGGATCGACGCTGTTCCTCGCGCGCGGCCTCATCGAGACCATAGGGCTGTACCTGTCGAACCTCGTCCCCCTGGCCTTCTGGAACGACATGCTCGCGCAGTACAGCGGCAGCGAGGACGGCTGGGGCTGGCAGACGGACTGGACGGTCTTCTACTGGACCTGGACGGTCACCTGGTCGCCGTTCATCGGTATCTTCGTCGCCCGCATCTCACGGGGCCGGACGATCCGGGAGTTCGTGATGGGCGTGCTGTTCGCCCCGTCGCTGTTCACCCTGATCTGGTTCTCGATCTTCGGTTGGCAGGCGATGCAGATCGACGGCATCGGCGGCAACGGCGGCCCGATCGTTGCGGCGGTCAACGAGGACGTGGCGGTCGCCATCTACCGGTTCCTCGAGAACTTCCCAGCGACCAGCCTCGTCCAGGGGCTGTCGGTCGTGATCGTCGCGATCTTCTTCGCCACCTCGTCGGACTCGGCGTCGCTGGTGGTCGACATGCTGTGCACCGGCCACGCCGACCCTGGCCCGGTGCGCCAGCGCGTGTTCTGGGGCGTGTCGGAGGGCGCCATCGCCGCGGCGTTGATCATCCTCGCCGGCGACGCGGGTCTGACCGCGTTGCAGCAGGTGATCGCTGTCATCGGCCTACCGATCTTCGTCATGGTGTTCGGGATGATGTTCGCGCTGATCTACGGCCTGCGGCAGGAGGACGCCGAGGCGATGATGATCGATGGCGTGCGGGCGACCGACGACCACGCAGCGCACCAGCCGGGCTCGAGGGCGGTCGGCAGCACACCCGAGTGACCGGGGGTCGCACCTCCGAAGACCTGCCCATCGCCAGGGCTCCCGTTCGCACGGTCGTGGGGTCCGATCCGCCCCCAAGGACAGTCGGGCTGTCAAGGTCACACGGTTCGGGCGGGTGCGCCGGCTAGACTGCAGCTGCGGCGTGGCGGCGCACAGCGTGGCGCCATGCTGCACCGATCGCCGCGGCGGCTGGCTCGCCGAAGCACATGGTGGACCGGCTTCGGCGGACCGGGACATTCGCGGAGCGCGGTTCCACGAGTCGCGCGATGGAGCGGCGCTCGTCGGACAAGGAACTTCGCGAAACCTGGTTCCACGAAACACGCGGTGGACCGGCTTCGCCGGACAGGCAACATAGGACAGCGACAGCAGGTGATGACATGCCCGCGTTCGGACACGTGTTGACGGCGATGGCGAGCCCGATGCGCGCCGACGGTGCGCTCGATCTCGACGGCGCACAGAAGCTCGCCCACCATCTGGTCGAGCTCGGCAACGACGGCCTCGTCGTGGCGGGAACGACGGGCGAGTCGCCCACGTTGTCCCACGCCGAGACACTGGAGCTGTTCGCAGCGGTCGTCGAGGCCGTCGGTTCGCACGCCAGCGTGGTCGCCGGCGTCGGAAAGAACGACACGGCGTCCACCGTCGAGCTGGCCACAGAGGCAGTCAGCCGTGGCGTCGACGGTGTGATGGTGGTAACCCCGTACTACAACCGGCCGCAGGCGCGCGGGCTCGAGGCGCACTTCGCCCGCGTCGCCGGGGCGGTCGACGTGCCGGTCCTGCTGTACAACATCCCCGGCCGCACCGCCACCGAGATCTCACCCGAGACGCTGCTGGCGTTGGCCGAGGGCGTCGACAACATCGTCGCGGTCAAGGATGCGGTCAAGAACCTCGACAAGGCCGCCTGGCTCGCCGCGCGCAAGCCCGACGACTTCGACATCTACGCCGGCAACGACATCGATTTCCTGCCACTGCTCGCGATCGGCGCCGTCGGTGTGGTGAGCGTGGCAGGGCACTTCGTGGCCGACCGGCTGGCCCGGATGGTGACGGTGTTCCCCGGCGACCCGACCGCCGCTCGTGCTGAGCATCTCGCGCTGCTGCCGCTGTTCGAGGCGCTGTTCGTCGAATCGAACCCCGTGTCGTTGAAGGCAGGGCTCGAGCTTGCAGGGCTGCCCAGCGGTCCCGTGCGGCCGCCGCTGGCCGCCGCTGATGACTACACGGTCGCGACGATTCGGGCC
>JAHWKT010000017.1:33407-34795 GCA_019347695.1 Actinomycetota bacterium | reverse complement strand
CACCCAGGCGAGCCGTCCCGGATCGGTGGAGTGCCAGGCAAAGGAGGTGACACCGCTCCGGTCGATTTCGGTCCCACCCCGGACAGGACGGATCACCAGGCGGCCCGGGTGGCCGCGCACGGGAAGCGTCGCCAGCCATGAGGCCGCTTCGTCCAGCTGCAGGGACCAGGCGACGTCCCAGTGGAGGGGATGGACTTCGGCGGTCCTGGAGCCGGGCTCGACCACCAGGAGGGCCGGATCACCATCCGTCGCCAGGGTGACGAACGTCTCCTGGAAGTCCGCAGCGATCTGGTCGCTGGCCTGGGGGAGTGCGACTGTTCGAAGGGGTGGGATGGTGGTGGTCGTCGGCGGCGTGACGCCGGAGGGAACCTGGACCGCCGCCAGCACGACCACAGCCAGCCCGATCAACAGCAGGATGACCAGGTTGGGCCGTGAAGGCGCCATCGGCTCAGGGTAGGTGGAGGCTGAAGCTGCGAGACACTGATCGATCCGGGCGCTTAGCTCAGGGGGAGAGCGCTTCCTTGACGCGGAAGAGGTCAGAGGTTCAAATCCTCTATCGCCCACCAGCTTCTTGAGACAATTTCAGGCCCCTGACCAGCGGATTTGCGGTCGGGGGCCGTTTTCTTGCCGTAGCACAGCGCTCCGACAGTGGATAAGTTCCGAGGCCTCTCGGCGGCCGCCGTACGCTCATCTGACCCGATTCGGAGGTTGGTGGATGGGCGCCGCGTACAGCGAGCTGGGCCCGCTCGGGCGGGATCTGGCGATCTGGGAGATCCACCTCAAGTCGTCCGGCAAGTCGCCGCACACGGTCAAGTCCTACATCCAGGGCGTGCGTGCCCTGGCGGGCCAGGCGGCGCGACGTACCGGCGTGGCGTAGTCGGTGGTGGGGGCCGCGAACGCCACGATCTCCGACAGGTGATGGCGAGCAAACGTAGGCGGCCAGGCACCGCTCGATCAGATCGCTAGGCCACGCACTCGCACGGAACTTCGCGTCGTATCGACCGATCGTCTCGGCGCCAAGCACCACCCCGTAGTGCCGCTGATGATCATGACACGGCATGACCTGAGCGAGGATCGGGCCCCGTCAGGGGACTATTTGCGCGGCGCAGCGGTGAGGCTCGCCATGCGAGGGTACCCGCAGGTCCGATCGAGAGGTGATCAGGATGCCCACGTTCATCGATCGCGACGAGGTCGGTCGCCTCCGCGACAAAGGTGCCCAGGTGGTGGAGGTCCTGCCCGCTAAGGTGTACGACCGAGAACACATCCCCGGGGCGGTCAACATTCCGTTGAAGCGCTTGGACGCCGACGCGCCCGCTCAGCTCGACGCGAACCGACCGGTCGTCGTCTACTGCAGCAGCTTCACCTGAGACATGAGCCCCCGAGCCGCG
>JAHWKT010000017.1:0-33307 GCA_019347695.1 Actinomycetota bacterium | reverse complement strand
GGTGGTCCAGCCGGACATGCGCATCCGCGACACCGAACCGCTGCGCCCAGCGGGCGACCTGCGGGGGATGCAGCACGGCTCACTCCTCCACGGCGACACCGAAATGCACAGCGTCCGTCTTCGCGACCGGCCGCAAACCCAGCGGATCGGCGTACCGGTCACGATGCGACGGGACCGCGGGCATCGGCGCATCAGCGTCAATCACCGCGTCGGCGACCCACCGAGCACGCGCGTACGCGGCCCTGCGACGCTGACGACTCGCGAGGTCAGCCACGACGTCCCACTGAGCACGCGGTGCCAATGCCGCGAGTACATCCGACGCGGCGCGCGGGTCGATGCCACCCAACATGGGGCGATCAGCGATGTCTAGGAGGGTCTGCTCGATCGTCGTGACCCATCCCGTCGTCAGATCGGTGTCAGCCCGCTGCACGTCGAGCACACTCACGTCGCGCGCGACGAACACGACGTCGCCCCACTCCGTCTGTAGCGCTCGCCGCTGCTCCCCAACTGCCACGACCGCGGTCGCCAGCGCACGCGGCAGGGCACCGTGCAGCCGGGCCGCCGACACGCCGATGAGCGCCACGCGATCAGCATCCGCCACCCGCTGCGCCAACGCGAGCGCGAACCCCTCTATCGTCGGCCGCCATGAACGGTCCCCGACCCGACCGTTCGGCACCACCACGTAGTATCCGCGCAGGGGCGCAGCGACAGCACCCGCTGCCGCTAACCTCGACAACTCCTTCGCCGCATTGCTCCAGAAACCCACATCTCGTGGCCGGAACACCGGCGGCTGCATCGCAAGCAGCCCAGCCGGGATACTGGGAGCCGGTGACTGCTCCACGGATCGCTCCTTCAGTGGCATCTGTATGCAGAATGTACCCCCACAGGTTATATTCCGCGTACCCGTGTCAGTGGGTTCCGATGCCCGCTGCGCAGTCCAAGCGGTCGCCGAACGCCAGGTGCATGACCGCATCGAGACGTGCTGAGGCGATCTGTCCGACTGACGCGCTCGACCTCTCTTACCGACGGACAACAGCAGATGAGTTCCGCCTCTTGCTCGCGCGCGACCGGCGGAAACGCGGCTCAGCACGGCATCCACGGCGCCATGGGAGGTTCAGAATCCTCTATCGCCCACCAGGTTTCTGGCCGGATCCCACGTCCGACGTAGCCGGTCCACCGCGTGTCTTGTGGAACAGGCTCCACGAGGTTTCAGGCCTCTGACCAGCGGATTTGCGGCCGAGAGCCCATTCTCTCGCCGTAGCACAGCGCTCCGACAGTAGATGAGACCGTCAACTTGCGGCGGGTGCCGGGTCAGCACGTCACGCCCCTGGCGGCCGCGCTACGCGCGTGTGTCGAAGGGCACACGGACGCGGCTGACGTGAGTCATCTCACCGCGTTCCGTCCGCAGGGTCGTCACTGCCGCATCGCATCGACGGCGTCTGTGACACACCCCGCGGCCACGACGGCGAGAGAGCTCGACGTCGATCCGCTCGCCGGCATGATCTACGTGATGGGCAAGGGCCGCCTGCTCGACAGATGGCGCTGAGCACAAAGGCCTGCCGCCATCCGCTGGGCCCGTCGCGTGGAGCGCGAGCAGCAGTGATGGTGGGCTTGGCTACCGGACGGGGCGGCCGGGCGTTCGCAGTAGGTTGCCGGCTCGGGCTCAGACGCGGGCGAGGAATGCCACGAGCCGCTCGATGAGTAGGTCGGTCGCCGCGGCGTCGTAGGAGGGGCCCGGAGCTGTCGGTGTACAGGTGCCCGTCGCCGGGGTAGACGACGAGTTCGCCGTCGTCGGCCTCGGCGACAAGCGCACGAGCCGCGTCGATGTCGCCCTCACCGGCAAAGAACGGATCATCTTGCATCCCGTGCACCTGTACCGGGACATCCGCCGGCCAGCCCTGATTGAACTCCGATGGTGGCAGGCACGCATCAAGGAACACCGCGCCGCGGGCACCGGCCCGCGTCTGGGCGAGCTTCTGCGCGGGCATCACCCCCAGCGACATCCCGGCATACACCAGCTCTGCGGCGAGGTCGTCGGACGCGCGCACCCCCCGCTCGCGCACCGTCTCGAACCCGACCTGCTGGGCGTAGCGCACCCCTTCGTCGATCGCGGCGAACACGCGGCCGTCGAACAGATCGGGCGTGTGCACGGTGTGCCCGGCGTCGCGCAACCGTTGTGCCAACGCCTCGAATCCGTCCGTGCAGCCGAGCGCGTGGTGGAAGAACAGGACCTCGGCCATCGCGGCCTCCTCATGGATGATCATCCAATGCCGGACTACGAGCTCGAGGACCTGCGGATCATCACCGAGCCCGACGAGCTCAAGGCGCTGTTCCACCCACTACGTAACACGCTGCTGGACCTGGTGCTCGAGCGGGCGGCGAGCGTCGGCGAGCTCGCCACCGCGGTGGATCGGCCGCCGAGCACCGTCGCCTACCACGTGGGCGTCCTCGTCGACGCGCGCCTGCTCAGCGTTGTGCGCACCCGCCGGGTGCGCGCCATCGACGAACGGTTCTACGGCCGCACCGCGCGGATCTTCTACGTGGAAGCCGTCGGACCTGAGCACGTGCGCATGATGAGCAACGTGCTGGTCGAGGCGGCCGCCCAGTCCGGCCCGGCGCACGAGGCCGACACCCTCCGGGCGATCCTGCGCCACGCCCGGATCCCGCGCGACCGCGCCGCGCAGTTCTGGGACAAAGTGTTCGAGCTGACTCGCGAGTTCAGCGCGATCCCTCGCGGCGGTGAGATCACCTACGCATTCGTCGCCGGCCTGTACCCGTCCGAGTACCCGAGCCTGCCCGATCCTGACGCCGAGCCTGGCAACGCTGGGTGATCGACCCAGACGCCGGCACACCGCTTGATCGCACACCGTAGTAGTGCTGCGGCTCGCCGCTCACCCGGGCCGTCAGCCGCGAGTCGTGACCGGCGTCGGCGAGCGGATCGCCGACGCTCAGCTCGTGCGGCAGGGCCGCCTCGATCGCGAAGTCCGGACCTGCCTCCAACACCAGCACGGTGCGCGTCGGTCTCGGCCGGGTCAGTCGTGGTCGTCGCAGACGAGCTCGCCGTGCCAGGCCTCCCGACCCTCGTTCACCGCGAAGCCGGCGATCACGAACCCCGCGACGGCGTCGATCCACGTCCATTCGAGCACGGCGAATGCGACGAGGCCTGCAAACGTTGACACCGACAGCCACGCACACAACGTCGTCTCTGCTGCATCCGCCACGACCAGCCGCGACCCCATAGCTCGGCCGGCACGGTCCTTGGCCCGCGCCAGCAGCGGCATGACCACGATCGACGCGCCCGTCAGGGCGATCCCCACCGGCGAGGTGTCCGGCACGGCACCGGCTACCAGATCGCGGACACCCTCCACGACCACATAGCCGGCCAGCAGGAAGAACGTCAAGGCGACGAACCGCAACGCCCGTCGCTGCCGGGCCCCGTCGACGACACCACCGCGGATGTCCGCGCGCAGCCGCCACAGGACGACCGCCGCGGCCGCCACCTCGATCCCCGAGTCGAATCCGAACCCCACCAACGCGACCGACCCCGCGGCAAAGCCGGCCATGATCGCGATGACCCCCTCGACGACGTTGTAGGCAATCGTCGCCTGCTCCAGCAGCACCGCCCGCCGCGCCTCGGCGCCACCGACGTCGATGTCCACGACGGCGTCGGTCGGCGACCGCTCGGTCACGACGTCTCCGGTCCCGCGCCGTACACCGGGCACAACGCGACCGCCTCACCAGTCGCGGCGAGCACCGCTTCGGCCGAGGCCAGCAAGCCCAACAGCTCCGGCCGCGCCAGGAAATAGAACGACTGGCGGCCCTGCGCGCGGAAGTCGACCAGCCCGCAGTCACGCAGACAGGCCAGGTGCGCCGACACCGTCGACTGCGCCAACCCCAACTCCCTCACGAGGTCGGTCACCCGCCGCTCCCCCACAGCCAACCGGCGCACCACCGCCAACCTCGTCGGATCCGCCAGGCTCCGGAACAACGCCACCGCCGCCGCCCACTCTGACCGGCCGGTGGCGAACGGAGGGTCGTCGTCAGTGACATCGATCGTCATCTAGCGATGATAGCACCCCTAAACGATGTATTACTTCCGCACGAGCAGACCCGAGCAGGCCAAGGGTGCGGGCTCGAGACGGCCCCGCGATGCCAATCGTCGAGAGGCTCCTGATCTCATGACGCCGCTGCAGTGGCGTGCGGCCGTCGTCAGGTTCTCTGGCGCATACGAGCGGAGCCTTCGACCACGCGGGTGAAGGCTCCGGAGTTCGTGTCAGCCTGGAGCAGCGGTTCGCGCGAGGATCGCACCGGAACCGGTCTAGATCAGCCGCAGCAGCACAATGATGAGAATCACAACTACCAACACCGTGATGACGGTACGCAACATCGTTGGACCTCCTTCCATACACTGACGTGACGGAACGGCCGCATGCTGCCCCTGCACTATCCGCACAAACTTCGCGGAGCCTGGTGCCGCGAAACACGCGACCGACCGGCTACGCCGCACGGCCCGTCGGTGGAGCGTCACCTGGGTGACGATCGCGGAAGCAGCATACACCAGATGGTGTTGAACCCATGCGAACCGCCGCGAGGAGTGCTGACATGCACTATGGAGAGGTGCAAGACGCCATCGACACCACGGACCCACACGCAGATGCGCAATCCTGGGTGTCGCGAGATCGAGCGGATGTGATGCCGAGGATCGACAGGCAGATGCGGACCGACCCGGCCGCCGCCCGCCGGCACGCGTTGTGGATCGCCCGCGCGATGGCACGCACGGATCTCACCCCGCTGCAGCAGTCCGACATCGACCAGCTCGAGCGTGTGGTGCGGGTGCGCCATGAACCGCAGGGGTCGGTGCTGATCGCCGCAGGTGCGTCGGTGGAGTCGGTGTACGTCGTGCGCAGCGGTGAGGTCCACCTGGCCATCCGCCGCCCGCTCGGCGGGCGGCAGCTCGTCGGCCTGATACGCGAGGGCGGCGTCGTCGGCGACATTCCGATGTTCTGCGAACGCCCCATGCCGTTCGACGCATTGACCGGGCAGCGGACCACCATCCTGGAGATCTCCCGCAACCAGCTGCTCGGCATGCTCACGCAATCACCGTCGCTGTCGCTGCGGTGGATGACCTCGCTGGCGAAGCGACTCGAGCAGACGCAGCAGCGCATGGTCTCGCTGCTGACCAAGGACCTGACCATGCAGGTCGCGATGCTGCTGCTCGACGAGCGGGAGCAGGACTCCAGCGGGGCGTGGGTCGTCCGATTGGCGCACGGGACGATCGCGCAGCTTCTCGGCGTCCGGCGCCAGTCGGTGTCGCGGGTGCTCGCCACGCTGCGACGACGCGGGCTCATCCACAGCGGCTATCGCACGATCACCCTCCAGGACCTGGCCGGTCTGGCAGAGGTCGCCGGTCTCACGCGCCGTCCGGACCGGTAGATGACCACCGCACCTGCAGTCGTCTAGTCCGAACGGCGACGCAGCTCGATCGCGGGGCAGCGGTCCATCACGACGGCCAGTCCGGCGTCGCGGGCCCGTTGCGCCGCGGCCTCATCGATGACGCCGAGCTGCATCCACACGGCTGCGGCACCCACGGCGATCGCCTCGTCGACGTGTCCACCGGCGAACTGTGAGCGCCGGAAGATGTCGACGACCTCGATGCCGCGATCAGCGGGTATCGACGCGAGGTCTGGATACGCCGCGCGTCCGAGCACCTCATCACACGTCGGATTCACCGGAACCACGTCGAAGCCGTTGGCCATGAGCGTCTGCATGACCCCGTGGCTGGGCCGCCACGAGCGTGGCGACGCCCCGACGACAGCGAACGTGCGGTAGCGGTCGAGGATGAAGTCGACCGCCGCGTCGATGTCGGCGGGCAGTTTGGGATCGGACGACGCGGCAGGGTCAGTCATGTGGGTCATGGTGGCATGAGCGTGCCCGACCTCGGAGGACCGAACCGCGCCCGCTCCTCGACGTGGTCCGCTGTGTCACCCGGGCGACGATGTCGGCGACGCCGCCGCGGGGACCCCGGCAGTCGCTCGGCCAGCGCGCCGCGGTCGATCTTGCCGATGGCGGTCAGTGGGATGTCGTCGACGAAGTGCACGTGGCGCGGCACCGCGTAGTCGCCGACCTGCGTGCGGACCCAGGCGCGCACGGCACGCGGCCGCAGCGCCGGGTCGTCGCGCACGATCGCGCAGGCCACGGCGCGGTCGCCGATCCCGTCGGAGACACCGAACACGGCCGCGTCCGCGATGCCGGGGTGGTGACGCAGCGCCTGCTCGACCTCGACCGGAGCGATGTTGAACCCACCGCGGATGATCAGATCATGCCGACGACCGAGCAGCCACACGTAGCCTTCCGCGTCGAAGCGGGCCTGGTCGCCGGTCGCGAACCAGCCATCGTCGACGAATGCTGCGGCGGTCGCGCCCGCGTCGCCAAGATAGCCGGTGGTGACCAGCGAACCGCGCAACTGCAACTGCCCGTCGTCGCCCGTGGTCACAACCGCACCGGTCGCGTCGACGACCCGGGCTTCCATGCATGGCAGCGCTCGGCCGACGGACGTCGGGCGGTCGGCGAACTCGTCGTCACGCAGGATCGTGGCCGGCGAGTGGGTCTCCGACAGTCCGTAGATGTTGTGGAGCGCGACCTCCGGAAACCGCCGGCGGATCTCGCCGAGCGCGTCGGGCGGGAACGCGCTGCCGCCGAACGCGGCCAGGCGCAGGTGCGGGAGGTGGATGCCGCTGAACCGGTCAGTGCGCAACAGCGCCAGCCAGAAGCTGGGCACCGTGTACATCCAGGTGATCTGCTCGTCGGCGAGCACATCGCAGAAGCGGTGCGCGCGGGATGCTGTGGTGAGCACGCTGGTCCCCCCGGCCAGCATCATTGGCAGGACATGCGCGTGCAACGCACTGATGTAGGTGAGGGGGAACAGCACCGCCGTGCGATCTCGCGATGTCAGGCCCAGGACCGATCGGTAGCTGAGCGCCGAGTGCACCGAACAGCGGTGGATCACGCGGCTGGCCTTGGGCGGTCCGGTCGTCCCGGCGGTGCCCACCACGGCGTACGTGTCGCCCTCGTCCGGCCGGACGAACGACCACGGCAGGGTGCGGTCGCGGGTCAGCTCGGCGAGGTCCATGACCGCGGGCTCGGCAAGGTCGGCAGCCGCCGCGGCGCTGGTCGCGGCCGCGTGATGCCCCGGCGCCGCGGCGACGGCTGACGCACCGGCGGTACGCAGCAGTCGGGCCCAGCGGGGCGGCGCGCCGCGTTCGGACAGCCCGACCATCAGCACGCCCGCCGCGGCACACGCGAACACCAGCACCGCGAGGTCGACGCTGTTGGGCGACACGACGCCCAGCGCCGCTCCCCTGCCCAGACCGCGGTCAGCCAGTGCCGCCGCCGTGCCGGCCACCCGCATGGCGAACTCGTCGTACGTGCACCGTCCGTGCGCATCGACGAGACCCTCGGTGGCGCCGTGTGCACGCACCACGTCGTCGAGGATGTGCACGATGCTGGCCGGACGCTCCGGGTAGCTCAGCAGCTCGTTGCCGCGCCATGGTTCGCGCTGTACGCGAAGCTCGCCGCTCACGCCTTCGAGGTCGCTGGCGTGACGGATTCGCCGAGCGGCTGGATCGTGCGGTCGAGGACCGACCAGTCGAAGCTGCGATCGCTCACCACGCTGACGCCGATGCATACCACCATGCCCGTGCCGAGGGCGACCAGCGTCGACAGCAGCACCGGGTAGCCGAGCAGTCCGGGGAAGGCCGCCACCTGCGTGGCCGCCACCGCCGCGGCGACCGCGCCGCCGACCGCCGCCGCCGCCCGGAGACGCACCAGCGGGTAGGCGGTGCCGGCGGCCATGCTGCCGGCCCCCAGCACCGCCAGCACGAGCAGCGCCACGCCGGCGACATCGCCCCGACCAACGGCGACGATGCCCGCATCGTTCGGTGTGGTCCACCACCGCGCGCCGATGCCCAGCGCGACGCCAGCGAGGACGCCGGCTGAGAACCCTAGGTTCGACACCCGGTCCCACACGATGCTCGCGGCGATGGGCACCACCGACGCCGAACGGATCATGCCGTAGAACAGGATGAGCGTCAGGATGTCGAGCCGCAGCAGGGCGACGGCGACCGCGATGGCCGTGACCAGCACCATTGCGACCCGGGCGACGCGCTTGAGCTCGGCGTCGCCCGCTTCCGGGCGGACATAGCCGCGCCACACGTCGGTCATCGCGATCGCCGACAGGGCCGACAGGTCGGAGTCGGACGTCGACGTGATCGCGGCGATGACCAGCAGCACGAAACCCACACCGAGCCATGCCGGCAGGAACGTGCCGGCGACGAGCGGCACGAGGGTGTTGAGGTCGCCATCGGCCGGTTCGATGCCCACCAGCAGGGCGATCAGCCCGAGCATCCCCACACCGACCACGACGACCATGTACACCAGACCCGACCGAACGTAGATCCGACCGAGATCACGCTCCCGCAGCGCCCAGATCCGCTGCCACACCGTGGGGTTGGCGAAGGCGTAGGCGAGGATCAGCGCCATCATCGGCGCACCCTGGCCGAGGAACGCCGGCAACGACCAGAAGGTCGCCCGTTCGTCGCCGAGCTCCGGCAGCGCGGCCGCCAACTCGACAGGGCCGCCGGCGCGCCAGACGATGACCGGCACAACGACGAACGCGATCAGGGCGATGGCCGCCATCTGTACGACGTCGGTCGCGATCGACGCCCTGATGCCGCTGAGCATGGAGTAGCCGAGGACGGTCAGGGCGATGAGCACCAGCGAGATCTCGTACGACAGGGGCGAGACCAGCGACAGCAACGCCGCGCCGGCCGTGAAGTTGAGGATCATGCTGTACTGGGAGTTGAGGTAGTTCTCCGTGCCGATGACCCCCTGGGACAGCCGGCCGTGGCGAACTCGGATGAACTCGGTGAACGTGTGCCCGGCCGGTACCAGGTGGCGCAGGCGCAGTCCATAGCGCCAGACGAACAGCAGCGCGAGCCCACCCCAGAAGGCGTAGTGGAACGCCCCGGACAGGCCGTAGGTGTAGGCCGCGGTCGCCGCCGCGTAGAGCGACGCGGCCCAGATCCACGTCGCGGACATCGTCGCCACGCCACGCCACGAACCGACATCGCGGTCAGCGACCACGAACGCCTCCGCGTCGGTGTGCTGCATCTGGCGCCAGGTGATCGCACCCATGACCGCCGCGTACCCGGCGACGATGCTCAGGATCACCGGTAATGACAACTCCCAGCGCATTCCAACCACCCTTCCACCCTTGTCCGCCCGCTGCGATGCCCGATGTAGCCGAACGCCGCAGGTCCTGCAGCGTCGCCCCGGGACATGGTCATTGCTGTGACCATGTCGAAGTGGTTCGAACCGTCGCCGCGAGCGGATCGCCCCCAATCCGTGCACTTGACGTGGCTTGCCGGTGCTGTATGGTCCACTATGAATCCGCCCATCGACGGATTCGCCCCGGCAGCCCCGGACCCGGTTGCCTCCCGAGACCACAACTCGAGGAGCGTGACATGTCCGAGCAGTGGGCATTCTGCGAACGCTGCCATCGGTGGTTCTACGCCGAGCGCGGAGCGGTCGACACCGACAGTGTGCGGTGTCCCGTGTGCGACGCGTCGCCGTCGCTGTTGCGCCACCAGCCACTCCACACGCAGGCGGCTACATCATGAGCATGGCGGCGGGCAAGTCGCAGCCGCACCTACGACAGTCACGGCATCAGCGGGTCCTGGCCGGTGACCGCCTGGAGCACTACGGTGCCGCACGTCGTTGCCACGTCGAGGGCTGCGCAACGGTGCTGTCGCGGTACAACCCCTCCAGCACGTGTGCGGTGCACGCGGGGTGGAAGGACACGCGCCAACGTTCCCACGCGTGAACCGCGACCTGGCTGGATCATCGAACGCGCTCGACTTCCCGCAAATATTGCTTACAGTAAGATAACTTGTGCGTTGAGTAGTGTCGTCCAGTAGCATCGGCGCAGCCCAGACCACGAGCGCCAGGGCGGTGATGCCGACGTGCCGACCTCCACCAGCGACGTACCACCGGGAGATGCCCGCGCGGTCACCCACGGTTCCACGGAGTCCGACCGGGTAGATCGGGCGGTGCGCGGCGATCGTGCGCACCCGGGGCGCTCCACGCATACGGGTTGGACGTTCGGGCCGGAGCTGTTCGATGCGCTGCCCAGTCCCATGGCGCTGGTCGCACCGTCTGGCATCGTCGCCGAGGTCAACGCGGCGTGGTGCCGGTTGACCGGCGCCGACGCCGGCGCCGATGTCGGTCGACCGCTGTGGCAGCGGTTCAGTCCAGCGGAGCGGTCACGCCTGGCCACACTCGTCGAGCGGTATGGACACGACGCGCCCAGCCCACCTCGTCCGGCCGTCGCCGGTACGCAGTTGCGCCGCGTCGATGGGCGACGCGTCGATGTCGCGCTCCGACTCGGCACCGCCGCCGACGACCGCCGACCCCGCATCCTGCTGGTGCAGCTCGAGCCGTTCGCGGAAGATCACCAACGCACAGTGCACCGGACCGGCACCGGGGACCGTCAGGTCGCGCTGACGTCGGTGGCCCGGACAGTGGCCGCCGGAGGAGAGCTGCGGCAGATCGCCGAAACGATCGTGACCGCCGTCGCACGCGCCACCGGGTGCCCGCTCGTCGGTCTGTGGCGTCGCGGATCGGCACGCGAGTCGCTGGTGCTGACGCACGGCGTGGGCTTTCCCCCGAGCGCACACGGTAGGCTGACACTCGACACACGACCGACAGGACTCGCAGGCCACACGCTGCGTTCACGCAGCGTCGTGGTCATCGGCGGTCCCTCCGGCACCGTCGCGGACCTGCCGGACGCGCTGCGCGACCACGGCGTCGCCAGCGGTGCCGCGGTGGGCCTGCACGGCACGGCCGGCGCGGATGGTCTGCTCACCGCGTGCGCAGGTCACAACCAGCCCCTGCCCCCCGAGACGGTGCGTTTCCTGGCCGTGGTCGGCGACCTGCTCAGCATGGCGCTGCAACGGGAGAGCATCGACGACCTGATCGCCGCCGAACGGCAGCGCACCACCGAGACCGCCCGCGAGCTCGAGCGGCTCCGTCGTCACCACGCGCTCGCGTGTGACGCAGCCGGGGTCATCGACTGGCGCTGGAGCGCTCCCACCGCGGTGCGGACCGACCGACGGACGTCACCCCCACCCCACCTGTCCCTGACGGCGTGTCTCGACGGCGGACCCCAGGCACTGGTCGATGCCGCGGTCGACGATGACGTCGACGACGTCGTCGATGTCATCGACACCTGCCTGCGGCTCGGCGACGATCTCGACCACGTCGTCCGACTCCACACCACCGACGGGGTCGCCACGGTCCGGCTGCGCGGTGCCGTCGATCGTGACGCCGACGGGGACGCGCGCGAGATCCATGGCTACGCGGCCGTGGTCGCGCCCACGATCGCTGCGACGCGCGGCGACGACAACGGGCGGCTGGCGCAGGCCGCCCATGACCTGAACAACCTGCTCGCCGCGATCCTTGGGACCGCTGAGCACCTGGTCGAGGGTGCCACCGACCGTCGACGCCTGACGGCCATCGTCCATGCGGGACGTCGGGCGCGTGAGCTGGTGGCCGGGCTCCGCCCGGACCATGCCGCAGCGCATCCGCTCGCCGGTGCCTATGAGCTCGCCGACGTTGTCGACCAGCTCCGCCCGCTGCTGCCCGGGCTGGTTGGCGACGACGTGCGCCTGGACTACGAGCTCGGACGGGGTGCGCGCACCGCGACGCTGTCCCGCGACGAGGTCGAGCGCATCCTGCTGAACCTCATCAGCAACAGCCGCGACGCCATGGACGCCGGCGGTTCGATCCTGATCGCCGTTGACACGTGCATCCAGCTCGAGTCGGAGTCCGGCGCACGCTCGTCGCCGCCGGTCGGCAGCTGGGCGCGGCTGACCGTACGCGATGACGGTGCCGGCATGGCATCGACCGACCGGTCGCGGGCGTTCGAGCCCGGCTTCACCACCAAACGGACCGCGCAGCACGCCGGCCTCGGCCTGGCGTCCGTCCGCGACGCCGTCGCCGCCGCTGGCGGCGTGATCGGCGTGGCGAGCGCGGTCGGTCGCGGCACGACCGTCGAGGTGTACCTGCCGCTCGCCGAGCAGGAGCCGGTGCGGTTACAGCCGCTGCGCCCGCAACTGCCCACCACCGGCTTCGCCCCGCCCGACACCGTCTTGACCCGCGGCGTCGCACTGCTGGTCGACGATGAGGCAGCCGTGCGTGACCTGCTGTGCACCCTGCTCGAACGGCTCGAGTTCACCGTGGTGGTCGCACCCGATGGCGAGCGCGCGCTGGAGATCGCCGACCGCGATCTCGAGCACCTGGACCTCGTCGTCAGCGATCTGCGGATGCCCGGCATCGACGGCCTCACGCTGGGACGGACGCTGCGCACGATGCACCCTGACACGGCGATCGTGCTGCTCACCGGAGCACCGCCGGCGGAACCGATCTCGGACCACCGGCTGCGCGTGGTGCGCAAGCCGTTCGACTGGGAGACGTTGCGCGACGCGGTGCGCAGCCTGGCGGCGCCGACGCCGGCGCTCGAACCGGTGTACCCGGCTGCCAGCGGCTGACGCGGAGGATGGCGACCGCCGACTCCGCGCGGCTACAGCCACCCGTTACGCCGGAACCCGGCGTACAGCGCGACGCAGATCGACGCCATCAGCAGCAGCGCCAGCGGGTACCCCCAGGTCCAGTCGAGCTCCGGCATGTGCGTGAAGTTCATGCCGTAGATCCCGGCGATCAGCGTGGGCACGGCCGCGATGGCGACCCACGCGGAGATGCGTCGGGCATCTTCGTTCTGGCGGATGCCGACCTGCGCGAGGTTGGCGTGCAGGATGCTCGTCAGCAGGTCGCGGTGCGCGTCCACCTGCTGATCGATGCGTCGCGCGTGATCCGCGACGTCGCGCAGATACTCCGCCAGTGGTTCGGTGTCGACCGGCACGCGGTTGCGCATCAGCACCTCGAGCGGCTCGATCAGCCCGGCGGTCGCCTGATGGAAGTTGAGGACCTGTCGCTTGAGACGGTAGATCCGTTCGGTCGGGTTCGCACCGCCGGCACTGAAGACGTCCTCCTCGACCTCCTGCACGTCGGTGTCCAGCTCACGGACGATCGGCAGGTACTCGTCGACGACGCGATCGAGCACGGCGTAGAGCACCGCGATCGGCCCATTGCCAAGCAGCGCAGGGGCGCCCTCGAGTCGCGTGCGCACCGGACCGAGCGATCCCAGCTCGCCGTGGCGCACGGTGACCACGAACCGCTCGCCCACGAACAGCATGATCTCTCCGAACGAGACCTGTTCGGCCGCATCGTCGTAGTGCGCCGGCTTGAGCACGACGAACATGCTGCGGCCGTAGACCTCCAGCTTGGCGCGCTGATGCGCCTTGATCGCGTCCTCGACCGCCAGCTCGTGCAGGTGGAACCGTCGCGCAACGTCATCGAACTCGGCCGACGACGGATTGTGCAGCCCCACCCACACGAACGCGTCATCACCGCCCGCGAGCTCGTACGCCTCGTCGAGCGACAGGTCGCGGTCGACCCGCTCACCCGCGCGGTAGACGCCGCAGTCGACGATCACCCGCACGCCCCCGGGACCTGCGGTGCTGCCCGACCGCGCAGAGGACCGCGGTTCAGGCCGCACCCAGCTCGGGATCGCGGGACAACGCGGCCACCGCCTGCTCGGCCTGGCGCACCGCCTCCTGCGTGTCGCGGACACGGATCGCCTCGCCGATGTGCACCGAGACGGCGTGGCGGTGCGGCCAGCTCGCCCCCTTGGGGAGCACGTCACGCGTGCCCACGACGCCTACCGGCACCAGCACGGCGCCGGCGGCCGCAAGCCGACCGATGCCGGAGCGGAACTTGCCGCCTCCCCGGGTCCCCTGCGGATAGATGAGCACCGACCAGCCCGCGGCCAGCAGCTCCTCGGTCCGCCGCAGACCTCTCGTTCCCTCGCGCGGGAATGGGAACGCACCCAGAGAACCCGCGAGCGCGAGGCCCTTGAGGGTGTCGGAGAACCAGTAGTCGTCGGCCGCTGCGACCGCCAGTGGGCGATCGCGGGCGAGCACCTCGAGCAGCACGACCGTGTCGGCGTGGCTCGCATGGTTGGCCACGAACACCACCGGCTCGCGCGGCAGCGGCACCGTGTGGTTGACCGTCAGAGGACTGCAGAACAGCATCCGGATGGGGCTCCAGACCAGCCACCGCATCACCATGCGTCCGAACTTGCCGGCGCCGCGTAGACGTCCGACGAACAGGGAGCTGCCCAGCCACGCGCGGCGTCGGCGTTCGTCGTCCATCCCTACGGTGACCATGTGGCGCGCTCGATCGCTTCATTCGATGGTGGGCAGATGTGCACGATGCCATCCTCGCGGCGTCCAGACAAGAGCGGTCGACGCCAGTCAGCAACCGGCCGGCGGCGTCCGTCCACCACTGTCGCGGAGATCGTCGACCGCCGATGCGGGGATCGCCAGCCCGTAGCCGGTCTCGGTCTCGACGCCGAACACGATGCCGGCCAGCGCGCCGGTGCGGTCGAGCACCGCGCCGCCCGAGTTGCCGGGAACGATCGACGCTGACATCCGCATGACGGGACTCGCGTCGGCTGGCGAGCGCAGCCGCGCGTACTCGACCACCGATCCTCGGGTGATCGTCTGCTCGCCGCCATTGGGGTAGCCGACGATGATCACCTTCTCGCCGTCGGCGGGATCCGCGTCCGCCAGGCGGGCGACCGTCGGCAGGCGGATCGACACCCGGACCAGCGCAAGGTCGTCGGCAACAGCCACCGCGCGCAGGTCGGCGGTGGCGCCGGTGCCGTCCCAGTAGTTGAGCTCCAGCGTGTCGGCGCCCTGCACGACATGGCGGTTGGTGACGAGCAGCCGCGGCCCGATCGCCACGGCCGAGGCGGTCCCGAGCCGCCCGCAGCCGCGGGTACGGATCCGTACCGTCGCCTGGCGGGCGACACGCTCGACGGAGGTCGCGTGCAGCGACGGCGCGTCCGCTCGCTGCGACGACGTCGCGGGGAGCACGGCGACGGCCTCGTCGGCCGGGCCGGCCACCACCCGGTCGGCAGGCGCGGGCGCACAGGCCGCGAGCAGCATCGCAACCGCGGCGAGCACACACCGCACGGCGCGGCCGGACGCCACGGTCATCGCGCGGTCGACATCAGCGCGTCGACGTCGGCGGCGACCTGCTCGCAGGTCGCCTGCGCGGCGGTCAGCGCGCGCTGCCACGACGCCACGTCGACGTCACCGACCAGCGCCACCCGCGCGGCGTCGATCTGGGCCGTGCAGCTGTCGATCTGCGCCTGCAGCGCGCGGACCTGCGCATCCGACGATGTCGTGGCCACGGCGACGCCCCGATCCTGGGCCTCGGCCCGATCGGAGGCAAGCGTCGCCACGCGTGCCTCCAGCGCAGCCACGTCGGCCTCCGAGACAGCCAACTGCTCGGCGATGGCACGGCGACGCTGACGTGCAGTGGCGGTCGCGGACTTCGCCGCGGCCGTCGCGCTGCGTTCCGCAGCGGCCTCGGCACTCGACTGTGCGGCGAGCTGCTCGGCGGCGATGGCGCGAGCCCGCCAGCGCATCGCCGCGTTGTAGTTGACCGCTGCCACGACCGCGGCCGCGATCGCCACGGAAGCCAGCGCGAGCAGCCACCACCGCGTCCGCCGGGTGGAGCGGACCGTGCCACCTTGCGAAGATCCGCCGGTCAGATCGATGACGACGTCGGTGGACGCCGGTGCGGGCGGCGCGGCCTTGTCGTGTGGGGCGGTCGGCTGTTCGGCGGCCGTTGCGACCCCCCGGTCGCGCATGACGCCTTGCGCAGGTCGTTGACGCGCGCGGGCGAGAAAGACCCGCGACGGCGAATCTGCAGGCACGGCTCCGGCGCCTCTCTGTCGTCCTGTGCTGCCTGTCCGGCGCAGCCGGTCCACTACGTGCTTCGTGGAGCCAAGCTCCCGCGTGTTTCGTGGAACCAGGCTCCGCGAAGCTCCCACCACACCGCCACACGTGGTGAGGTCCGCAGCTATCCCGTCCGCTGCGAGCCGCCCGACCACGTCGTGGAGCGCTCAGCCATCGTATCGGGAGGCCGCCTGGGCCGCCGATGATGCGGTACCCGTGTGGCGGGTGTCAACAACCGTCACGGACCGTTCCAGGTCGTCGAGGTCACCCATCGCCTCCCGGAGGTGCTCGAGGTCGACGAGCAGGTCCTGGACGGTCGATCGGCCCGCATCCGGATGATCCGCGCGCAGCGCCGCGGCCCGCCAGGCGGCCGACCGCAACTGGCCGACCTGCGCCTCGAGGCGCTCGCGCAACGCGCCCACGTACGCAGCGAGGCGGTCGGCTTCCGCCAGCTCGTCGGCCAACGTCCGCGCCCGCCGATCCGTCGGATCGTCGGTGTGCTCGCGGCGCAGATCACGGCGCAGCCGGCGCACGTGGTACCCCCGCAGCTGCCGCGACAGCAGCTCACCATCGCGGGCGAGCGTGCCGCAGCGCGTCAACGCCGCGTCGATGTGGGCCTGGTGCGCGGCCAACCGCTCCATCAGTACCGACCCACCAGGGTCGTCGACAACGTGTGCGAACTGGTCCCGCGCGGTCCACGCCGCGTCCAGTAGCTGACGCCAGACGCCCGTCACGGACCGGGGATCGCCGACGCGGTGTCGCAGGCTGCGCTGCTGTCGCCGCACAGCGCGACGTGCCACGCCGGGCAGTGCGACGCCCGCAACGATCGCCGCGAGCATCGCCAGCGACACCGGCGCGGTGATCGCGCCTGCGGCGATCAGCGTCATCGCACCGATCGCGACAACGGTCACGGCAGTGGTCATCGCGAGCACGGCCAGCAGATCTCTGGCCGTGGTGCCGGTGACTGGAGAACTGAGCACGATCTGCGTAATGGTACCCGTCAGCCGCCATGTGCGGCGATGTCAGCCGGAGGCCGCCATGACCATCCCACCGCCGATCGTCGACCTCGACTGGGTCATCACCCGTCGCCGGACGCTCGTGCTGTGCGATGTCCGGTGGTACCTCGACGGACGATCGGGTCAGGCCGCGTACGCGGCGGGACACCTGCCGGGTGCCGTGTTCGTCGACCTCGATCGCTGGCTGGCCGCGGCGCCATCGCCTGCGGCCGGTCGCCATCCGCTGCCAGCTCCGGACGTGTTCGCGGCCGGGATGCGCAACGCGGGCATCGACGACCACACACTCGTCGTCGCCTACGACGATGCGGGTGGCGCCACCGCAGCGCGACTGGTGTGGATGCTGCGCGCGAGTGGTGGGCCGGCCGCCCTGCTCGACGGTGGCCTCGGCGCCTGGACCGCACCGCTGTCGCGGGTGCGTCCGGTGGTGACCCCTGGCACGTTCGTGCTCACGTCGTGGCCCGGCGAGCTGCTCGCCGACGCCGACGACGTCGCCGCGGCCCGCAGCGACGATCGCGTCGTCGTCGACGCCCGTGCGCCGGACCGCTTCCACGGGATCGTCGAACCGGTCGATCCGCGTGCGGGACACATCCCTGGCGCGGTCAACGTGCCCTTCGCCGGCAACCTCGATGCGGCGACCGGCCGGTTCCTCGGCCGGCGCGACCTGCGACGACGGTTCGCGCGCGCCGGCGTCGACGACCATGCGGACACCATCGTCTACTGTGGGTCGGGTGTGACCGCCTGTCACACGCTGCTGGCGATGGAGCGCGCCGGTCTGCCGGCCGCCCGGCTCTATCCGGGCTCGTGGTCGCAGTGGAGCGCGGATCCCACACGACCGGTCGAGGTCTGAACCGCGTCGCAGCAGCGGTCGAGCTCCCGGGTGCGGTCACCCCGCCTGCCACCACCTGTCGAGACGAGGACGCGCACATGAGCGACACGACGGCGCAGTTGCGCGCCATGCTCGCGTCCTCGTGACGGCCAGGGACGACCTCGATGCCGCGGTGATCACCGGCGTCGGCGCGGTCACGCCGCACGGTGTCGGCGCGGCGGCGCTGTGGGACGGTGTGCTGACCGCGCGGCCGGTCGCCCGGGTCGACGATCCCACCGACCCGACCGGTGTGGTGACCGCCGTCGATGGACTGTCGGTCACACACCACCTCCCCCGCAAGCTGGTGGCGCAGACGGATCGCTCCGTGCAGCTGGCGCTGATCGCGGCGAACGAGGCACTCGGCGACGCCGGCGCGATCGACGGCGATGGCGCACTGACGGCCGGCGCTGCAGCCCGCGCCGGTGTGGTGCTCGCGACCGGCGTCGGACCGGTGACCTCGATCATCGACGAGCACGAGCGGGCCGCGGGCGGATCCCGACGGGTGCGGCCCTATCTGGCGGTCACCGTGCCGGTCAACATGGCAGCCGGTCGCATCGCCCAGCGCCACGGTCTGCACGGTCCCGCCGTGGTGGTTGCCAGCGCGTGTGCGGCTGGCACCGACGCGGTCGGGATGGCGGCCGACATGATCCGCGCCGGCCGTGCCGATCTGGTTGTCGCGGGCGGGACCGAGGCCCCGATCGCGGCATTGACGGTCGCCGCCTTCCGCGCCGCCGGCGCGCTGAGCACCCGTACCGATGCGCCCGGCAGCGCCAGCCGGCCGTTCGACCGCGACCGCGACGGCTTCGTGTTGGGCGAGGGCGCGGGTGTGCTCGTGCTCGAGTCGGCACGCAGCGCACGCCGGCGGGAGGCGGCGGTGCACGGCGTGGTCCTCGGGTATGCAGCGAGCAACGACGCCCACCATCCCACCCAACCGGCTCCGGACGGCGGAGGGGCGATCGCCGCCGTGCGGGCGGCGCTGTCCGACGCCGGCGTCGCACCCGACGAGGTGGGACACGTCAATGCGCACGCCACCTCCACACCTCGCAACGACGAGGTCGAGGCCCTCGTGCTGCGCACGGTGTTCGACGCCGCGCCGGTCACGGCGACGAAGTCGACAATCGGACACCTGTTCGGCGCCGCGGGCGCGGTGGAGGCCATCGTGGCGCTGCGGTCGGCCGCCGAGGGCGTGGTGCCGCCGATCGCCAACCTCGATCACGTCGACCCACGGTGCGCCGACCTCGATCTGGTCAGCGGCACACCTCGCGAGATCTCCAACCGTATCGTCGTCTCCACTTCCTTCGGCTTCGGCGGGCACAACGCCGCGCTCGTCCTGCGCGCGACGCCCTGACCCCGCTCTGGGGCAGCTCTTCAACACCCGCCTCGCTGAGTCTCCCCACAGCGGTGTGTGAGTCGGCGGTACGCTCGACCGTCACCCGCGACCGCGATGCGCCCGCCACGACCGGCATCGCGCTGCACTGGCGGATGACGGTCCACGACCTTCCGGCCAGTGTCGCCGCACAGCTGGCAGCCGACGAGACCACAGGACGCTGACGTCTCCCCGGGATCGCTTCCGCGGCCTCCAACTGGCGACGACCCGCCCCCACGAAGGAGACGAGCCGTCGTTGATGGTCTGATCCGGCGTCAGCTGCAGCCGCTCGTGGTACCGCACTGCGGACAGCAGTGGCACGACCCGGCGCGGACCATGGAGACGCCACACTGGTAGCACATCGGCGCGTTCGAGTAGTTGTCGTCGACCGGACGCTGCGGGGTCACCGGCAGCACCGTCTGGCCCTCGGCATCAACCTTCGGCGTGTCATCGGCCGCCGCCGGCGGTGCCGACGCGCCGCCTTCGAGCTGCACCATGCGCTCCTGCATCGTGTAGATGTTGAGCTGGTGGCGCGTCTCGGGCGGCAGGTACTCGATCGCGAGGCGGCGGAACATGTAGTCGACGATCGACGAGGCGAACTTGACCTCGGAGTCGTCGGTCATGCCGGCCGGCTCGAAGCGCATGTTGATGAACTTCGACACGAACGCCTCGAGCGGCACCCCGTACTGCAGGCCGATGCTCACGCTGATCGCGAACGCGTCCATGACGCCCGACAGCGTGGATCCCTGCTTGCCCAGGTTGACGAAGATCTCGCCGAGCCCGTCGCCGGGGTACTCCCCCGCCGTCATGTAGCCCTCGGCATCGCCGACGGTGAACGACAGGGTCTGTGCGGGTCGCTGGCGTGGCAGCCGGCGACGCACGATGCCGACCTGCGCGGCCTCCTCGTCGGTGGTCATCGCGGGCTTGTCGGACGTGCTCTTGCGGCTGACCGACAGGGGCTGTGCAACCTTGCAGTTGTCGCGGTAGATCGCCAGCGCCTTCAGGCCGAGCCGCCAGCCCTCCATGTAGACATGCTCGATGTCCTCGACCGTCGCCGACTCTGGAACATTGACCGTGTTGTGGTTCACGATGCCGTTGCCGATGAAGGCGTGGGTGGACGGCACGGACAGATCGAAGACGTCCTCCTCGCCCGCCTCGGAGACCGTCGCGACCGGGCTGAAGTGCAACCCCTCGTCGAGGACGGTCTGCAGCCACTCGGGCAGCGTCACACCGTCAACCGCCGCGAGTCGCTCGACCGTGCGTCGAGCGACGTGCCGCGTCCGCGGATCGACGAGGAAGCGCCAACGGGGCCGTTCGCTGTGCGGAACGAGGTCGTACAGGTCGGCGCCAGAAACACACGGCACGACGTCGGCGGTGCCGTGCACCGACGGCTCCGCCGGCAACTTGGCAGCTCGAGCAGCCTTGTCCGGCTCGAGGAACGGGACCAGCTGCGCGAGCCGCCCGGCGTCGGCCCCGACGGCGTACACCTCATCGAAGGACTTGTCGTACTCCGCGTTGTACTTCGAGATACGACCGTGGACGATGCCGAGGTTCGTCAGCACCGCCTGAAGATCATCGAGCAGGCCACGAGAGTCGAGGCAGAACGCCAGCTTCGGCATCGACGTCACCGACGCGTAGGCATCGAGGAACAGGCCCTGCAGGAACGCTAGTACCATTGGGCGCGGTGACCGAAGTACAGCGTCGGGGATGCGCTTGGTCGACGCGCGCTCGCCGCAACCCAGGTAGTCGAGGAACTCCACGATCGTCTTGGACGACACGACGACCCCGGGGCACTTGCCTGCCTGTCGGGTGATGCGCGCCGTCGTGCCGAAGACACGCTGCCACGCCTCGGCCACACGGCGCAGCACCGTCTCCTCCGCGTTGGTGATGACCACCGTCCAGTTGCTGCGTGTGATGTGGCCTTCCGCGACGTACGCGCCGAGGAGGAACGCGAGATCCTCGGTCATCTCCACGGGCAACGACACGTGTCGCTGCGAACCGTATGCGGGCGACGGTACGACGCCCGTCAGATCCGCGGGCGTCGAGGACCACATGTCAGCCCCGTACTGCACCGCCACGTACTCACCCGGCTCGATCTCGTCCAGATAGCGCCACTCGAGGCCCTGATCACCAGCGACCTGCACCCGATGATTCTCGGTGCCCGTGACGGTGTGGCCGGAACGGAGCACGATGCGGCGCACCGGTCGTCGACCGCCGTAGTAGAAGGCATCGGTCTTGGCGGCTCCGCCGGTGGAGGCGACCTCGATGATCTCGTCGCGGAAGCTCTCGGGCGTCTCGCCGCGGTACAGGTCTCCGATGCGCACGAGACCGTCCGCCGTCGTCACCCGGGTATTGGCCGTCACGCACTTCGAGATCGCGCCGCTCAGCCATGGCTGCGCCGCCGCCATCATCCGCACGTGACCCATCGGTGCGATCGACCGCTCCCCCATCGCGCAGTCGAACACCTCGAGGTGCTCGGTCTTGAACGCCGGTGCACCTTCGACCGTCGCATGATCGTCGATGTACGCGACGATCGCCTCGACCTGCTCCGGCTGGTAGCCCAGGTGCCGCAGCGCGACCGGCACCGTCTGGTTGACGATCTTCATCGAGCCGCCGCCGACCAGCTTCTTCATCTTGACCAGCCCGAGGTCCGGCTCTATGCCGGTGGTGTCGCAGTCCATCATCAAGCCGATAGTGCCGGTAGGTGCAAGCACACTGGCCTGGGCGTTGCGTACGCCGTGCTCGGAGGCGTGCTCGACCGCGCCATCCCACGCTGTCTGGGCAGCGTCGAGCACGTTGGCCGGCGCCCGCTCGCGATCGATCGTCGACAACGCGTCACGGTGCTTGCGCAGCACCCGCAGCATGCCGTCACGGTCGTCGTCGTAGCCGTCGAACGGCCCCTGCACCTTCGCCAACTCGACCGACGTGCGGTACGCCTGACCGGTCATCAGCGCAGTGATCGCCGCCGCCCACGCCCGGCCCTCGTCGGAGTCGTACGGAATGCCCTGGCTCATCAGCAGCCCGCCGAGGTTGGCGTAGCCCAGTCCCAGCTGCCGGTAGGCGCGAGCGTTGACGCCGATCGCCTCCGTCGGGTAGCTCGAGTTGCCGACCAGGATCTCCTGCGCAGTGAACACGATCTCCACCGCACGGCAGAACGACTCGACATCAAAGATCCCGTCAGCTTCGAATTTGCGAAGATTTAGTGACGCAAGATTGCAGGCTGAATTATCAAGATGCATATACTCACTACATGGATTAGATCCATTGATGCGGCCAGCATTTGGTGTTGTGTGCCAATCATTGATTGTTGTGTCATATTGAATCCCCGGATCTGCGCACTCCCACGCCGCCTGGGCGATCTGGCGCATCAGGTCGGCGGCCGGGACGGTCTTGATGGTCTCGCCCGTGGTGATGGCCTTGAGCTGCCAGTCCGCGGCGCGTTCGGCGGCACGCATGAAGTCGTCGGTGACACGCACCGAGTTGTTGGCGTTCTGGTACTGGACCGACGCGGAGTCGAGTCCGTCGAGGTCCATGTCGAACCCGGCCTCGCGCAGCGCGCGGGCCTTGAGCTCTTCACGCTGCTTGCACCAGATGAACTCCTCGACGTCGGGGTGGTCGACGTCGAGGATCACCATCTTGGCTGCCCTACGTGTCTTTCCGCCTGATTTGATGGTGCCGGCCGAGGCGTCGGCGCCCCGCATGAAGCTGACCGGCCCGCTGGCCTGGCCGCCGCCGCGCAGCTGCTCCTTGGACGACCGGATGCGCGACAGGTTCACGCCGGACCCGGACCCGCCCTTGAAGATCGTGCCCTCCTCGACGTACCAGTTGAGGATCGACGACATCTCGTCCTCCACCGACAGGATGAAGCACGCACTCGACTGGGGATTGGGCTCGACGCCGACGTTGAACCAGACAGGGGAGTTGAACGCTGCCTTCTGGTGCACCAGCAGGTGCTTGAGCTCGAGACCGAACGTGTCGGCCGACTCGTCGTCGGCGAAGTAGCCGTCGGCCCGGCCCCACTCGGTGATCGTGTCGGCGACACGGTCGATCATGTGCTTGACGCTGCGCTCCCGCTGCGGCGACCCGAGCGTGCCGCGGAAGTACTTCTGCGCGACGATCGTAGTCGCGTTCATCGACCACGAGGTCGGGAACTCGACATCGCGCTGCTCGAACGCGACCTCACCTGTCCGGTAGTCGGTGATGACGGCGTCACGCGTCTCCCACTCCACCTCCTCGTACGGGTGGATGCCGTCGACCGTGAAGTGCGGTCCGACGCGCAGTCCTGACCGCTCGGTGCCGTTCGCGGCGGCGACTGCCTCGAAGGCGTGGCGAGTGATGACCATCAATAGCTCCTGTGAATCCCCGGCGTGAAACTTCAGTCGTGTAACTTGCCGCCTCCGCTGCTCAAGGTCAAGGGTCTGCAACCAGGACAACCGCTAGATACTGGCGGTCGCGGGCACGCAGACACAACATGTTGTGTCTGCGTGCTGCGCCGTTGGACCGTTACACCGCAACCCTACCGCGGCGTTGGGCCAGCGTCGCCACGCAGCTGTTGACGACGCAGCGCAGCGCGCGCCACGACATCTAGTGCCTGACCACACGGACTGTGGATGGCGCTGTGCGCAACGGCGGGTGGCGTTGTGGACAGCGCCCGCCGGACGGTGGACAAGCGGTGGAAACGGCGGGGGATCTGTGATGAACCTGTGGAAGGATCTGTGAAACCCGGTGCCGTGGGTGTGCGGTGCGCCCCGTACGCCGGTGGAGAGCCGGTAGATTTCGTAGGAGACCGCGGAGGCCAGCTGTGCGTTGTCCGTACTGTGCCGCCAACGACGACCGCGTCGTCGACTCACGCCCTGTCGACGACGGCGAGTCGATCCGTCGGCGACGGGAGTGCCGTGCCTGCCACCAGCGCTTCACCACGTTCGAGCGCGCGACACACGAGCCGCTCACCGTCCGCAAGCGCCACGGCGCCGTCGAGCCGTTCCAGCGGGACAAGCTGCATCTGGGCCTCGCACGGGCGTTGGCCAACCTCGACCTTGATGGCGACGTCGTGCGCACCAGTGCCGCGAAGGTGGAGGCACAGCTCCGCCGGGGCGGGCGCCGAACCGTCGCCAGCGAGGAGATCGGGCGGACGGTGCTCGAGGTGCTGCGGGGCATTGACCAGGTCGCCTATGTTCGCTTCGCGAGCGTCTACAAGGGATTCACATCACCCGAGGATTTCGCCCGCGAGGTTGCGTCCCTCGAAGTCGACCACGGCGATGATCGGCACGTGGCAAGCCCCTGAGGGGTGGACGACGCCCTGCACGCGCCGCGATTAGCGCGTCAGCGCACGATGGTCGCCTGCGGATCAGCCAGGACCTGCGGCCCACCGACCGGGATCACGAGCGGCGTCCCAGGAAGGACGGCACCGGGGTCGACACCGTTGCGAGTGGCGACGTCGACCACCCAGGCGGCGCGGTCGGTGTCAGCCGGCGCATAACGTCGGGCCAGATCCCACAGCGTGTCGCCGGTCGACATCGTGACGGTCATCTCAATCTGCGTAGTCGGAACCGCAGATCGAGCCACCGACCGCACCACCATCGCCACTCCCAGCACGACGAGGGCCACAAGCGCGAGTGCGACCAGCCGGCGACGCCAGTACACGGGCGTGGGGGTTGGTGGCGCCGGCGGCCCCGAGTGGACGACGCGTAGGTTCGGACGGTATCCGGTGTGGCCCCGCTCCAGATCACGCAGTGCGACAGCCATTACTACCTCCGGTCACTCGCTCGTTGCGGAACGTACCCATTGCCCGTCAGAAACGAACCTGTGTTCGATCAAGACTCCAGCATGACCGAACAGGTGTTTGCTGTCAACTCGGGTCGGCCAACGGGATCGCGCATCGGCGCAAGCGCACAAAGCGAACAGGTGTTTGCCTTTCGTGCCACGAATCGCTACCGTGCTCACAACTCGATCGCGGCGCCCGAACCACCGCCCGGTCGATCAACCACACACGCCCAAGGAGCACTCCATGAGCGGCAGCACCGACCTGACCTCCCGACAGCAGCAGATCCTCGACATGATCCGGCAGACCGTGGAGCAACGCGGGTATCCGCCGAGCGTGCGTGAGATCGGCGAGGCGGTCGGCCTTCGGTCGACCTCGAGCGTCCACGCACAGCTCGCATCGCTGGAGCGCCTCGGGTACCTGCGACGCGATCCGTCACGCCCTCGGGCGATCGAGGTCCGGTTCGATCCCGACAGCGAGCTCGCACGGACGCCTGCCAGCGTGCGCGCGGTCCCACTGGTGGGTGAGATCGCCGCGGGTGCTCCGATCCTCGCCGACGAACGGGTGGAGGAGCTGTATCAGCTGCCCAAGGACCTCGTCGGCGACGGCACGCTGTTCATGCTGCGGGTGCGCGGAGAGTCGATGGTGCTCGCCGGTGTGCTGCCGGGCGACTACGTGGTGATCCGCCAGCAGCCGACCGTCGAGCAGGGCGAGATGTGTGCCGCGATGATCGACGGTGAGGCCACCGTCAAGTTCTTCCGTCGGACCCGCGACGGCCAGGTGTTCCTCGATCCCGCCAACGAGGGCTACGAACCGATCCCTGTCTCCTCCAACGAGCAGGCTGCGGTTTTGGGCCGCGTCGTCGCCGTGCTGCGCAGTCTGTAGCGCGACTCACTCGGGCGCTGCCGACCCGTCCCGGCCATTGCGGACCTCGAAGGGCGCGAACGACGCGGCGGGACCGGCGTCCAGCTGCGCCACGATGTGCGTGCCCTCGGGACGGTGCTCCTCCTTGAGCACCGTCCCGTCGCGGTGCGCCAGCGCGATCAGGTCGGCGTGCGCGTACGGCACCAGCGCCTCCACCATGCGACGTGGCGACGCCAGCCTGGCTGTCACCGCGACGACGAGACGGTCGATCCCTGCACCGGTCAGACCAGACACCGCAACCGCATCACCGTGGCCGCGCGTCAACCGCCGAACCGTCGCGTCGTCAGCGACATCGATCTTGTTGAGCACCAGCAGCCGGGGCAGCTCGGCCGCACCGATCTCGCTGAGCACGGCATCGACCGCCGTGATCTGTTCCTCGACCCGCGGATGACTGGCATCACAGACGTGCAACAACAGCTCGGCATCGAGAGTCTGCTCGAGTGTGGAGGTGAAGGCCTCGACGAGCTGCGTCGGCAGGTTCTGGATGAACCCCACCGTGTCGGTGGCGACCGCGGTACGGCCATCGGTCAGCTCGAGACGACGTGCCGTCACGTCGAGAGTCGCGAACAGGCGATCGGCCACCCCAACGGTCGCGCCCGTCAGCCGGTTGAGCACCGTCGACTTGCCCGCGTTGGTGTACCCGACCAACGCGACGACCGGCACCTGGTTCCGCGCACGGCTTCGGTTCGTCAACGTTCGGGCCTCGTGCGCGCGGGCCAGGTCGTCGCGCAGTCGGCTGATCCGCCGGTTGATCCGTCGCCGGTCGACCTCGAGTTGTGACTCGCCCGGGCCACGCGTGCCGATGCCGCCGGCCTGACGCGACAACGCCTGGCCCCACCCGCGCAGCCGTGACAGCAGGTAGGTGAGCTGCGCGAACTCCACCTGCAGCTTGCCCTGCCGTGTCGAGGCGTGCTGCGCGAAGATATCGAGGATCACGATGGTGCGGTCGAGCACCTTCGTCGCGAGCGCCTCCTCGAGGTTGCGCTGCTGCGCGGGTGTCAACTCGTCGTCGAAGATCACAGCGTCGGCTTCGGTCACCCGCACCCGGTCGCGCAGGATCGTCACCTTGCCGCTGCCGATGAAGGTGGCGGGATCGGGCCGGTCCCGGCGCTGGGTGAACCGCTCGACCGCGTCACCGCCCGCCGTGTCAACCAGCAGCTCGAGCTCGTCGAGTGACGAGGTGACATCGGCCGCGGTCTTGTCGGGAAGCCGCACCGCGACCAGAATCGCCCGCTCGACGGGGCGGATGATGTCGACACCCTCCCGCGGCGCATGATCGCCGATGCGTTCGGCTTGCGCGCGACGTTGCTCGGCGCGTGACAGCGCATCGTGCCGGTGCACGTCAGTCATCGACCAACGTGGCGAGCCACACATCATCGAGCTCGGCGTCGAACACCTCGACCGCAGGACCACGGATGAGCAACGTCGACGACGTCCACCGTGCGGTCAGCACACCACCCGGAACTCGCACACGGACATCGCGGCCGGTACGTCCCTGCAGGTGCGCTGCGACCGCCATCGCCGATGCGCCGGTGCCCGACGCGAGAGTCTCCCCGACGCCGCGTTCCCAGATCCGTCCATGGATGACATCGGGCGCCGGCACAGTGATGAACTCGACGTTGGTGCCGTCGACGAACGCCGGATCGTGCTCGATCCGTGGACCCCACTCCCCGACCGGCACAGCGCTCAGGTCGTCGACCTCGACCACCGCATGCGGGTTGCCCATCGACACGGTGACGGCCTCGATCTCGACCGCGTACTTGCCGTCCGGGGCGGGCACGCGAAGCGCGACGGTGCCGGTCGCCTCGGGCGTGCCCATGTCGACCTCAGTCTCGCTGACCCGACCATCGCGGTCACGTGCCGTCACCCGCACCGTCTTGACACCGGCACGCGACCCGACACGGACCTGGTCGCCACGACACAGCCCGCGGTTGAGCAGGTAGCTCGCGACACAGCGGACACCATTGCCGCACATCTCGACGACACCACCGTCGGAGTTGCGATAGTCCATGAACACGTCCGACTCGGCATCACGCGGTGGCGCGATCCGGATGACACCGTCGCCGCCGACACCGCGATGACGGTCGCACAACGCGCGTACCAGATCCGACGAGACGTCGAGCGCATCGCCGAGATCACCGATCAACACGAAGTCGTTGCCGCAGCCATGGACCTTCGTGACCTGCATCAGCTATCGCTCACTCCCCTGCAGAACCGGCCGGCGGCGATCTGTCGTCGCGACCGTGACGAGCTTCGGCGTGCCGATCGGTGTCGGCCACCCGCCCCGGACCTTCGAGCAGCCAGTGGGTCGCAGCGGCGGGTGCCATCCAGCGTACCCGCCGATCGGCGGCGAACCAGCGCTGCTGCCGGACCGCATACCGGCGGGTACGCACGATGATCCGCTCGCGCGCCTGCGCCAGCGTGCACCTGCTGTCCAGGTGCTCCCAGAGCTCGGCGTACCCGATCGCAGCCGCCGCGGTCCGCGACAACGCACGGCCGCGCAACCGGGCGGCCTCGTCTACCCAGCCGGCCGCCAGCATCGCATCGACGCGGTCGACGATGCGCTGTGCCAGCTGGTCGCGGGCGATATCGACGCCGACGACCCGCAGCCCCGAGTACCACGGCGTGTAGTCGTCCCATGCGACACGCCACGACAGAAAGGACCGCCCGGTGAGCGTGACCACCTCGAGCGCGCGGATCGCGCGCCGCCAGTTGCCCGGATCGACGGTGGCCGCCGTGTCGGGATCGGCGACGGCGAGCGCGTCGTGGGCCGCGGCGGCGTGCGGGTAGCGGCGTTCGAGGTCGGCGCGCACCTGCGCGTCGGTCGGCGGAAACTCCAGCGGATCGACCACCGCGCGGAAGTACAAACCTGACCCACCGACGAGGAGCGGATGGCGACCACGTCGCAGCACGTCGGCGATCGCAGCCCGCGCCCGACGTTGGAACCACTGCGCGGTGCACTCGACCGAGGGGTCCAGCACATCGACCATGTGATGCGCGACGGCGGGTGCGACCGGCGTGTCGGTGCCGATGTCCATGCCGCGGTAGATCGTGAACGCGTCGACCGCGACGATCTCGGCCCGCATGGTCGACGCCACCGTCTCGGCGATCGCCGACTTGCCTGCGGCGGTCGGCCCGACGATCGCGGTCACCGCGGGTGCGGCTGTTCCGGTCATTTCCCCGACATCACCAGGTACCCGACACCACGTGGGGCCGTGTAGCGCCGCACGTGCAGCTGCAGGTCGGCCGACGCCGCCGCCCCGTGCAGCACGCACAACGCCGCCCACCCGCGGGCGCCGACCTCCGCCGCGGCCGCCGGCCCCAGCTCCTCCAGTCGGGCCGAGGCATCGCTGGTGAACGACGCGACGACGCGGGCGTCCCACTCCCTGGCACCGGGACGCTGCGCGAGCGGTGCGCTGCCGTCGAGGCCGGCCGACAGGTCGCCGGCCACGATCATCGTGCCGGTCAGCTCCGCCTCCTCGAGCGCCTGCACAACGCTGGTTCCCAGTGCCGACAGCACCGCGAACTCGGCGGACGCCGGGACCTCGAGCGCGACGACGGGCGCCGTGTCTCCCGCCAACAACCCCAGCACGGCGAGATCCAGCGGCAGCCGCGGCCGCCGCACCCGCGGGTACTGTGTCACGCGCGACAGCACGGCGATGGCCTCGGGGCACGGCGCGAGGGTGCGGGTGATGTGTGGGTAGCCCAATCCGGCCAGGTTGATCTCGGCGGTGTCGTGCAGCACCGACTGGCCGGCTGCCACCAGCACCGTCACGTCGGTGGCGGGCAGCCGTTCGATGACGCGGTGCACGCTGTCGCGCAGCTCCTGTACGCCGGCACCACCGCCGACCCCGACACCCTCGACCAGCAGCGGCGCACTCGGGATGCTCGCCGCACCGCGCAGTGTCCGGTCCGTCACCTCGCTGGGACGTTCGCCGCTGGCAGCGGCGTGCCGACCGGCGCATCCAACGGCGCATCGGTCACGGCGCCCAACAGGTAGAACGACGCCGCCTCCTCGAGGCGCGCGGGCACCAACGCTCCGGCGCGCGCCAAGGGGTGGCGGGCGACGTGCACCAACCGGTTGGTCCGCGTCCGACCGGACATCCGACGCGCATCGGTCTTGGACGGTCCCTCGATCAACAGTTCCTGCACGGTGCCGATCTGGCGGGCGTTCGATGCGCCGGCAAGTTCGCGGGTGCGCGCCGCCAGCCGCCGGTAGCGGACGTTGACCAGCGACGGCTCCAGATGGCCGTCGAGATCGACCGCAGCCGTGCCGGGCCGCCGCGAGTACTCGAAGGTGTACGCCGAGTCGAACGCGGCCGCCGCGGTGACCTGCATCGTCTGTTCGAAGTCCTCGTCGGTCTCGCCAGGGAAACCCACGATGATGTCGGTCGAGATCGCCACTCCCGGGATAGTGCCGCGTGCCTCCGAGACCAGGTCGAGGAAACGATGCGCACGGTAGGACCGTTGCATGCGTCGCAGGATCCGGTCGCTGCCCGACTGCAGCGGCAGGTGCAGGTGCTCACACACCGCTGGGATGTCACGCATCGCCGCGAACACGTCGGACGTGAAATCCTTGGGATGCGGACTCGTGAAGCGGATGCGCTCGAGGCCGTCGACATCACCGAGCGCGTGGAGCAGCTCGGCGAACAACGTGCGGTTGCGCCGCCCGGGTGCGGCGATCTCGCCACGACGCACGAGATCACGACCGTACGAGTTGACGTTCTGACCGAGCAGCGTGACCTCGCTGACCCCGTCGGCGACGAGGCTTCGCACCTCGGCGAGGATGTCGCCCATGCGGCGCGACTTCTCCGGGCCGCGCAGCGACGGGACGATGCAGAACGTGCAGGTGTTGTCACAGCCGATCGAGATCGACACCCACGCGTGGTGGGCGACCTCCCGCCGGGCCGGCAGCGCCGAGGGGAACGCCTCGGTCTGCTCGATGATCTCGACGACCGGCAGCGCCGCGGAGTCGGCCTGCCGCAGCAGCGCTGGCAGGCGCGCGAGGTTGTGGGTGCCGTAGACGACGTCGACCCAGGGCGCCCGCTCGGCGATGGCGCCCTGATCCTTCTGCGCGAGGCAGCCGCCGACGACGACCTGTTTGCCGGGGTCGGTGAGCTTGAGTGGCTTGAGCTGCGACAGGTGGCCGTACAGCTTGTGATCGGCGTTCTCCCTGATCGCGCAGGTGTTGAACAGCACGAGGTCGGCCGCTTCGGCGTCATCGGCCGGCCGGTAGCCCATCGTCTCGAGCACGCCGGCCGCCCGCTCCGAGTCGTGCTCGTTCATCTGGCAGCCGTACGTGCGGATGAAGTACGTTCGCGCGTTCACTGCGGCCAACGATAGCCGCCGATCACGGCGGGTTCGTATCCGGCGCGCCTGCCCGTCCGCGCACGGGGTCAGCGCCGACGACCGCACCATCGCCCGCACGGCCCGTGGCGTACAGCAGCACGGCGACTACGCCGAGCACAGCACCGGACGCGCGGTCGACCGCCGCCATCGCCACCGCGCCGCCGAGCGTCGCGAGGACACCCAGGACGCCGAGCGCTCGCGAGCGGGCGGTGAACAACACGACACCGACGAACAGCACGGGTACACCGATCAGCAGCCACACCTGCACGGTGCTCACGGATAGCGCCTTCCCGGACTCGCGGTCGTGGCGGCAGTCTAGTCCCAGTGGCGGTCGAGACCGCTGACATCGATCGCCACCCGGCGCGCCAGCCCCTCCGGGTACCCGCGCCGGGCGAGGAACCCGAGCAGCCGACGGGCCACCGCTTCGGGCTCCAACGTGGCCGGCATCCGCTGGGCCCGGTGCCTGGCCAGGTCGGTCGCGACCGCCAGTTCGTCGCGTTCGTCGAGCTGGGTGAGTGCGTCGTCGATCAAGGGGTCGGGCACACGGCGGCGACGCAGCTCCCGGCGCAGGCGGGACGCCGAGTAGCCGCGTACCAGGCCCCGGTCGGCGACCCAGGCGCGCGCGAACGCGGCGTCATCGATCGCGCCGATCGCGGTCGCCCGTGCGATGGCGTCATCGATCACGTCGGCGGGGTGCTCGCGCGCCTCGAGCTCGCCGCGCAGCTCCGCCGTGGTCTGTGGTCTGGCCTTGGTCGAGCGCAGGATGAAGCCGACCGCGGCGGAGCGCGCCCGCTCATGGTCGGCCGGCGCCTGCGTCACGGTCACAGGATGCCGTCGGGATCGCCGTCGGCGTCGCCGATGTCCTCGCTCGGCGCCAGACCGAGATGCTCGGTCACCTTCTTGTAGATCTCGGCGGCGACGTCGTCGTGCTCGCGCAGGAAGTTGCGGGCGTTCTCGCGCCCCTGCCCGAGCTGCTCGCCCTCGTAGGTGTACCAGGCACCGGCCTTGCGGATGAACCCGGCGTCCACGCCGACGTCGAGGATCGACCCTTCCCTCGAGATCCCCTCACCGAACAGGATGTCGAACTCGGCCTGACGGAACGGCGGCGCCACCTTGTTCTTGACGACCTTGACCCGGACCCGGTTGCCGACGAAGTCGGTGCCGTCCTTGAGCGACTCGATCCGCCGGACGTCCAGACGCACCGACGAGTAGAACTTCAGCGCCCGCCCACCCGGCTGCGTCTCGGGCGAGTTGTGCACCATGACACCGTCGACGAAGTAGTTGTGCGTGCCGTCGACCTCGATGTCGTACCGGTGCGGCACCCGGTCGGCCGGCAGCGGCGTCTGGCGGATGTCGACCACCGGCATCGGTGTGAGCGCCGGCCGGGAGTCGGTGAACTCGGGGCTGACGTCGAACCGGCCACGCTCGGATGGCAGCAGCTTGTAGTCCATCGACGGGTGGACGTATGGCGCGATCAGACGGTGCAGCTTCGCCGTCTCGGGCGTCGAGAACCGCAGAATCGCGTCGCCCGCGGTCGTGACGAGTCTGGCGGTGATGCCGAACTCGTCGCGCAGGTGCTCCTGGAGCCGGATCCGCGAGGTGGCCTCGAGTGCCTCGACACAGATATTCGCGGAGCCTGGTTCCACGAAACACGCGTCGGACCGGCTCCGCCGGACGAGTGTCTGGGAACGGCCGGAACCGCCGCGCGTCCGCTCCTGCAAGCCCTTCGATCGCAGTGTGAACGTGCCGTCGTCGGCGTACCAGATCGCCAGCGCCAGCGGGGTCAGCTGCTTGAGGTAGTCGTAGCTGACGACCTTCTTCCCGCCTATGTAGACGGCATCGCGAAACTCGGCCAGCTCGGGCAGTGGGCGCATGTCGTGGAACACCGCGCCCTTGTCGTTGATCGACCGGCTGGTGCCGATGTTGGCGAACAGCGATGCCTTCCAGTCTGCGTACTCGGCCTGCTTCGTCGCGTGTCCCCACCGCAGCCGCGCACCGTGCCCACTGCGTGTGGGTGACAGCGCGCTGTCACCCAGCAGACCACCGAGCAGGACCTCCCATTGCATGTCGGACAGCCGATGGTCGACCGACTGCAGCACCCGG
>JAHWKT010000016.1:15919-34844 GCA_019347695.1 Actinomycetota bacterium | reverse complement strand
GCTCGGGGGGAAGGACTCGAACCCTCAACGACTGGACCAGAACCAGCTGTGTTGCCAATTACACCACCCCCGAAGGGCGGTTTCGACCATAGCAGCGGCGACCTGCCCCAACAACATCGTCAGGCCTGTTGCGGCTCCGCGACGAGGGGGCGAGCGGCACGGATGCGGTCGACCACCGTGGCGCGGTCGAGGACGGCCAGCGTCTCCGGCAGTGGCGGGCTGACCGCACTGCCGGCGACCGCGACCCGCACCGGCTGGAAGGTCTTGCCCCGACCGAGCCCGAGGTCCTCCGCCACGCCGTCGAGCGCGCGCATGATCGCGCCGTCCGACCACGGCTCGACCTCCGCGAGCGCGACCGCGGCCGCGTCGAGCACCTCGCCCGCGCGCCCCTTGAGGTGCTTGCGGACCGCCTGCTCATCGTATGCGACCTCGTCGGCGAAGCAGAAGCCGATGAGGTCGACGGCCTCCGCGAGCGTCTGGATGCGCTCCTGCACCAGCGGTGTCAGCGCGGCGAGCAACGCGCGCTCATCGGCGGTCACCGCGGCGGGCAGCACGCCCGCGTCCACGAGGTTCGGCTCCAGGCGGGCCGCGAGCTCCGCGACCGGCAGGTCCCGGATCCGGTCGCCGTTCATGGAGCGCAGCTTGTCGGTGTCGAATGCCGCCGGATTGCGGCCCACCCGGTCGAAGGAGAACCGCTCGACGAGCTCGTCGACGGTGAACCGTTCGGTCACACCGTCGTAGCTCCAGCCGCACAGCGCGAGGAAGTTGACCAGCGTCTCCGGGAGGAACCCCTGCCGGCGGAGCTCGTCGATCGCCACCGATCCGTGGCGCTTCGACAACGGCTTGCGGTCGTCGCCGACCAGCAGTGGCAGATGCGCGTATCCCGGTCGCGCCGGTGCCGGCGCACCGTCGAGACCGGCCGACGCCAACGCCCGCGCGAGCAGCGACGTGCCGTCCTCGACCGCGAGCAGCCGCGAGATCAGCAGCACCTGGCGGGGCGTCGCCGACAGCAGGTCCTCGCCCCGGGCGATCAGCGTGATCCCCATCGCCAGATCGTCGACGGTGTTGGCCAGCACGTACGTCGCGGTGCCGTCGGCGCGGCGGATCACGAAGTCGGCGATCTCGGACCAGTCGAAGGTGACCGTGCCCCGCACCTCGTCGTCGATCTCGACAGTACCGGTGTCGGGTGTGCGCAGGCGCAGCACCGGCTGCCGCCCCTGCGCGCGGAACGCGGCGCGTTGGGCATCGGTCAGGTCGCGGTGCCCGCCCGCGTAGCCGGGCGGGCGTCCCGCAGCCTGCGCGGCCTCGCGCTGTTCGCGCAGCTCGTCGGGCGTCTCGAACGCCTCGTAGGCGGCCCCGGAGGCCAGGAGCAGATCGGCGGCCGCGGTGTACAGCGCCTGTCGCTCGCTCTGGCGGTAGGGACCGAACGGACCGCCGACCTGAGGGCCCTCGTCCCAGGTCAGGCCGAGGAACGACAGCGCATCGATCATGCCGCGCATGGATTCGTCGGTCGCGCGCTGCGCGTCGGTGTCCTCCACGCGGAACACGAAGGCGCCGCCGCGCCTGCGGGCGTGCAGCCAGTTGTACAGCGCCGTGCGGGCGCCGCCGACGTGCAGCCACCCGCTCGGCGCGGGGCAGAACCGCACACGTGGCACGTGCGTTGGCGTCGACATTGCAGCTACCTCTCGGACCGGGGTGACAACCGACACCGGCGTGGGCCGGACGGGACGTCGTTCGCACGATAGCCGTCGCTCACGGCGACGCCACGCCGCGCTCGGCCGCCATGCGGAAGGCGGTGGCGTACGCGTCCTCCATGGCCATCCACGAGGCCTCGATCACATTGCTCGACACGCCGACCGTGTCCCACTCCTGCTCGCCGTCGGTCGACCGGATCAGCACCCGGGTCGTCGCGCCCGTCCCGGCGTTCTGGTCGAGGATGCGCACCTTGTAGTCGCGCAGGTGCATGCCGGCGATCGCCGGTAGATGCCCATCGAGCGCCGCACGGAACGCGCGGTCGAGCGCGTCCACGGGTCCGTTGCCCTCGCCGGTGCCGATGAGCCGCTCGCCGCCGACCCACACCTTGACGGTCGCCTCGGCGACGACCGAGCCGTCGTCGCGGCGTTCGACGATCGTGCGGTAGCTCTCCAACCGAAAGTGCTCGCGCAGCAGGCCGGTCTCGGCACGCACCAGCAGCTCGAACGACGCATCGGCGGCCTCGAAGCTGTAGCCGACGTGCTCCAGCGCCTTCACGCGGCTGAGGATCCGGTCGGCCACCGTGCGGTCGGACTCGAGGTCGAGCCCGAGCTCGCGGCCCTTGAGCACGATGGTCGAGCGCCCAGCCAGCTCGCTGACCAGCAGCCGCAGCGTGTTGCCGACCAGCTCCGGCTCGACGTGCTGGTACAGGTCCGTGCGGCGCGCGAGCGCCGACACGTGCAGCCCCGCCTTGTGGGCGAACGCCGCGTGGCCCACATAGGGCGCGTGGGGGTCGGGGGTCAGGTTCATGATCTCGGCGACTTCGTGGGCGACGTGGGTCAATCGCGACAGGTCGTGATCCGACACGACGTCCATGCCCAGCTTCAGCTTGAGGTTGGGGATCAGCGACATCAGGTTGGCGTTGCCGCAGCGCTCGCCGATGCCGTTGACCGTGCCCTGCACGTGGCGTGCGCCCGCCTGCAGGCCTACGAGCGAGTTGGCGACCGCGCAGTCGGCGTCGTTGTGGACGTGCACGCCGACGTCGACGCGACCACCGACCCGCGCGACGACTCGACCGACGACGTCGCCGACCTGTGCGGGCAGCGCGCCCCCGTTGGTGTCGCACAGCACGACGCACTCGACCCCGGCGTCTGCGGCCGCATCCAGCACCTCCAGCGCGTAGGCTGCATCACGGCGGTACCCGTCGAAGAAGTGCTCGGCGTCGAACAGCACCCGACGCCCCTCCACGCGGAGCAGCTCGACGGAGCTCGCCACCATCGCCAGGTTCTCCTCGCGGGTGGTGCGCAGCGCCGAGGACACGTGCAGCCTGTCGGACTTGCCGACCAGGCAGACGACCTCGGTGTCGGCGCCGAGCAGCGCCTCCAGCGTCGGGTCGCCGGCGGCCTGCGCCCCCGGACGGCGGGTCATGCCGAACGCCGTCAGGACGGCACGTGACAGCGCGAGCTCACCGGATGCGGCGCGCTTGAAGAACTCGGTGTCCTTCGGGTTCGCTCCCGGCCAGCCCCCCTCGATGAACGCCACGCCGAGGGTGTCGAGGATCCGCGCGATCCGCAGCTTGTCGTCGACGGTCAGCGAGATCCCCTCCTGCTGGGTGCCGTCGCGCAGCGTGGTGTCGTACAGCTGCGGCGGCGCGGAGGGCGGGGCGACGGTCGGCTCGGAGGTCGCGGTCACGGCATGGCCTTTCGGTCGGTCACTGGCCGATGCCGTGCGAGCTACAGGGCGCTGCTGCGGGCCCCCCGGGCCGGCACCAGCTGCCGGTCCTATCGGGGCTCGCGAATAATGGCCACGCCGCGGCCGGCCGGCGGCCGGCAGGCACAGCACGGCGTGATCGTACGCATGGCAGCGATTGTGCCGGAGCGCGGGGTGGAGACGCAAACGCACGCGCGTGCCGCCACTGCGACCGGCCGCTCACGACACGTCCACGTGATCGAGCAGGTGGGCGTACCGCGGGTCTTTGCCGGCCACGGCGTCGAAGAACACCTCCTGCAGGCGACGCGTGATCGGTCCGGGCGGCCCGAGCTCACGGTCGTCGACCTCGCGGATCGGCACCACCTCGGCGGCCGTGCCGGTGAAGAAGGCTTCGTCAGCGACGTAGAGGTCCTGGCGCAGCAGATCGCTCTCGGCGAATCCGATGGACAGGTCGCGCGCGAACCCGATGATCACCTCGCGCGTCACGCCCCGGAGCACGCCCGCCGTCAGCGGGGGTGTCAGCAGCGTGCCGTCGCGGACGATGAACAGGTTCTCGCCGGACCCCTCCGCCACACGACCGTGCTCGTTGAGCAGGACGGCCTCGTCGTAGCCAGCCTGCAACGCCTCGACCTTCGCCAGCGACGAGTTGATGTAGACCCCGCACGCCTTGGTGCCCGTCGGGATCATGTTGCTGCCGATCCGCGTCCATGTCGATGTCTTGGCGCGCACCCCCACCGACAGTCCCTCCTCCCCCAGGTACGTGCCCCACGGCCAGACCGCGATCGCCACGCGCACGGTGCTCGGCAGGGGGTTGAGTCCCATCTCGCCGTACCCCAGGTAGACCAGTGGCCGGATGTAGCACGACTCGAGCCCGCTGCGCCGGATCAGCTCGCGGGTCGCCGTCATGAGCTCGTCGACGCTGTAGGGCACCGTCATCTGCAGGATGCGCGCCGACCGGTGGAGGCGCTCCATGTGGGCGCGATGCGCGAACACCGCCGGCCCGGTGGCGGTCGCGTACGCGCGGATGCCCTCGAACACCCCCCAGCCGTAGTGCAGGGTCGGCGTCAGCACATGGACGGTGGCGGCGTCCCACGCGACGAACTCGCCGTCCATCCAGATCTCGTCCACGGCGGTGATGGGCATCGCTGTCGCGCTCCTCGTCGTCGCTGCTCGCGCGGTCCGGCTACGACGCGCCCGAGGCGACGGCCTGGGCGATCCGGTCGCCGATCTCCTTGGTCGAGTATCCCATGTCGTCGCCGCCCATCGTCGCGAGCTGCGGCAGGACCGCCGCAACCGCGTCCTCGATGGCCCCGGCCGCCTTGTCGTGCCCGAGGTGCGCGAGGCACAGCGCCACCGACAGCACCGCCGCGACGGGGTTGGCCTCCCCGGTGCCGGCGATGTCGGGCGCCGACCCGTGCACCGGCTCGAACATGCTCGGGGTGTCCCGCGGCGGGTTGAGGTTACCGCTGGCGGCCAGGCCCATCCCACCCTGCACGGCGGCGCCGAGATCGGTGATGATGTCACCGAACAGGTTGTCGGTCACCACCACGTCGAACCGTCCGGGATCGGTCACCAGGTACAGACACGCGGCGTCGACGTGCACGTAGTCGACGTCGACGTCCGGATGGTCCGCCGCCACCTCGTCGGTGGTCCGCTGCCACAGGTCCCCGGCGAACGTCAGCACGTTGGTCTTGTGGCACAGGGTCAGCCGTCCCTCGCGGCGCTCCGCGAGCTCGAAGGCGAAGCGCACCACCCGTTCGACGCCACGCCGGGTGTTGAGCGACTCCTGCGTGGCCACCTCCGCGGCGGTGTCGCGGTACAGCGCTCCGCCGGCGCCGCTGTAGGCGCCTTCGGTGTTCTCCCTGACGACGATCAGGTCGCACTGCTCGGGCTCGAGACCGGCGATCGGCGAGACGACACCGGGCAGCAGGCGGACAGGCCGTAGGTTGACGTACTGGTCGAACGCGAAGCGCAGCCGCAGCAGCAGTCCCCGCTCGAGCACCCCAGGTGGCACATCCGGCGTGCCGACGGCCCCGAGCACTATCGCATCGTGCTCGGCGAGCTCGCCGAGCACCGGATCCGGGAGCACGTCGCCGGTGCGCAGGTAGCGCTGTCCACCCAGGTCGTAGCTGGTCGTGTCGACGGTGAATCCGAAGCGGGTTCCCGCAACGCGCAGCGCCTTGAGTGCCTCGCTCGTGACCTCGGGTCCCACGCCGTCGCCCGGGATCACCGCGACCTGCAGGTCGGATGGGCCCCGGGCGGCGGCGTGGCGGTCGTCTGACATGAGGTACTCCGTACGTGGCGTGTCGGGATGGTCGCTGAGGATGTAGCCTGCCACATCGGTCCCACGAGCGTACGGTCGACGACGGCAGCCACCACAGGCGCGCCGACGGCCAGGACCTGCCCGGCGTGAAACCCGGGCACGACGTCCCCAGATCTGGCACCATACGGCTGCGGGGCGTTCACCGATGACGGCGTCACCTCGCGGAGGTGAGCTCCAGGCATGGCCACGAGGCTGCACGGTGCCAGCGTGACGCTGCGCCCTGCCACGCCTGCGGACGCCGAGGCGCTGACGAAGATCCTCGCCGAGCCCGAGGTCACGCAGTGGTGGCCGCGGTACGATCACGCCCGGGTCCGCGACGTGCTGGTCGACAGCCCCGACACGACGGTCTACGTGATCGCCCTGGACACCGAGATCATCGGGTCGGTGCAGTACGTCGAGGAGCCGGCACGCGACTACCGGCACGCCAGCCTGGATCTGTTCCTCGATCCCGACCAGCACGGCAAGGGCTACGCCACCGACGCGGTGCGCACGCTGGTGCGCCACCTCATCTACGACCGCAGCCACCACCGGATCGCGGTGTATCCGGCCGTCGACAACGACCGCGCGATCAAGACGTTCTCCCGCGTCGGGTTCCGGTCGGTCGGGATCATGCGGCAGTACGAGCGCACCGCCGACGGCACGTGGCAGGACTGCCTGCTGATGGACCTGCTCGAGCACGACCTGTGACGGTCATCGCGGCGCGTCACCTGGCGCGCGGCGAGCAGCGCGGTCAGCCCCGGCCGCAGCGCTCGACGAAGCGGTCCAGCAGGTCCCGGTCGCGGTCGTAGGTCAGCAGCTCCCGCGCCCGGCGCAGCGGCAGCCAGCGCAGCTCGTCGACCTCACGGTTCGGCGCGAACCCACCGTCGGCGGCCTGCATCCCCCAGTATTCGACACGTTTGCGTCGACCGCCGTGCGTGTACCCGACCGTGCCCAGCGGGGGTCCAAGCTCGACGGTGTACCCCGTCTCCTCCAACACCTCGCGGACCGCTGCCTGCTCATGGGTTTCCCCCGCGTCGAGCTTGCCCTTCGGCAGGGTCCAGTCGTCGTACTTGGGGCGGTGGATGATCGCGAACTCACGCGTCGCACCGTCGGTCCGCCACAGCACGCCGCCCGCCGCCTCGATGACCTCGGACATCACGGCATCGCCCGACCGAACCCGTCCACGTACCAGGTCAGGCTGCGGTGTCGGACAGGGCCCGTCCGCGGGACGGGTGGCGAAGCTTCGACAGCGCACGTGCCTCGAGCTGCCGGATGCGCTCGCGGGTCAGCCCGAAGTAGCGACCGACGTCGTCGAGCGTCCGCGCCTCGCCGTCCAGCAGGCCGAACCGCAGCTCGAGGATGATGCGCTCACGTTCCGGGAGGCCGGCCACGACGTCGAGCAGCTCCCGCCGCGCCATGCCTTTGGCGGCGACCTCCATCGGGTCGTCGGCGTTGCGATCCTCGATGAAGTCGCCGAGCTCCGCGTCACCGTCCTCGCCGACCGGCGTCTCCAGCGACGTCGGAGTCCGCGCGTAGGTCAGCAACTCCTCGACGGTCTCGACCTCTTCGCCCAGCTCCTCGGCGAGCTCCTCGAGGGCGGGCTCACGCCCCAGACTCTCGGCCAGGTCACGCTGCATCGACAGTGCGCGCCGTACCCGCTCCATCATGTGGACGGGCAGCCGGATGGTGCGCCCCTTGTCGGCGACACCTCGCCCGACGGCCTGGCGGATCCACCAGGTGGCGTACGTCGAGAACTTGTAGCCACGGCGGTAATCGAACTTCTCGACGGCGCGCAGCAGCCCGAGGTTGCCCTCCTGGATCAGGTCGAGGAGCGGCAGGCCCTGGCCCTGGTAGCGCTTGGCGACCGACACGACGAGCCGCAGGTTGGCCTGCACCAGCCGTTCCTTGGCCCGCCGGCCATCGCGCAACACCTGCTGCAGCTCCCGGCACCGGGTCTGCAGGTCGTCGCGGGCCATGGCGATCAGTCGGTCGGCCTCGAGACCCGCCTCGTAGCGTTTGGCGAGGTCGACCTCTTCCTCTGCGGTCAGTAGTGCGGTCCGCGCCATCTCGCGCAAATACAGCTGCACGTGATCGTGGAGCGGCATCTCCTCAACGATCTGTGGCACCGTCGCCGTCACCCTTCTCTCGACCGACTGCCCGTTCATCCGCCCGAACGACGCGCACGATGCCTGCCAGGCTGTTCGAGAACGAACGCGGACACGCAGATGCTGCTACCAAGATACGACGAACGGGTTGCTCCGGCGCTCAGCTGTGACACCAGCCGCGCTCCACATGGTGCGTGGTCCCGAGCCGGATCGCAACTGACATCGTTGTTCCAACACAGGGTACCCAGTGGTACCTCGTCGTATCCTCCCGGGCGGCGTCGGCAGTGCGACCCTCGCGATCTGTCACATCCGATACGTGTGAAAGGGACCGCACGGGTATGTGGGACCGAGCTAGTACCATCAGCAACGACCTGCCATGGCGTACGACAGACGGGTTCGAGCATGACGCAACCTGATACCGCCGATCGTCCACCTCCGGGTTCACGGTTCACGTTCGGCGCACGGCCGACGGTGGGGGCGGCCGCGGCCGTGAAGGCCGTCGCGCAGGACACCTCCGAACTGGTCCGCGCCGAGATCGACCTGGCCAAGGCCGAGTTGACCCAGGGCATCAAGGCCAACGGAATGGGCGCCGGACTGCTCATCGGCGCGGCAGCGCTGGGGTGGCTCGCCGTGCAGGGGCTGTTGATCGCGGCCGGCTTCGCGCTGGCGCTTGTCATGCCAGGATGGGCCGCCGCGCTGATCGTGGCCGTGGTGCTGCTCATCATCGGCGGAGTGCTCGCAAGGATCGCCATGGGCAAGCTGGGCACGCCGGTGTCGGTCGACCAGACGAAGGCCAACGTGCAGGAGGATGTGGCGTGGTTCAAGACACACCTGCAAGGTCGCTGAACGCCAACGATGGGCTCGGGCCGCAGCACGAGGCGGTCCGTGCCGCCCGTGAACGGCTGGGCCGGGACCTGGACGTCCTGAACGTCGAGATGCGCGCGGAGATGGGGCACGCTATGGAGAAGACCGTCTGGAAGCTCGCCGCCACCGGCGCCGCCGTGCTGGCCAGCGTGGCGGTCCGCAACCTGCTGATGGCCGTGTGGCGAAGTGTCGCCAAGAACGAACCACCCAACAACCCCGCCGATCCGGCCACGAGCTGGGGCGAGGCCCTCGCGTGGACAGCGGCGACCGGTCTGGTGATCGGTGTGGCGCGCATGGTCGCCAGCCGGGGCGCGGCAGCAGGCTGGCGGCGCGCGACGGGCTCGTTGCCTCCCGGCCTACAGGACGTCGCCTGACGCGACGTCGGGTCCCTCGAGCAGCGTCCAGGCGTGACGCGCCGCCGCTTCGATCGTGGGACCGAACATCGTGACCGCCGCAGCCGGTCCCGCCCACCCGACGGGATCGCCGAGCATCCGGAGCGGTCCGGCACTGATCGCCGGTCGACCGACCGGCGGGAGCGGCACGTCCGACGGGTGCACATGAGCGTGCGACCAGCCGTCGGTCGCGAGCTCGGTCAGTGGCGTCGCGTGCCGGTGCTGGCCGGTGCGTCGGTCACGGATCTCGGTCAGCAGCTGCTCCCGGCTGCGGCCCCGCAGGCGCGTCATCAGGTAGGGGTCCGCGGTGCGCCGCTCCCGGGTCGCCAGCCACACCGCGACCTGATGGACACAGGGCGACGGCTCGCCGCAGGTGCAGTGCAGCTGCCACTGGTCGGGCAGCGGGAGCAGCGACAGCCCGAGCTCGGTCAGCGCGGCGTCGAACTGCTCGGGCAGCTGGCCGGCCAGCAGGCGCGCGTAGTGCCGGGCCTGACGGGCAAGCAGATCCGCCACGGCGCGCCACTGCTCCGGCGTCCACAGCGCGACACCGAGCTCCACGAGGTGCGGACGGGCGTGCGAGCCCTGCACGCGCCCCTCGATGCGGCCGGCGAGCGCCCGCAACGAGATCACCCGACCGGCCATGCGCAGCCGCTCGGCTTCACGGGCCCGCGCGCGGCCGGCGGGCGTGGCGTCGTCGAGCCCGATCGCCGCGAGCCAGCCGGTGACCGCCGTCACGGTGCGGACCCGTGCGACGACCACGAACCCGTGTCCGCGGCGGTGTGGGCGAGCACGGGTCCGGTGTCTGAGCCGTCCCGCAGGCGCACAAGTTCGAGCAGCGCATCCGGCTCGAGCTCGGTGATCCACGTCTCGGTGGACCCCACGACCGCCGCCGCCATCTCGCGCTTGGCTTCGAGCAGCGCATCGATGCGTTCCTCGAGCGTTCCCACCGCCATCAGCCGGTGGATCAACACCCGCTCGGTCTGGCCGATGCGGTGGGCACGGTCCGACGCCTGGTCTTCGACGGCGGGGTTCCACCAGCGGTCGTAGTGGATCACCTGCGTCGCGGCGGTGAGGTTCATGCCGGTGCCACCGGCGCGCAGGCTCGCCACCAGCACGGGCGGCGGCGGGTCATCGGCGTGTCCCTGGAACAGATCCACGACCTGCTGGCGCGCGGTCGCCGACATCCCACCGTGGAGCATCGGCACCGTGGTCTGCAGCGCCCGCGACAGATCGTCCACCAGGATGCGGGCCATGCCGACGAACTGGGTGAACACCAGCACGCGCTCGTCGGCCTGGGTCGCCTCGGTGATGAGCTGCCGGGTGACGGCCAGCTTGCCGGATCGGCCGGCTGGTCGGACCCCGCTGTCGACGCCGAGCGCGGGGTGGTCACAGATCTGCTTGAGTCGTGTCAGCAACGCCAGTACCGCGCCGCGGTACTGCATGCCGGAATCGCCGCGAGTGACGGTGCGGCGGAAGCGCTCGACCGCATCCTGGTACCGCTCGCGCTGAGCGTCACTGAGCGCGCACGGCACCGTGCGCTCGATGCGGGGTGGCAGATCGGGCGCGACCCGGGGATCGGACTTGGTGCGCCGCAGGACGAACGGCGCGATCAGCCGCCGCAGCTGGGTGCGGGTCGCATGATCGCCCCGGCGCTCGATCGGGGTGGCGAACCGACGTTCGAAGTTCGCCCGGGATCCGAGCAGGCCGGGGTTGGTGAGGTCGAGCACCGACCACAGCTCCCGCAGCCGGTTCTCTACCGGCGTACCGGTGAGCGCCACCCGATGGGCCGACCGCAGCCGCCGGACCGAGCGCGCGCTCAGCGTGTCGGGGTTCTTGACCTGCTGTGCCTCGTCGAGCGCGACCACGTGCCAGTAGACCGCCGACAGCAGCTCGATGTCACGCCGCAGCGTGCCGTACGACGTGACGACGACGGCATCGTCGTCACCGATCCACGACGGGCGGTCAGGGCCGTGGTGGCGACGCACCGTCAGCCCGGGGGCGAACCTGGCGAGCTCGCGCTCCCAGTTCGTGACGACCGACGTCGGACACACCACGAGGTGCGGGCCCCGGCCCTGCTGCAGCAGGTGGGCGATCAGCATGACCGTCTTGCCCAGCCCCATGTCGTCGGCGAGCACCGCGCCCAGATCGAGGCGCCGCATCATGTCGAGCCAGGCGACGGCATCGCGCTGGTAGGCCCGGAGGTCGCCGACGAACCCGGCGGGCAACCGGTGCGCGTTGACGGCCGGCTCGTCGTGCAGCCGGCCGAGCAGGGTCGCCAGCGGTCCGACCGTGGTGACCTGCGTGACCTCGGAGACCCACGCGGTGCGGCCACTGGTACCGACACCGGCGACCGCAAGGCCGATCGCCTCGATCACCGGCAGGCGTGGGGCGACCCCGCCACGCTGCTCCCACTGGGTGCGGGTCGCCGGCGTGACCCGCACCCACCGGTCGTGCCAGAAGACGAGGGGTTCGTCGCGTGCGAGCAGCTCGTCGACCACGTCGGCGTCGACGACTTCGTCACCGACGGTGCCCTGCCAGTGCACCTCGACGGCGGCATCGAGCGTCGATCGTTGCCCGGTCGTCCCCAGCACCAGGCGGGGGCGCAGCTCGGCGACCGCGTCGGGCAACGTGGTCACGAAGCCGATGTTCTCCAACAGCGGGGCGGTCTCGTCGATGAAGGTCCACGCGGCGTGCGCGTCGAGGTGGGCGACGCTGGGCTGGTGCTGATCGAGCGCCTCCTCGATCGGCCGGCAGACCCGCGCGGCGCGCGCGAGCGCCTCGAGCAGCGCCTCCACCCGGTCCGAGTCGGCCTGCGCGCTGTCGCCGTGCCACACCTGTGTTGCCGGCACGGTGGTGCCGTCGCGGTCACGCAGTCCGAACCGCAGCACCCACGCGCCCGAGCGGCCGGCGGGGGGTTCGAGCACGAGCTCGGGGCGGTACTCCGCACGTGGGCGTTCGTAGGGGCGCAGCCATTCGCGTACACCGGCGAGCGTCTCGCCCCGTTCGGCACCGAGCGGCACCGTCGCGTCGACGGGATCGCTGGCAGCCTCCTGCCACCGTGCGCTCCACGGCAGCAGCCGCGCACGTGGGCGCGTGCTGCCGCTGGGCTCGGCGGTGTGGCGGACCAGGGTGTCGGCGACGCTGTCGACGAACGCGCGGAGCAGGGCGTAGGGATGCCACACGCCAGAGGTGTCGCGGGGAAGCGCATGTCCTGCCGCTGGCAGGCCGTCCGCGAGCGCGGCCAGCGCATCGGCGGCCATGCCACCCACCGGCAGCAGCACCTGCCAGGTGGCCACGACCCGCGCGTCGAGCGGCCGCAGGACCGGCGCGATCTGGTGTTCGGCAACCAACCCGACCGCCAGCCGGGCGGCCCGGATGTACGTCGTGACCGAGGCCGACGACGGCTGCTGTGGCGCGATCAGCGTGGCCAGCGCATCCGCCAGCCGCACCGACGCGACCGCGTGGTTGTGGAACTGCGGTCCCCCGTCGCCCGGCACCACGAGCAATGCGCGATCGTCGGTCGCCGCCAGCCCCAGCGCGGCGACATCGGCGATCGGCGCCCGTTCGCCGCGGACGCGATGGAACAGCAGCCGTCCGTCTGCGGGCAGGGCGGGGTTCGGCGAGAACACGAGGTCCAACAGCGCGCGGGCCTTTCGTCAGCGCAGAACCTTCTACGCTACCGGCCCCGACCGTCGTCCTGCGACCCGTGTTCCAGCTGCGCGATCAGTTGACGGATCGCCGACGCCGGGATCTGGTCGCCCGTGCGCTGTGCGAGCAGATCACGCAGCGCTGCGACCAGCGCCCTGCGTTCGGACGGTGCCGGGGGCGGGACGTAACCGAACAGCGCCGGCTGATCGACCTCCACCGGCGGCGCTGTGTAGTCCTGCGGCGAGCGGCCCGCCAGGACGGCCGCCCACCACACCAGTCCGCGATCCCACGAGACGCCGCGCGGACGGCTGGAGGGCACGCGGCCGCGGAACGCGACGGTGGCGATCACCGACAGGACGGCGTCGCGGACCAGCGGATCATCGGGAAAGCTGCGCCGCACCGCGTCGACGAAGCCCGATCGCGGCGGCTGCCCGGTGAGCACCTCGGCGAGCTGGTCGACGACCGGTCGCGACCGCTGCAGCCAGTCCCAGGCGTAGCCCGGCACCGCGGGCACGTCCATCGCCTCGGGTACGGGCGCAGGGGGCACCAGAAACTCCCTGATCGTCGGGGATCGGCGCTGACCCAGCGTGACGTCGGCGCGACGCGAAATCAAGCATCCGTCGGCGCACGGAGTTCGTCGATCAGCGCTCGACAGTCCTCGATGGCCTCGTCAGCGTGCGTGCGCAGGACGCGCAACGCAGCCCCCACCGCGGCACTGTCGCCCCGGGCATCGTGCAGCAGCGCGTTGTCGACGGCCAGCGACAGCGCGGTCACCCGCTGCACCAGCCCCGCGTGCAGGGTGTCGGCGAGGCGGTGCCGCTCGCCCGCCACCAACGTGCCGGTATCGCTGTCCACCGCCACCTTCACTCCTCGCTGGGCAGCCAACCCGTCGTCAGCGTAGGGCTGGGCTTCCCGCGACGATCAGCGCGCTGCCCCACCCGGTGCGCTGGGCAGCGTACGACGCAGCGCGTCGCCGAGCGCGTCGTCGGCCGTGACGGCGACGTCGTCGAGCTCGAGCCACATCGCCAGCGTCCGCAGCTCGGTTGCGAGCGGAGTGGCCACCCGACCGGCCGACGCCGACCGCTCGAGGAACGCCCCGGGCACGCGCAGCACACCGGCGCGACGGTCGGCCTTGACGTCGACGCGGGCCACCAGCTCGTCGTCGAGCAGGAACGGCATCACGTAGTAGCCGTAGATTCGCTGCGCGGCCGGCACGTAGAACTCGAGGCGGTAGCGGAAGCCGAAGACCCGCTCGGCGCGATCGCGGTGCCACACCAGCGGATCGAACGGCGTGAGCAACGCAGCGGCGGTGATGCGCCGTGGCAGGCGTGCACCAGGCGCGCGATAGGCCGGTCGGTCCCACCCACACACCTCGACCGGCTCGAGATGTCCCTCCCGCGACAGTCGCTCGACGACCGGCCGTGCCGTCGGGCCGTGCAACCGGTAGTAGTCCGCGAGGTCGGCCGCCGTGGCGACCCCGAGCGCGTCGGCGGCCACAAGCAGCAGCCTCCGGTACGCCGCGTCCCGGTCGAGCACCGGGCGGGCCAGCACGTCCGCCGGGATCACCCGCTCGGTCAGATCGTAGTACCGGGTCTGCCCGTGCCGCGTTGCGATCGCGACCTCGCCCCAGGCGAACAGCGCCTCGAGTGCGGCCTTGCCAGGCGACCAGCCCCACCACGGTCCGGTGCGCGCACCCGGGTCGGACAGGTCGCCCACGGCCAGCGGCCCGCGATCGGCGATCTCGCCGCGAACCGCCGCGATGTAGCCCGGCCGCTGCGCCTCCAGGCGTGCTGCGCGGCTGCTGGACCAGTTGTCACGCCGGTGTGCCAATGCGGGCCACCGCTCCATCGTGACCAGGCTCGCCTCGTGCGCCCACGCCTCGAACAGCTCCCGTCGCCGGTACGCCGCATCGTCGAGCAGTGTCGTCGGATACGGGCCGAGCCGCGAGAACAGCGGCAGGTACTGCGCCCGCTCGACGGTCTGGACCGCGTCGATCTGCAGCAGGTCGAGCCGGCCGAGCACTGCGCGCAGGTGACGGATGTCGACCCGCCCGGTGGGTCGCGGACGGTCGAACCCCTGCGCCGCGAGCACGATGCGGCGGACCTGATCCGGCCGGAGCGCCGCCATCTCACCGCGCACGACCCTCAGCTGGCGACCGGCATGAACGCGGGTCGACGCTCCTCGTACGCTGCGATGTCCCCGGCCCGCGCGAGCGTGAGGTCGATGGTGTCGAGGCCTTCGACCAGCAGGTGCTTGGTGTGTGGGTCGATCTCGAAGTGGTCGACGCCGAGCTCCGTGACGACCGTCTGCTCGGGCAGGTCGATGCGGATGCCGGCCGCCGGACGCTCGCTGGCCAGCGCGATCAGCTCGCGACACCGCGCGGCCGGCAACGTGATCGTCAGCAGCCCGATCTTGGCGCAGTTGTTGCGGAAGATGTCGGCGAACGACGGCGCGATGACCGCCTCGAACCCGTACTGCTGCAGGCCCCAGGGGGCGTGCTCACGCGACGACCCCGAGCCGAAGTTCGGTCCGGTGACCAGCACGTTCGCGCCCGCGTAGCGCTCGTCGTTGAGCACGAAGTCCGGGTCGTCGCGCCAGTCGTGGAACACGAACTCGCCGAACCCCGTGCGCTCGGTGCGCTTGAGGAACTGCTTGGGCATGATCTGATCGGTGTCGACGTCGGCACGGTCCAGCGGAACCATGGCGCCCGTGATGGTGGTGACTGGTGGCACAGCGCTCCCGTCCTACTCGGCCAGCTCACGGACGTCCACGAACCGTCCGTGGAGCGCCGCGGCGGCGGCCATCGCCGGCGACACCAGGTGGGTGCGGCCGCCGCGGCCCTGGCGGCCCTCGAAGTTGCGGTTGGACGTCGACGCGCACCGCTCCCCCGGCGCCAGGATGTCCGGGTTCATGCCCAGGCACATCGAGCAGCCGGGTTCGCGCCACTCGAAGCCTGCGTCGACGAACACGTCGGCGAGCCCCTCCGACTCGGCCTGCAGCTTCACGGGGTACGAGCCCGGTACCACCATCGCCCGTACGGATCCGGCCACCCGTCTGCCCTCGACCACGGTCGCGGCGGCGCGCAGGTCCTCGATCCTCGCGTTGGTGCAGGAACCCAGGAACACGCGGTCCACAGCGATGTCGGTGATCGCCTCCCCGCCGTGCAGGCCCATGTAGGCCAGCGCGCGTCGTGCCTGCTCGGGGTCGGCCGTGTCCTCCGGCGCCGGCACGTGCCCGCCGACGGGTACGCTCATGGCCGGTGTGGTGCCCCAGGTGACGGTCGGCTCGATCTGCCGCGCTGCGAACGACTCGACCCGGTCGAACGACGCGCCGGAATCGGTTGGCAGTCCGCGCCAGCGCTCGAGCGCCTCGTCCCACAGCCGGCCCTGCGGTGCACGCGGACGGTCCTTGAGGTAGGCGAAGGTCGTCTCGTCGGGCGCGATGAGGCCGGCGCGGGCGCCCGCCTCTATCGACATGTTGCACACCGTCATCCGGCCCTCCATCGACAGGCCGGTGATCGTGCTGCCGCGGTACTCGATCACGTGTCCGACGCCGCCATCGACGCCGATCCGGTTGATGATCGCCAGGATCACGTCCTTGGCGGTCACACCGACTGGCAGCTCGCCGTCGACCTCGACGGCCATCTGCCTGGGCCGCACCTGCGGCAGCGTCTGGGTGGCAAGCACGTGCTCGACCTCGCTCGTGCCGATGCCGAACGCCAGCGCTCCGAAGGCCCCGTGGGTCGCCGTGTGGCTGTCACCGCACACGATCGTCATGCCGGGCTGGGTGAGTCCGAGCTCGGGCCCGATGATGTGCACGATGCCCTGCCGACGTGAGTGCAGGCCGAACAGGCGGATGCCGAACTCGGCGCAGTTGCGGCGCAGCGCCGCGATCTGGGCGGCCGAGAGCTCGTCGGCGATCGGTTGCGACCGATCGGTGGTCGGCACGTTGTGGTCCATGGTCGCCAGCGTCAGGTCGGCTCGGCGGACCTGCCGACCCGCCAGCCGCAGTCCCTCGAACGCCTGTGGGCTGGTGACCTCGTGCACGAGGTGCAGGTCGACGTAGAGCAGTGCGGGACCGTCGTCGTCGGCGGCGCCGACGACGTGGCTGTCGAACACCTTGTCGACGAGCGTCCGTGGTGTCGTGGACACGCCGTCGCCTGCTACTGCCAGCGCGAGGCGCGCAGCAGCCGGTCGGCCTGCTCGCCACTGATGCGCAGCGGCGTGTCGGACAGGATCGGCGTGCCACCGGTGGCGTCGGCGGTGAGGGTGCCCGGCACCGAACCGGTCACCTCGGTCTGGTCACTCGTGTTCATGGTTGTCTCCTCCAGCTGCGACAGCAGGCCCGGGCGCCGACCGGCGCGGACGACGCCCGGTTCCACTGTCTGCTTCATGGGGTGTCGGTCACCGTCTGCACGCGATGGCGCAGACGGACCGACCTGTTTATCGCCGACAGGAATGCGCGCGCGCTCGCCTCGACGATGTCGGTCGACACGCCGCGGCCGCTGATGTGCCTGCCGTCGACGTCGACCTGCACGGTCACGTCACCGAGGGCGTCGATGCCTCCGGTGACAGCGGCGACGTTGAAGGTGACCAACCTCGCCTCGATTCCCACTGCGCGGCGGATCGCGCCGCAGGCAGCATCAACCATGCCATCTCCCATCGCCGACTCGTCGATCGTGACGTTGTCGGCGGTCCTGCGGACGCGCACCGTGGCGGTTGGTGCCGACGCGGTGCCGCCGGAGACCTGCAGGGACTCCAGTTCGAAGACATCGTCGGCGCTGGCCGAGACCTCGTCGGCGACGATGGCTTCCAGATCGATGTCGGTCAGCTCGACCTTGCGGTCGGCCAACTCCTTGAATCGTGTGAACGCGCGCGCGAGCTCGGTGTCGGACAGCTCGTAGCCGAGTTCCGACAGCTGCTTGGCGAAGGCGTGCCTGCCCGAGTGCTTGCCGAGCACGATCTGCGCACCGGCGACGCCGATGTCCTCGGCGCGCATGATCTCGTAGGTGAGCCGGTCCTGGAGCACGCCGTGCTGGTGGATGCCCGACTCGTGCGCGAAGGCGTTGCGTCCGACGACGGCCTTGTTGAACTGCACCGGGTACCCGGTCAGCGCGGTGACGAGCCGGGAGGTGCGGGCGATCTCGGTGGTCGTGATCTGCGTCGACCGCTGCAGCAGGTCGGCGCGCGTGGCCAGCGCCATCACGACCTCCTCCATCGAGCAGTTGCCCGCCCGCTCGCCGATGCCGTTGACCGCGACCTCGACCTGGCGGGCGCCGTTGCGCACCGCCTCGAGCGAGTTGGCGACCGCCAGCCCCAGGTCGTTGTGGCAGTGGACGCTGACCGCGACGTCGTCGCCGACGCGGCCGACGATCTCGGCGATGAGTACACCGAAATCGTGTGGTAGGGCGTAGCCGACGGTGTCGGGGATGTTGACGGTGGTCGCGCCGTGCTCGACGGCCACGTCCACGACCTTGAGCAGGAAGTCGTGGTCGGTGCGGGTGGCGTCCTGCGGGCTGAACTCGACATCGTCGGTATAGGTGCGAGCGTGTCGCACCGACTCCGCGGTCGACGCGAGGATCTCATCCTCCGACGCGCGCAGCATCGCCCGGCGATGGATCTCCGACGTCGACAGGAACACGTGGATGCGCGACCGGGCCGCACCCTTGAGTGCCGAGGCGGCGCGGTCGATGTCGCCGCGGGCGCACCGCGCCAGGGCGGCGATGACCGGCGCGTCGGGACCGCTCGCGACGTCCTCGGCGATGGCCTTGACGGCGTCGTAGTCCCCCTGCGACGTGATGGGGAAGCCAGCCTCGATGGTGTTGACGTTCAGCCGCGCGAGCTGGTCGGCGATCTCGAGCTTCTCCTTGACGCCTAGCGAGATGCCGGGCGCCTGTTCGCCGTCGCGCAGCGTGGTGTCGAAGATCTGGACAGCGGTGGGGTGCATCGTGGCGGTCTCCTCATGACCGGTGTGGATCGACCCGGAGCGCACTCCGCGGGGGGCTTGGTGAGATTCCGCCCCGCGGCGCTAAAGAATGAGGAGGCCCGAAATGCCCGCACGCAGGAGGTCGCGCGCGTCCGTCGGACGCGCGTCGGCGACTACCTCGCGACGCTGCACGGCCACTACTACTACGCCCTCGGTCGCGATCTGTCAACTTGCTCGGCGCCGCTCCTTCGTCGCTCCCCTCACAACGGCCCAGGGAACACCACCAA
>JAHWKT010000016.1:0-15819 GCA_019347695.1 Actinomycetota bacterium | reverse complement strand
GCTCGGCGCCGCTCCTTCGTCGCTCCCCTCACAACGGCCCAGGGAACACCACCAAACAGCGGCTCGGCGCCGCTCCTCCGTCGCTCCCCTCACAACGGCCCAGGGAACACCACCAAACAGCGGCTCGGCGCCGCTCCTTCGTCGCTCCCCTCACAACGGCCCAGGGAACACCACCAAACAGCGGCTCGGCGCCGCTCCTCCGTCGCTCCCCTCACAACGGCCCAGGAGACTGACGGTCAACTTGCTCGCGGAGCCGGCGGGTGGCGGGCAGCGGCGAGTGCCTGGTCGACCGCCGCCTGCGGCGTGTCGACGGGCCTGACCCCGTCGAGCGCCCAGGTCCGCAGTCCGACCACCGGTGTCCCGAGCTTTCGGGCGAACGCGAGCTCCGACAGCGTGCCGAACCCTCCGCCGATGGCGATCACCGCGCGGCCCGCGCGCACCACGAGCACGTTGCGCGCCTCCCCCATGCCGGTCGGGAGGGCGAGATCGAGCCATGGGTTGCCAGCGTCCGCCGTGGCCCCCGGCAGGATCCCGACGGTGCGCCCACCCGCCGTCTTTGCGCCTCGGCAGACCGCAGCCATGACGCCGCCGAGGCCCCCGCACACCACGGTCGCCGACGCGACAGCGAGCAGTGCGCCCACCCGCTCGGCGAGCGCGTCCAGCGTCGGATCGGCCGTACCCGACCCGATGACCGCGATGGTCAGGTCCACGGCCGGGTGATGGGTGAGCGCATGGTCGGTCACGACCCTGGGTAGTGAACGCTGAGACTGTCTGGATGCCCATGTGTACAACGAAGTACGTCGGGGAGGCCATCTCGTGCACATCGAGATCTCGCTAGCGCTGCCGCGTGACCGCGAGAGTGTCTCCGCCGTGCGGCGCATCGTGGCCAGCGCGATGGCGGAGGTCGGTGTCGAGCGGTCGTGCGCCGCGGATGTCGAGCTCGCGCTGACCGAAGGTTGCGCCAACGTGGTCCGTCACGCGACGTCGACCGACCGGTACCGGGTCCTGTTCCAACTCGATCTCAGCGCGGCCAAGGTGACGATCGCCGACAGCGGCAAGGGGTTCGCGATCAACGGGCAGCAGCGGATGGCGGGTGCGCTCGCGGAAGGCGGCCGCGGGCTCGCGCTGATGCGGATGTTGATGGACGAGGCGGATTTCCGGGTGCAGGAGGGCAAGGGCACCGAGGTGCAGCTCACCAAGCAGATCGTGTTCGACGACACCTCCATCTTCCACGGCGTCGCCTTCGTCGAGCCAGGCTCCGCGAACGGCGACTAGGCGCGAGGTCGGACCGGTTCGTCCACCACCCGGATGGTGGAAGACCGGAGGATGCCGCGGGTTTCGGCAGACGAAACGGTGATGTCACACACGGTGTCGCTGCGCGACGTAGGCTGCGTGGTCAATGGAACTGATGCTGCGGTGCGCGGTACCCGACCGTCCTGGCGCGCTCGCCCAACTGGCCAGCGCGATCTCCGCGGCGGGCGGTGACATCCACTCGGTCGACGTGGTCGAGCACCACGGTGGGCGCGCGCTCGACGACCTGGAGATCATCCTCGACGACGACCGGGTTCCCACCCTGCTCAGCGAGGTGGTGGCGCTAGACGAGGTCGAGGTCGTCCACGCCGGCCCGTCGCGGGGTCGCACCGGGGACGCGGTCACGCGGATGTCGATCGCGCTCACCGCCCTGCTCGACGGCAGCGCAGAGGTGCGCCGCGGTATGTGTACCCTCATCGGTGGCATGCTGCGCGCGCGCAGCGCAGAGTTCGTCGCACCGGCGCAGGTGCCCGACGGCGACGACCCGCGGATTCTCACGCTGCACGCCGGTGACGACGTGCTGGTGCTCCGGCGCGACTACCGGTTCACCGCGACCGAGCGGGAACGGGCGCACGCCCTGCTGGCGCTGGCCCGTCGAGCGATCGACGTCACCGCCGGTGACCAGAGCGGCGTCAGCTCGCTGTCGCGGTGATAGCCCGCACCAGCACACGGCCGCCCTCGTCGACCTCGTCGGCCGTCACGGTCAGCGGCGGAGCGATGCGCAGGACGTTGCCGTACAGGCCGCCCTTGCCGATGAGCAGACCGTCGCCGCGACAGGCCTCGAGCACCGCACCCGCGGTGTCGGGTGCCGGCGTCATCGCGTCGTCGGCGAACTCGATCCCCAGCATCAGGCCCTTGCCGCGGATGTCTGCGACGCCGGGCACGTCGGCCAGACCGTCAACCAGCAGTCGCCGCAGCTGCTCGCCCCGCTTGTGGGCGTGGTCCTGCAGGCCGTTCGCGAGCAGGTAGCGCAAGTTCGCCAGGCCGCCGGCGGTCGCGAGGGGGTTGCCGCCGAACGTGGAGATCGAGTTCGCGGTGACGCAGTCCATCAGCGCCGCCGGGGCCACCACCCCGGCCAAGCTGAGCCCGTTGCCCAACCCCTTGGCGAACGTGAGCACATCGGGCTCGACACCGTGCGCCTGGAAGCCCCAGAAATGCTCGCCGGTACGCCCCCAGCCGGTCTGGACCTCGTCGGCGATGAACAGGATGCCGCGTTCGGCGAGCACCTCGGCCAACGCGCCGAAGAAGCCATCCGGCGGGTACGTGAACCCGCCGACGCCCTGGATCGGCTCGGCGATCATGCACGCGACGTCCCCGGCTGTCGTCGTGTCGAGCACGTCGATCAGATCGGCCACCCCCGCGGCGATGTACTCGTCGTCGGACAGGTCCCGCCACGGGCTGCGGTAGCGGTAGCCGCCCTGGACGTAGCTGGTCTGCACGGGTGACAGGCTCGACGCCGACCACCCGCGGTTGCCGGTGATCGCCATCGCCGCGAACGACCGGCCGTGGTAGCTGTTGCGCAGCGCGAGGATCTGGTTGCTGCGCCGGGCGGTGCAGGCGAGCAGCAGCGCGGCCTCGTTGGCCTCGGTGCCCGACGTCGTGAAGAACACCTTGGCGTCGTCGATCGGTACGAGGTCGGCGATCTGCTCGGCCAGCTCGACCTGCGACTCGATCAGATACAGCGTCGAGGAGTGCATGAGCCTGCCCGCCTGCTCCCGCACTGCCTCGACGACCTCCGGCAGGGCGTGGGCGGTCATCGTCGTCAGGATGCCGCCGAAGAAGTCCAGGTACCGGTTGCCTTCGATGTCCCAGACGTGGCGACCCTCGCCACGGTGCAGCGCGATCGGTTCCTCGTAGTACAGCGCCATCCAGGACGGCAACACCGCCCGGTGCCGTGCGTGCAGATCAGCGTGCATGGTCTGTCCTGTCACCAACCGCGGGTGGCCGTGAGAGACTTCGTACGCACCCTATCCGGACGGCCGCGTGTGGTCGAGGGAGGTGTCAATCGCTCCAACGCATACGCCGCGGTCATTGCTACGCTGACGATGGGAAGGAGAGCTCGTTGCTGGACGCACCGGAGTTCGAGCCTTGGCAGGCCGCCGCTGACGACACCCTGGCCGGCGCCGAGGCCCAGCGTCACGCCGGTCTCTTCAACTGGGCCTGCTTCCTCTCTGAGCAGGCGGCGAAGCTGTCCTTGAAGGCGCTCCTTCATGCGGTCGGCGCCGACGCATGGGCCATGATCTGGTCGACCTCGGTGACCACGTCCGGGAAGCGATGGGCGCCGAGTTGCCCGACGACATCACTGCCGCGCTCCGGCGATTGTCGCGGCACTACATCGCGTCTCGCTACCCAGACGCCCATGCCGCAGGAGCACCCGGCTCGCACTACGGCCCCGACGACGCGGACCAGGCCATCGCTGACGCCGTTCGAGTGATCGCCGAGACACAGCACGCGTGGCGCCAACTCGTCGACGCGACGACCGAGCCGACGGACGACGCACAGACCGGCCCGCGGTGAAGGTCGACACCGCCCGTGTGCTCGAACGCCGACGGGCCGAGCGTGACGCGCTGCTCGCGCGCGGCGCCGCGTTCGCAGCCGACCTGCCGGGCTCGCTCGACGTCCAGGCGGTGGTGGTATTCGGCTCTGTGGCGCGGGGTGACTTCAACAAGTGGAGCGATGTCGACGTGCTCGTCGTCGCCGAGCAGGTCGCGGACGATCCCCTCGAACGACAGCGTGCCGTCGAACCGGCTCCTGGGCGCGTCCAGCCGGTGCTCTGGACCCCACAGGAGTATCGACGACGCCGACGACAGCGCGACCCAATTGCGCTGGAGACGTGGTCGAAGGGCGTGTGGCTGCGTGGGTCGCGTCATGATCCCGAGCTTCGCGCCCCCTCGAGCTGACGGCCGTCACCACTCGACCGCCGACACGTCTGGCGGCCCGTGGCGTCAGTGCGCGAGCAGCAGCGTGGGTCGCTCGACGAGATCGCCGAGCAGGCGAAGGAAGCCGGCCGCCTCGGCGCCGTCGCAGACCCGATGATCGAACGACAACGACAGCTGGACCACCGGTCTGGAGACGACGGTGTCGTCGACGACCCATGGTCGTGGGGTGATGCGTCCGACGCCGAGGATGCCGGCCTCGGGGTGGTTGATGATCGGGCCGCCACCGTCGATGCCGAACGCGCCGAAGTTGGAGATGGTGAACGTGCTGCCGACGAGGTCGGCAGGAGGCAGCTGATTGGCGCGTGCGCCCGACGCGACCTGCTCGACGGCGTCCGCCAGCTCGAGCACCGACATGCCCGCGGCGTCGCGGACCACCGGCACGAGCAGGCCACGGTCGGTCTGGGTGGCCACGCCGAGGTCGATGCGGTCGTGGTACACGATCTCCCGAGCTTCTGCGTCGAAGCTCGCGTTGAGCTGCGGCACCTCGACCAGCGCCACCGCGCAGCACCGCAGGATGATCGCCAACGGCGTCAACCGCGTGTCGGGATGCGCAGCGGCGAGCTCCCGGCGCAGTGCGAGCAGTTGGGTCGCGTCGCACTCGACCCAGCACGACGCCGCCGGGATCTCCCGCCACGCGACGGACAGATGGTCGGCGATGCGCCCCCGCACCCCCGTGACCGCCTCCCGACGCGCGCCGTCGCGTGCCGTTGCAGCCGGCGCGGTGGCCGACGGTTCGGGCGCGGTGGTGGCCGCGGCGTGCACATCATCGCGGGTGATGCGGCCGTCGGGTCCGGATCCGTCGACGGCGTCGAGGTCGACGCCCAGGTCCTTGGCCAGCTTGCGCACCGGCGGTTTGGCACGCGGGCGGCTGCTCCGCGCGGGCGTGGACGTATGCGGTGCGCGGGCGCGGCGGCGACGCGCGCGGCCCCCACCGGTCCCGTAGCCGACCAACACGTTGCCGCTGGCGCCGTCGTCGGCGTCATCAGAATCGCTGGCAGCGGCATCGGCGTCGCCGCCGTCACCGTCGGCATCGCCGGCATCGCCGGCATCGTCGAACGCCCCGCCGGCGTCGTCGCCGACAGCGTGACCGGTCGTCGCCGAAGTCACGCCGCCATTCGTCGCAGCAGCGTCGCCGGCCGCGGTGTCGACCGACAGCACCAGCGCACCGACCTCGATCTCCTCGCCCTCACCGGCGTGCAGATCGGCCACGGTGCCCGCGTGGGGCGCCGGCAGCTCGACTGTCGCCTTGGCGGTCTCCACCTCGGCCACGATCTGGTCCTCGGCGATCACGTCGCCGACGCCGACCAGCCAGCGCACGATGGTCGCCTCGGTGAGTCCTTCGCCGAGATCAGGCAGTCGCACCTGCTTCACGGACATCTGATCAGCTCCTCGGTCGCGTCTCTGCGCCGTGTCTCTCGGCCGTGTCTCCCGGGAGTCACAGCCTCAGAAGGCGAGGCTGCGCTCGACCGCGTCGAGGATGCGGTCGATGTCGGGCAGGTGGTAGTGCTCCAGCTGCGAGGCCGGGTAGGGGATGTCGAACCCGCCGACCCGCAGCACCGGCGCCTCCAGCGAGTAGAACGCCCGTTCGAGCAGCTCCGCCGCGATCTCGGCGCCCATCCCTCCGAACACGCTCGCCTCGTGCACCACGATCGCCCGCCCGGTGCCCTCCACGGCGTCGACCAACGTGGCGATGTCGAGTGGCACCAGGCACCGCACGTCGATGACCTGCAGGTCCCAGCCCTCCTCGGCGGCGGCGTCTGCCGCCTCGAGGCACGTGGCCACGGTCGGACCGTAGCTGATCAGCGTGGCGGTGGTGCCCTCGCGCCGGACGACGGCCTCACCCAGCGGCTCGGTGGTCACGGGCAGCTCGACGTCCTCCTTGGTCCAGTACCGCCGCTTGGGCTCGAAGAACAGCACCGGATCTGGTGACGAGATCGACGCGCGCAGCAGCGCGTACGCGTCGCTCGGCGTCGACGGCGCAACGATCTTGAGGCCGGCGGTGTGCGCGTACAGCGCCTCCGGGCTCTCGGAGTGGTGCTCGACCGCGCCGATGCCGCCGCCGAACGGGATGCGCACGACGACCGGCAGCTGGACGGTCCCGCGGGACCGGTTGGGCATCTTGGCCAGGTGCGAGGTGATCTGCTCGAACGCCGGGTAGGTGAACCCGTCGAACTGCAGCTCGACCACCGGACGGTAGCCGTACATCGCCATGCCGATCGCGGTGCCCACGATCCCCGACTCCGCCAGCGGCGTGTCGAAGCAGCGATCCTCGCCGAAGCGTTCCTTGAGGCGATCTGTCACCCGGAACACGCCACCGAGCTCGGCGACGTCCTCGCCGAAGATCACCACCCGGTCGTCGGCGTCCATCGCGTCGTGCAGGGCGCGGTTCAACGCTCCTGCCAGCGTCACCGCACCCATCAGGCGTCCTGACCCTGCAGCTCGGCTTGGAGCAGTTCATGCTGGTCGCGCAGCTGCTGGGTGGGCTCGGCGTACACGTGGCTGAACAGCTCCATCGGATCGCCGTGCGGCGCGTCGTAGAGCGCGGCGCGCACACTCTGCGCTTCGGCCTTGGCCGCCTGCGCGACGGTCTCGACGACCTCGTCGTCGACGAGCTCCCGGTCCCGCAGGAACTTCTCGAGCCTGGTGATCGGGTCGCGCGCACGCCACTGCTCGAGCTCGGTGTCCTCGCGGTACCGGGTCGGGTCGTCGGCCGTGGTGTGGGCCTCCATCCGGTACGTGACGGCTTCGATGAGGACCGGGCCGTTGCCCTCCCGCGCATGGCGCAGCGCCTGCCGCATCACCGCGTACGTGCCCAGCACGTCGTTGCCGTCGCACCGGTAGCCGGGCATGCCGTACCCGATGCCCTTGTGGGCGATGGTCGGCGCCTTGGTCTGGCGCGTCAGCGGCACGCTGATGGCGTACTGGTTGTTCTGCACCACGAACACGCACGGGGCGCCGAACACGCTCGCGAAGTTGAAGGCCTCGTGCGCGTCGCCCTCGCTCGTCGCGCCATCACCCATGTAGGCCACCGCGCAGCTGTCGGACCCGTCGAGCTTGGCACCCATCGCGAAGCCGGCGGCATGCAGCGCCTGCGTGGCGATCGAGATGGTGATCAGCGCGAAGCGGTGCTTGGCCGGGTCGTGGGCACCGAGCCACGTGCCGCGGAACACGTGCAGCAGATCGGCGGGGTCGACGCCGCGGACCAGGGCGACGCCCATTTCGCGGTACGAGGGGAACACAAAGTCCTGCGCCGCGAGCGCGAAGGCCGTGCCGATCTGCGCCGCCTCCTGACCACGCAGCGACGCGTACACACCGAGCTGGCCTTGACGCTGCAACGTGATCGCCTGTGCGTCAATCTGGCGGGCCATGACCATCAGGCGGTACAGCTCGGCCAGCTGCGCATCGTCGAGGTCGATCGGCCAGTCGGGGTCTTCGGTGAAGGTGCCGTCGGCGTCGAGGAGTTGGATGGGCCGGTCGGCGGGCAGCAGCGAGCGGGGATCTGGAAAGGTTGGGTCAATCGCCATGGCGACTCCTTCGGTTCGTGCGTGCGACGGGATCGCCGTGCCGCACAGTCGTCGGAGCGCGGATCGCGGGCTCGACATCGGTTGTCAGCCCCGACGCGGCCACCCGACGGATCGCGTCGGAGGACCGCAGCGCTTATCACAATGGTACGAGATCCTGGCATGCCGCGAAAGTGCCACTGCCCGTACACGACAAGGATGACACGTCCACATGACCATGGTCGCCGATCCCGCGCTGCTGTTGATCGCCCACGGCACCCGCAACCCTTCGGGCGCCACCGAGATGGACCGCCTGTGTGACCATCTGCGCGGGCGGATCGACGCGCCGGTCGCAGCGGCCTGGCTCGAGGACTTCTGCGATCCCGACGCGGTGACCGCGGCCAATGACCTGGTCGCGGGTGGGGCACGCCACATCGTCACCCTGCCCTTCCTCGTGCTCGGCGCCGGACATGCCAAGACCGACGTGCCCGCCGCCGTGGCAGCGGTGCGGGGCGCCCACCCCGAGGCCACGGTCGTCCACGGACGTGTGCTGGGCCTGCACCCGATCCTGTTCGACCTGGCCGTCGCGCGGGTCGGCGCGGTCGCCGGTGACGACCGCGACGACGAGGTGCTGGTCGTCACGGGTGCGGGTTCCAGCGATCCCGACGCGAACGGCGATCTGGCCAAGGCCGCGCGGCTGCTCGCCGAGCTCACCGGACACCGCTGGGCCGAGATCGCCTACGCCGGCGTCACCTGGCCCCGGGCCGACGCGCTGTTCTCGCGGCTGGAGGCCGCCGGCGCGCGACGGGTCATCCGGTTCTCGTGGTCGCTGCTGGCCGGCGTCCTCGAACAACGCGTCGACCGCTGGGCCCGGGAGGCCACCGCGCGAGGAGGGCTGCAGATCGACGATGCCGGCCGCTTCGGTCCCGATCCGCTGGTGGCCGACGCGGTGATCGACCGCTATCGGGAGGCGCTCGACGGCGATCCGCGGATGAACTGCGACCTGTGCGCCTACCGGCGACCGCTGCCTGGGTTCGAGTCACGTGCGGGCGCGCCCTCGGCGGGTGGGCTCGGCACCGCCGTCCACCCGTCGGCCTCTGCCTGACGTACGCCGTGGCCGCTGGTCCTCACATCCGACGACTCACGGCCACACCTTGGCTGGCTAGTAGCCGAGCTCGGGGTCGACCACGCCGATCAGCTCGTCGCCCGTCGCGAAGCGGCGGACGTTCTCGGCGATCCGCGCCGACAACAGCGGCTTGGCCATGTCGTCGGTGTTGGCGGTGTGCGGTGTGATGAGGCAGTTGGGCAGGCGCCACAGCGGATGCCCGTCGGGCAGCGGCTCCGGGTCGGTCACATCGAGTGCCGCGCCGCCGATCACGTCCTCGCGGAGCGCAATGACCAGGTCCTCGGTCACCACGTGCTGGCCGCGGGCGACGTTGACGAGCCAGGCGTGGGGCTCCATCAGCTCGAACTCGACGCGGGAGATCACCCCGGCGGTCTCGGGGGTCAGCGCCAGCGCGAGCACGATGACGTCGGCGCCCTTCAGCGCCTCGTAGCGGTGGTCGAACGCCAGGACCCGATCGACGCCGTCCATCGGCTCCGGGGTCTTGCGGACCACGGTGATCGTGGGGTCGAACGGCCGCAGTAGCCTGATGAGCTCTCTGGTGATGCCGCCGCCGCCTAAGATCGTGATCGCCCCGCCGATCAGGCTGATGCCGGCCTGCGCGGACCAGCTGACCTCCTGGGCGAAGCGGGGCAGCTCCCGCAGTCCCGCCAGTGCGAGCGCGAGCGCGTGCTCGGCGACCGGTTCGGCGTACACCCCCTTGCCCGAGGTCCACGTGCGCGCCGTGTCGAAGACACCTGCCTCGGCGTACGGCTCGACCCCTGCCCACGGCAGCTGCACCCACTCGATGTGCTCGTGGGTCGACAGCAGTCGCGACAGCTCCTGTGGGGCGTCCTCGTCGGTCCACACCAGTGCCCGGGCGTCGGCGAGGTCGACGACGTCGCCGCCACCATCACGCACCGCGTCGGTGATGAACTCCCTGGTGCCTTGCGGGCGGACAGCGATGGGCACAGCGCTCACGATGCTTCCTCGTTCTGGGGTCGCGGGGGTACTGGCGGTGGTCAGTGCGTCACGCTGACGGCAGGCTGATGGTGCGGGCCTGGGTCGACCCGATCACCTCGGCGATGCGCCGGGCGATCGACGGTGAGACGGCGGAGTCGGTCGTCATCGCGATCAGCGCGTCACCCCCCATCTCGTGCCGGCCGACCTGCATCGTGGCGATGTTGATGTCGGCGTCGCCCAGCAGGCTACCGATCTTGCCGATGATGCCCGGTCGGTCGACGTAGCGGAAGAACAACATGTGGTCGCTGGGCTCCATGTCGATCTCGAAGCCCCACAGCTCGACGAGCCGCTCCCGGTTCGCGGGGCCGATCAGGGTGCCCGCGACAGCGTTCTCACCTTCCGCGGTCAGACGGACGACCGATACGAAGTCGCGCGCCGCCGGCGAGGTCATCGTCGTCAGCTTCAGGCCGCGCTCCGCGGCCGTCAGCGGCGCGTTGACGAACGTCACCGGCTCGTCGACGACATCGGTCAGCAGCCCGGTGAGGGTCGCGAGGTTCAGCGCGCTGGTGTCCTCCTCGGCGATCCTGCCCCGGTACTCGACGGTGATCACGCTCGTGACCCCCTCGTAGAGCGCCGTGAACAGCCGTCCGAGCTTGGTGGTCAGGCCCATGAACGCGCGCACCTGGTCGGTGACCGCCGTGGCGACCTGCAGGTTGACCGCGCTGGGGACGAACTCGCCGCGCAGCGCGAGGGTCACGGCCTCGGCCACCATGACGCCCGCCTTGTCCTGCGCCTGCTTGGTCGATGCGCCCAGGTGGGGGGTGACGACGACGTTGGGCAGCGCGAACAGCGGCGAGGCGGTCGTGGGCTCCTCGGCGAACACGTCGAGCGCGGCGCCCTGCACCACCCCGTCGCGGAGCGCGGTGCCCAGGGCGTCCTCGTCGACGATGCCGCCTCGCGCCGTGTTGATCAGCATGCCGTCCGGTCCGAGGGCGCGCAGCTGGGTCGGACCGACCATGCCGACCGTGTCCGGTGTGCGCGGAAGGTGGATCGTCACGATGTCGGCGATCTCGCACAGCCGCGTCGGCGACGCCACCAGCTTGATGCCGAGCTGATCGGCGCGCTCCGTCGACACGTAGGGGTCGTACGCGGCCAGCCGCATGCCGAACGCGGCGCACCGCTGCGCCACCAGGGTGCCGACCCGTCCCAGACCCATGACGCCCAGCGTGCGGCCGTGCAGCTCGACACCCTGGAACCGGCTGCGCTCCCAGGCGCCGTCGCGCAGCGAGCGGTCGGCCAAAGGGATCCTGCGAGCGAGCGCGAGCAGCAGCGCGATGGTGTGCTCCGCGGCGCTGATCGTGTTCGACTGCGGCGCGTTGCACACGATGATCCCACGGGCGGTCGCCGCCTCGACGTCGATGTTGTCGATACCGATGCCGGCCCGGGCGATCACCTTGAGCGCATCGGCGGCGGCGATGACCTCCGCGTCGATGGTGGTTGCGGAGCGCACGACGATCGCGTCGTAGCCGGCCACCGCAGCGAGCAGCTCCGCCCGCGGCATGCCCGTGCGGACGTCGACATCGTGGGAGTCCGCCAACGCCGACACCCCGGCATCGGACAATGTGTCGGCGACCAGCACACGCATGACAGACAACCTCGCAGAGGGTGGACGGGCTCCCACACTAGACACTCACGCCGACGCGTCGCCGGGTGGCGTCCGCCAGACGCTGGCACGCCGCAGGCGCGTGCAGACGTCGCGGGTCGCCGCCACCCGGTTGAGCGTGTAGAAGTGCAGCCCCGGGGCGCCCGCCGCCAGCAGATCTTCCGCGAGGCGCACGGCCTGGTCGACGCCGAACTCGTAGACGGCGTCCGGATCGTGTTCGACCTCCTGGAACGCCGCGTCGAGTTCGGGCGGGAAGCTGGCGCCGGCCTTCGCGGCGAACCTGCGGGTCTGCGCCGGGTTGGTGACGGGCAGCAGCCCGGGGACGACGGGCGTGGCACACCCGACAGCACGCAGCTCCTCGACGAACGCGGTGTACTGCTTGGCGTCGAAGAAGAACTGCGTGATCGCGTACTCGGCGCCCGCCGCACACTTGGCGGCCAGGTGCCGGACGTCGTCGGTCATGCTGGGTGACTCGGGGTGACCCTCGGGGAAGGCCGCCACACCGACCGCGAACGCGCCGAGCCCGGCCAGCAGCTCGACCAGTTCAGCGGCGTAGCGGAACCCCCCGGCGGTGGCCTCCCACTCGGCGCCCGGGCCGCCCGGCGGATCACCGCGCAGCGCCAGCACATCGGTGATGCCGGCGTCGAGCAGCTCGGCGGCCGTCGCGGCGAGCTCGTCGCGGGTGGACCCGACGCATGTGAGGTGCATCACGGGCCGCAGCGATGTCTCCGACCGGATCCGGCGCACGAGATCGAGGGTGCGGTCGCGCGTCGATCCGGCGGCGCCGTACGTGATGGACACGAAGTCGGGTGCGAGGTCCTCGAGGTCGCAGACGGTCTCCCACAGCGAGCGCTGCCCCGCGGCGGTCTTCGGCGGGTAGAACTCGAGCGACAGCGTCGGCTGGTCGGCGTCGAGCCGACGGCGGATCGTCGATGGCATGGCGTCGAGCCTAACGACGGTGGCGGCCGGTACCTGCCAACCGCCGTTGCCAACAGTGTCTACGCGGCGGGCCCCGGCCGCCCGCCGCGGCGTGGACGCTAGTCGTCCTCGTCGGGCAGCCAGCTCATCATGGCGCGCAGCTCGCGACCGACCTGCTCGATGGGATGCTCGGCGTGGCGCCGACGCTGCGCCATGAAGCTCGGGCGTCCGGCCTTGTTCTCCAGGATCCACTCGCGTGCGAAGGTGCCGTCCTGGACCTGTGTGAGGGTCTGGCGCATGCGGTCCTTGACCCCGTCATCGACGATGACCGACCCGCGCGAGTAGTCACCGAACTCGGCGGTGTCCGACACCGAGTAGCGCATGCGCGCGAGGCCGCCCTCGTAGAACAGGTCGACGATCAGCTTGAGCTCGTGCAGGCACTCGAAGTAGGCGACCTCGGGTTGGTAACCGGCTTCCGTCAGGGTCTCGAACGCCTTGGTGACCAGGCTGGACACGCCGCCACACAGCACTGCCTGCTCACCGAACAGGTCGGTCTCGGTCTCCTCGGCGAAGGTGGTCTCGAGCACCCCCGCCCGCGCCGCGCCGATGCCCTTGGCGTAGGCCAGCGTGAGCTCACGGGCGTGCCCGGTGGCGTCGGCATGGATCGCCATGAGCGCCGGTACACCGGTGCCCTCGGTGTAGGTGCGCCGGACCAGGTGGCCGGGTCCCTTCGGCGCGACCATGCACACGTCGACGCCCGCGGGCGGCGTGATCTGCCCGTAGTGGATGTTGAAGCCGTGGGCGAAGAACAGCGCATTGCCCTCGACCAGGCCTGGCTCCACCTCGCGGACATAGATGTCGGGCTGCACCGTGTCGGGCATCAGCATCATGACGATATCCGCACGCTTGGCGGCGTCGGCGACTGACGCGACCTCGAGACCGGCGTCACGCGCGCGGCCGGCACTCGACGACCCCTCGTAGAGCCCGACGAGCACGTCGACGCCCGACTCGGCCAGGTTGCGGGCGTGCGCGTGGCCCTGCGAGCCGAACCCGAGCACCGCGACCGTGCGGTCGGTCAGCGTCTCGAGCGTGGCGTCGTCCTCGTAGTGGATCTGGACCATTGGTGTCTCCGTTCAGCGGTGGGCGGATTGCGGGTGGATCGCAGGCGGGCGCGTTCAGGCCGAGCGCTGCAGCCGCAGCGTCCGCCCCTCGGTGATGCTGCGGGATCCGCGGCCCAGAGCGATGGTGCCCGAGCGGACGAGCTCGCGGATGCCGTAGGGCTCGAGCAGGCGCACCAACGCCTCGAGCTTGTCGACCGACCCGGTGACCTCGACGGTGACCGACTCGACATCGACATCGACGACGTTGGCACGGAACACGTCGGCGATCTCGATGATCTCGCTGCGCGTCGTGCCGGTCGCGGCGACCTTGATCAGCTGCAGCTCTCGCTGCACGGCATCCGTGGGGGCCAGCTCGACGATCTTGAGCACGTTGATCAGCTTGTTGAGCTGCTTGGTCACCTGCTCCAACGGTGAGTGCTCGGCGTCGACCACGATCGTCATCCGCGACACGTGTGGCGACTCGGTGGTCCCGACCGACAGCGACTCGATGTTGAAGCCGCGGCGGCTGAACAGGCCCGCCACGCGGGCGAGCACGCCCGGCTTGTTCTCGACCAGGACGCTCAGGGTGTGCATGCTCATGGTGGGTTCCTCGTTGCTGCGGTCCGGCCGCCTACGACGTCGGCGTGGCCGGCAGCCCTTCGCCGCCCGGCTCACCCGCGCCGTTGCGGGGCAGGTCGCTGCGCGCGTACCACTCGTCGGCGGACTCGATGACGTCGTCGTTGCTGCCACCGGCCGGGATCATGGGGAAGACCTTCTCGGTCGGGTCGACGCGGAAGTCGACGAGCACGGGCGAGTCGCCGACGGCGAACGCCTTGTCCAGCGTCTGATCGACGTCGGCCGCCCGATCGCACCGGTAGCCCACGCAGCCCATGGCGTCGGCGAGCTTGACGAGGTCCGGCACATCGGTGCCGAGCTCGATCTGCGAGTAGCGCCGCTCGTAGAACAGCTCCTGCCACTGCCGGACCATGCCGAGCACGCCGTTGTTGATCACGCAGAAGATGACGGGGATGCGTTCGGTGCTCGCCGTGGCCAGCTCCTGCAGGGTCATCTGGAAGCTGCCATCGCCGTCGATGGCGACGACCGGCACGTCGGGTCGACCGACCTTGGCACCGATCGCGGCGGGCACGCAGAAGCCCATCGTGCCGAGGCCTCCCGAGTTGATCCATGTCCGCGGTGACCGGTACTCGATCAGCTGGCTGGCCCACATCTGGTGCTGTCCGACACCGCTGACGATGATGCCGCTGCCATCGAGCTTGCGACCGATGGCCTGGATGACGGTCTGCGGCTTGAGCGGCCCGTCAGCCGTCTGGTCCCACCGCAGCGGGTGCTCCTGCTGCCAGGACCGCAGCTGCCGCCACCAGGCATCCAGATCGGGACGGGCCGCACCGTCACTGACCAACCGCTCGAGCGCGGCGATGATCTGCTGCGTCACGACGGCGCCGTCGCCGACGATCGGGACGTCCGGCTCGCGGTTCTTGCCGATCTCGGCCGGGTCGATGTCGACGTGGATGACCGTGGCGTTCGGCGCGAAGCTGGTCAGGTCGCCGGTCACGCGGTCGTCGAAGCGCGTGCCCAGCGCCACGAGGAGGTCGGCCTGCTGCAACGCGGTGATGGCGGTCCAGTGGCCGTGCATGCCCGGCATCCCCAGGTGCTGGTCGTGGTCGTCGGGAAACACTCCCCGCCCCATCAGCGTCGTCACGACCGGCAGCTGCAGCAGCTCGGCGAGCATCAGCAGTTCCTGGTGGGCACCGGCCTTGATCATGCCGCCACCGGCGTAGATGACCGGCCGCTGCGACTCGAGGATCACCCGCGCGGCCTCGCGCACCATCTTGCTGTGGCCACGGACCGTCGGACGGTAGCCGGGAAGGCTCAGCTGATCGGGGTAGCGGTAGTCGAACCTCGTGTTGAGCACGTCTTTGGGCACGTCGATCAGCACCGGACCGGGCCGGCCGGTCGCAGCGATGTGGAAGGCCTCCTTGATCGCACCGGCGATGCGCTCGGGATCGCCGACCAGCTCGTTGTGTTTGGTCACCGGCATCGTGATGCCCGTGATGTCGGCCTCCTGGAAGGCATCGCCACCGACGGCCGCCCGGGCGACCTGGCCGGTCACCGCGACGATGGGCACGGAGTCCATGTGGGCGTCGGCGAGCGCGGTCACGAGGTTGGTGCCGCCCGGCCCCGATGTGGCGATGACCACCCCGACGCGTCCGGTGGCGTGGGCGTAGCCCTCCGCCATGTGTCCCGCGCCCTGCTCATGGCGGGCCAGGACGTGCCGGAGTGGCGAATCGAGCAGCGGATCGTA
>JAHWKT010000015.1:23834-34953 GCA_019347695.1 Actinomycetota bacterium | reverse complement strand
ATGCCGGTGAAGTTGACCGGTGTCCTCTCGTCGGCGGTCGCGCCAGGAATCCCGCCCGTGTACACGCCCGAGAACCGCCAGCGTGCGGCGACGAAGCTGCCGTCGATCACCGGACCGGCGTCGATCTCAACGGTGACGCCGGTGAACGCGGCCCGACCCGCGCGTACCAACTCGGCCAAGGCGGCCGCCCCGTGACGGCGTTCACCGTTCTGGTGGATGATCAGCTCGTCATGGGCGACTGAGGCCGCGCGCTCGTCGAGTGCGCCGTCGTCGGCGTGCCACAGCCCGAGCAGCATCCGCTCGTACAGCGCCCGTGTGTCGTCCCGGCCCATCGCGCCTCCTTTTGTATACCCGTACGCAAAAGGTTAGCGCGCCCGCCCGAGCAACCCGTCGAGCAGTGCCGCCAACCCGTGCAGGAACTGATCCCCGCTGCGTGCGACCGCGGTGTGGGGCGCCAGCGCGTCCAGGGTCGGGAACTCCGCGAGCCGGCGGGGATCGGGTGGCTCTGCGGGCGCCACGCCGGCCTGGGTCGAGTGCCGAGTCGTCAGCTCACCGACGAGGTGGTGCCAGACCACCTCGTAGGCGCGGGCGGCCGCAGCGGGCGACAACCCCGCGGACAGGAACGCGGCCAGCATGTCGTCGACGATCCACGCGACCGACCATCCGATGAGATGGGCGGGCAGCACGTCGATCGCCCACGGGTGCGCCACGAGCCAGTCGTGGGTCAGGGTCGCGATGCGGGTCACCGTGCGTCGCGGATCGTCCGACACGGGCGGTCGCCGAAGATCGCGGGAGATGTGGTCGAGCAGGAGACGCAGCAGATCGTCTTTGCCGCTCACGTGCCGGTACAGCGCCATCGGTGAACTGCCGAGCTCCCGCGCGACCCGCCGCATCGACAGCGCAGAGCTGCCTTCGGCCTCGACGACGACCTCGGCCGCCGCGACGATGCGCCCGCGGGACAGGGTGGCCGGTCGCCCCCGTCGCGCCACGCCTCCTCCTGTTCTCGTCGTGGCCCGGTGGATACCGGCCCTCACGACGCCTCCGGCGAATTCGCGTACAGGTGTACACCATGTGCCGGGCAGGTCAACGCGACGACGGCATCACGCGTCGAAGTGGCAGCCGATCGGGCAGCGTCACGGCGCCCGATCACTGCGGTCTGCAGCGTGGCCGGATTCGACCCCGAGTCGGCTCAGGCGAGTTCGCCGCCGAGCGCGGCGCGGGCGTCGCCAACCGTGTACAGGGAGCCGGTGACCACGACCATGCCGTGGCGCCCCGCGCGGTCGGCGGCTGCCCGCACGGCCGTGCCCACATCGGCGATCCCGGCCGCGACGGTCAGGCCGGCCGCGCGGCACACGGCGGCGAGCTGCTCGACCGACGCCGCGCGAGGGCTGTCCGGCGTCGTGACGACCACCTCGTCGACCGTGGGCGCGAGGACGTCGACCATCGTCGCGATGTCCTTGTCGGACATCACCCCGAGCACGGCGACCCTGCGACGGTCGCCGTGCAGCTCGTGCAGCGCACGCGCCAGCACGCGCGCGGCGGCCGGGTTGTGGGCACCGTCGAGCAGCACCGGGACACCGGTGGCCGTGAACAGCAGCTCGAGCCGTCCGGGCGACCGCACCGACGCGAAGCCCGCGCGCACCGCGGCGGCCTCGAGCGGGCCGCCGTGGTACGCCTGGACCGCCGCCAGCGCGCAGGCCGCGTTGACCGCCTGGTGTGCACCGTGCAACGGCAGGCCGACCGTGTGGTCGTGTCCGTCGATGCCCCGCAGGCACACGCGCTGTCCGCTGGGCGTCAGCGTGCGGGCGAGCACACCGAAGTCGCGATCGAGCAGCTGCAACGCCGCGCCGCGCTTGGCTGCCTCTCGGGCGATCACCACGGCCGGTTCGCCTCCCGTGTTCGCCGAGACGACCGTCGCGCCTTCGGCGATGATGCCGGCCTTCTCCCAGGCCACCTCGCCGACGGTCGCGCCGAGCTGCGGATGGTCGAGCTGCACCTGTCCGATCACGGCGACCCGGGCGTCGACGACGTTGGTCGCATCGAAGCGGCCGCCCATGCCCACCTCGACGACACCCGTGTCGATGCGTGCGCGGGCGAAGGCCCAGAGGCACAGCGCCGTTGCGGCCTCGAAGAAGGTGACCATCTCGCCGGTCGCCTGCTCGACGCGCTCGATGTGCGGCCCCAACGCGTCGAGTCCGGCCACCAGATCATCGATATCGAGTGGTTCGCCGTCGATCCGGAAGCGCTCGCGAACGTCCTGCAGATGCGGTGACGTGTAGGTCCCGACCCAGACGCCGGTAGCCATGAGCAATGCGGTGATCATCCGTGCGGTGCTGGTCTTGCCATTGGTGCCCGTCAGGTGGATCGACGCGAACGCACGTTGCGGTTCGCCCATCGAGAACGCCAGCGCCTCGATGCGTCGCAGCCCGGGCACCATGAGCTCGGGCCGGCGGTTGAACAGGTCGGTGATCGCCTGCTCGTAGTGCCTGGTGAGCGTGGCCACTCGTACTCCGAACTTCGGGGTGGTCGACAGACGTCGACGATGGTGCGCCCTGCGTCGACCACCCCGAAGTTCGCGCCGGAGGTGGTCGACATACGTCGGGGTGGTCGGAGGTCGGCGGGGTGGGGTGGTCGTCGGCGTCGGGTCAGGAGAGGCCGACGATCTCGCCGTCCTCGTCGATGTCAATGCGTTCGGCGGCGGGGCTCGACGACAAGCCTGGCATCGTGCGCATGTCGCCGCAGATCGGGTAGATGAACCCGGCGCCGACGGACGCCCGCACCTCGCGCACGGGCAGCGTCCATCCGGTCGGCGCGCCCTTGAGCTTGGAGTCCGAGCTGATCGACAGGTGGGTCTTGGCGATGCAGACCGGCAGATCGCCGAACCCCGCAGCTTCGTAGCGGTCGATCTGCCGCGACGCGGCCAGGTCGTACTCGACGGCCGCGGCACCGTAGACCCTGGTCGCGACGGTCTCGATCTTCTCGCGCAGGCTGGCGTCGTCCGGGTACAGCAGCGCGAAGTCCGTCGGCTCCTCGGCGGCCTCGGCGACGGCCTCGGCCAGCTCGACGGCGCCCGCGCCACCGTCGGCGAAGTGCGTGCTGACCGCCGCGCGGGCACCGAGCTCGTCCGCGATCTTGCGGATGGCCTCGTGCTCGCTTGGGTGGTCCGTCGGGAAGGCGTTGATCGCGACGACGGGTGAGACGCCGTGGATGCGGATGTTCTCGACCTGCTTGCGTAGGTTGTCCGCGCCGGCGTGGACGTCATCCGGGTTCTCCGCCAGCAGCTCGTCGGGAAGCGGTCTGCCGGCGACGATCCTGAACCGGCCGGAGTGCGCCTTCAGCGCTCGGACGGTCGTGACGAGGACGGCGGCGTCCGGCGTGAGACCCGATGTCCGGCACTTGATGTTGAAGAACCGTTCGGCTCCCATGTCGGCCCCGAACCCGGCCTCGGTGATCAGGTAGTCGCCGCTCCGTATTCCGATCAGGTCCGCGACGACCGACGAGTTGCCGTGTGCGATGTTGCCGAATGGTCCCGCGTGCACCAGCGCCGGGGTGCCCTCCAGCGTCTGCATGAGGTTGGGCTTGATCGCGTCGCGCATGATCACGGTCATCGCACCGGCGGCACGGAGCTCCTCCGCCGTGATCGGCTTGCCGTCGACGGTGCTGCCGATAACGATGCGCCCCATCCGCTCGCGCATGTCCCGCAGCGACGTCGACAGCGCCAGGATGGCCATCACCTCGGAGGCCGCGGTGATGTCGAATCCGGTCTGGCGGATGACGCCGTCGGTGCGTGTCCCGAGTCCGACCACGACGTTGCGCAGCGCGCGGTCGTTGACGTCGAGCACCCGCCGCCACGTGATGCTGTGCCGATCGGTCGAGAAGAAGTCGTCGTTCTGATGGACGTGGTTGTCGATCATCGCGGCGAGCAGGTTGTGCGCGGCGGTCACCGCGTGCATGTCGCCCGTCAGGTGGAGGTTGAGCTGCTCCATCGGGACGACCTGGCTGTAGCCACCGCCGGCCGCGCCGCCCTTGATGCCGAACGTCGGCCCCATCGAGGGCTGGCGGATCGCGATGGTGGCACGCCTGCCGATGTGACCGAACCCCTGGCCCAGCCCGACTGTCGTGGTGGTCTTGCCCTCACCGAGCGGTGTGGGGGTCACGGCGGAGATCAGCACGTACTTGGCCCGCGGCCGGTCCGACAGCTCGTCGATGGCGTCGAGCGAGATCTTCGCGACGTTGCGACCGTGGGGTTCCAGCAGGTCGTGGCGGATGCCCATCTGGTCGGCGACGTCGTCCAGCGGCTGCAGGTCAGCGCGCCGGGCGATCTCGAGGTCACTGGGAACGTTCATGGTGACGTCCTTGCATAGCGGGTGAGAAGATCCTGACGCCACGCCTCGGTCCGTCGGATCTCATTGAAGGTGAACAGGTGCCAGCCGGCGACCCGCATCTCGGGGTCGGCCACCGTCGCCGCGAGGTTCTCGACGAGCGCGTCCGGTCGGTAGCCGCCGACGAGCCTGGCCACGGTGCCGCCCTGCTTGCGCAGGTAGCGCACCGAGTCGCCGATGCCGACCCGCATCGAGATGCGCAGCAGCTTGGGTAGATCGATAGCGCCGGGCAGGCCGACGTAGATCGGGAGGTGGGTGCCACGCGCACGGACGGCGGCGATCCAACGCGCCGTGACGGCCGGGTCGTAGCAGATCTGGGAGACGATGTGGGTGGCGTATGGCTCCTTCTCGTGCATCACGCGCACCGTCGTGTCGTCGGGGATGAACGCGTGGCTCTCCGGGTAGCCGGTGATCCCGACCCGCATCGAGTGGCCGATGTCGGCCATGGCGCGCAGCAGCTGCACCGTGCCCTCGAAGGTTCCGACCGGCGTCTCGGCATCGCCGGCGACGACGAAGACCTCCTCGATCCCCAGCTCGGTGAGCTGCTGGAGCAGATCCTTGAGGTGGACGTTGTCGCCGATCAGGCGTGCCGCGATGTGGGGGACCACGCGGGTGTGGGCACGTCTGCGCAGCAGGGTGGTGAGCGCGAGGGTGGCGTCCATGCCCTTGGTGGGCGACGACGTCACCGTCACGATCGCGTTGTCCGGCAGGTACGCCAGCTGCTGCTCGACACCCTTCATCGGGATGATCTCGTAGCGTGGTTCCACGAAGGACGCGCGGATCGTCTGGCGGTCGATGTCGGCCATGGTGCTCCCCAGCATGGCCGCGTGGCGCGCCGTCGACAGCGCGCCACGCGGCCCGCGACAGGTCCTAGACGCTGACGGCCGCGTCCTGCTTGGGCTTGTCCTTCTTCGGGTCGACGAACGGCTTGGCGACCACCACGGCGTCGTTGCGTCCGTGCTGGGTCTCGACGACCAGTTCCGTGCCGTAGGTCTCGTACTCGACGGGCACCATGGCGTACCCGATGTTGCGCTCGAGCTGCGGCGACCACGTGGAGGACGTCACCCGGCCGATCCGGTCGCCGGAGTCCTTGTCGTACACCGGGAAGTAGTCGATCATCTGGCCGTCGTTGAAGAAGCCGACGTGGCCACCACCGATCTCGACGCCGACCAGCTTGCGGTCGACACCCTCGGCCTTGATCCGCTCGAGCGCCTCCTTGCCGACGAAGTCCGCCTCCTGGTCGAGGTCGACCATCCAGGTCTCCTCGAAGCCGTAGCCGACCTCGAACGGGTTGGTGTCGTAGTAGATGTCGTTGCCCCACGACAGGATGCCGGCCTCGATCCGGCGGATGTGACATGGCCCGATGACCTGCAGCTGATGCGGCTGACCGGCCTCGAGCACGGTGTTCCACAGCTTGACGCCGTCGCGGCTGGCGTTGTGCAGGTAGATCTCGTACCCGAGCTCGGCGCTGAACCCGGTGCGGCTGATCGTGACCTCCATATCGTCGAGCTCTTTGTTGACGGTGTAGTAGTAGGGGATCTCCAGGATGCTCTCGCCGAACAGGTCGACCATGACGGCGGCCGACTTGGGTCCCTGCACCTGGACGGGCGCGACATCGGGCTCGGTGATCTCGACGTTCATGCCGGAGTTGTACGCCAGCCCCTTCGCCCACAGCAGCACATCGCTGTCAGCGAGCGACAGCCACAGCTTGTTCTCCTCGAGCCGCAGCAGCACCGGGTCGTTGATGATCCCGCCGTCCTCAGCGGTGACGAAGACGTACTTGCACTGACCGATCTTGCACTTGGTGAGATCGCGGGGCACCAGCATGTTCGTGAACTCGAACGCGTCCGGGCCGGTGATCTGCACCTGACGCTCGGCGCTGACGTCCCACAGGGTCACGTGGTTCATCAACGCGTGGTACTCGTCGAGCGGGTCCGTGTACAACCGCGGGTGGTACATGTGGTTGTACACGGAGTACAGCTTCACGCCATGCTCTCGGTGGGCGTAGAAGTAGGGGGTCCGGCGGAGTCTGGGGTACAGCAGTACGCCGGGGTTCTCGTTGATGGCCAACGCGATTCCTCCTTGGCTTGACCGGGATCCGTCGCGGGTCGCCTGCGAAGTGACCGGTGCTGGTCACGGTCTGAGGTTGTGGTGCGGTGAACCGGGATCAGTGTCCGGCCGACGGCCACCGCTGATGCACCCGGTCGTCGAGCGCTACGGGCCCGGCATCGCGCTGCGTCGTTCCCGTCGGTCCGCGCACGTGAAGCGACCCAGGCTGTCGCGCCCAGCCCCTGTTGCTTTATATGAAACGCAAGAGCTTGTGGCGCAACAGTGTGCGCGTCGCGGCCGTCGTCGTCAAGAGGCCCGGCGAAATCGCGGCGCGGTGGACGGGCGCGAGGAGGGCCCGGACCGCTCATCGGATGACCCGGAGCACGATCCCGGCGCGCAGCTTCGGAGCGAACAGCGTCGACTTCGGCGGCATCACCAGGTCGGCGTCGGCGACGGTCATCAGCTGCGCCATCGTGGTGGGCCGGACCATGAAGCCCACCGCGCCCGTGTGACGGCAATGGGCTTCAACGGCCGCCGTACCGCCGGCGACGTAGGACAGGCGCGGATCGAACCGCGGCTCGGTCACGCCGAGGACAGGCGCCAGCACCTGCTCCTGCAGGACCGAGACCTCCAGTTGTGACAGCGGATCGGCGGCAACCGCCTCGGCAGGCACCGCGAGACGGAACCAGTCGCCGTCGAGCAGGACCGAGAACGTCCACGACCGGTTCGGTGGTTGCGGCTCGGCCAGCGGGGTGACGGTTCCCCGCGAGCCGAGCTCCGCCAGCAGGTGGCGCGCCGCCATGCCGCGCGGACGGGTCACCGCCCGATGGAACGGCAGGATGCGCAGATCATCGTCCGGGAACAGGGTGGCGAGCAGCCACTGCTCGGGCGCGTCGCCATCGCCGCCCGCCGCGCGCCGCGCGGCCGCGACGCGCGCCGCCGCCGCGAACCGGTGATGCCCATCGGTGATGTACAGCCGCTCGAGCGCCGTCGACGCGTCGCAGAGCGTGGCGATGTCCGCGGGGTCGTGGACCGTCCACAGGGTGTGTTCCACGCCGTCGTCCGCGACGAACCGCAGGTGGGGCGGCGGGGCGGTCGTCCGCTCGCGCAGATCGCGCATCCGCGCATCCGCGCGGTACGCCAACGAGACCGGGCTGGCATCCGCCGCGACGACCTCCTGATAGATGGCCAGCTGCTCCTCCCGCTCGGCGCGTGTGTGCTCGTGGCGCACGATCCGTCCGGCGTCGTAGTCGCGCACCGCCACCTCTGCGATGAGGCCGGTCTGCCGGTGGCCGCCCACGGCCAGGCGGTACCACGCGAACCGGGGGCCGGGGGACGCGCCGAAGACGCCGTCGTGCAGCAACTGCTCGAGCGTGCGTCGGTTCCGGCGCAGTGCGATCGATGGCGCGGTGTCGTCCGCTGGTGCCCGCAGCACGTTGAGGTAGCTCAGCGGATCGGGTGCAGCCGCCCGGTCGTCGCCGACCGCCACCATGTCGTACGCCGGCGCGGCCACCCGCGACGCCAGCTCCGGGTCGACGATGTGCAGGTGTGCGGGTCGGACGCCGAGCTGCTCGGTGGCCTCCGTCCGCACGGACCGCATCAGCTCGCCCGGCGGCGGAAGTCGTCCATGAACGTCGCGAGCGCATCTGCGCCGTCCTGTGGCATCGCGTTGTACAGGCTGGCGCGGCAGCCCCCGACGCTGCGGTGGCCCCTGAGGCCGACGAACTGCTGCTCGCGTGCCGCGTCCAGGAAGGCGGCCTCGGCCTCGGTGTCGGGCAGCTGGAACACCACGTTGGTCAGCGATCGGCTGTGCGGCTCGACCGGGCAGCGGTAGAACCCGTCGCTGGAGTCGATCGCCTCGTACACCGTGCCGGCGCGGCGCTCGGCGGCCGCGGTCATCGCCTTGAGGCCGCCGGAGTCGCGGATCCACCGCAGCACCTTGCCGGTCACCCAGATCGAAAAGACCGGCGGCGTGTTGTACAGCGAGTCCTTGTCGGCGTGGATCCCGTACCGCAGGTAGGCGCCCTGATCCTGTCGCATCGTCCCCAGCGTGGCTCGTCGCAGGAACACGACCGCCATGCCGGCCGGTCCGAGGTTCTTCTGCGCCCCGCCGTACACGACGTCGAACCGCTCCCACGGCAGTTCTCGTGTGGCGATGTCGCTGGACATGTCGGCGACCAGCGGCACGCCCGCGTCGGGGAACTCGGGGAACCGCAGCCCCTCGATCGTCTCGTTGGAGCACACGTGCAGGTACCGGGTGTCGGGACGGAGCTGCAGCTCGTCGTCAGTCGGCGTGCGGGTGAACTGCCCGTTCGCGCCGTCCCACGCGACGTAGGTGTCGCCATAGGCCCGTGCGTCGGCAAGCGCCTTGCGCGACCACGACCCGGTCCGCACGATCGCGGCGCTGGCGCCGTCGGTGAGCAGGTTCGCAGGCACCATGGAGAACTGCAGGGTCGCACCGCCCTGCAGGAACAGCACGTCGAAGTCGTCAGGAAGCGCGAACACCTCGCGCGCGAGCCGCATCGCCTCGGTGTGCACGGCGTCGTAGTGGTCGCCGCGGTGGCTCATCTCGAGCAGCGACATGCCGCTGCCACGGTAGTCGACGAGCTCGTCGCGGACCTCCTCGAGTACCGGCAGCGGCAGCGTCGACGGGCCGGCGCCGAAGTTGTGCACGCGGTGGGTGGTCATGGCACCTCGAGGTTCGACGGGTACGTGGTGCAGCCTGCCCCCACGGTCGACCCCGCATCCGCCAGGGTCCGCATCACGCGGTTCCGTCGGCGACCTGGACGCTCACGTGCAGCACCCGGTCGACGGCGTTGAGCTGGTCGGCCAGGTCGTCCGGCGTCGTCCCAGCGGTGTGGATGGTCGCCACGGCCGCGGTGCGTCCGGCGAAGACGACGTTGTGCATCTGCTCGATGTTGAGGTTGCAGCGACGCAGGACGTTGAGGACGTCCGACAGCACCCCGACCTGGTCGAGGTGGCGCACCACGAGCGTGGCGTTGCCGACCGGTTGGGACTCGATGTTGACGCAGTTGCGCACCTCGCCGCGCGCATACGCGTCGAGCATCGCGACGACCTCGGCTGCGATCGCCCGCTGCGCCTGCTCAGTCGACGCGCCGATGTGGTGGGTGCCGTAGACGCGCGGATGCCGGGCGAGGGCGGAGTCGAACGTGCCGGTCGACGACGGCGGCTCCTCGCGGTAGACGTCGAGGCCGGCCCGCAGATCCCTGGCGTCGAGGGCGTCGAGCAGCGCATCCTCGTCGACGATCTCGCCTCGCGATGTGTTGATGATCCAGCTGCCCGGCCGTACGTGGGCCAGCAGCTCGGCGTCGATCATCGCCTGCGTGTCGTCGGTCAGCGGCACGTGGAACGACAGGATGTCGCAGGTGGCGGCCAGCGTGGACAGGTCATCGACGAACGTGATGCCCGCGTGCTCGGCCCGCGCCATGACGGACGGCGGGCGGTGCGGCCGGGCGATCGCACGTACCTCGAGTCCGAAGGCCGCGGCACGCTCGGCGAAGGCCAGCCCGATGTCGCCGAGCCCGACCACGCCGACAGTGCGCCCGTACAGGCCCTCGGCCTTCGAGTAGCGCTTCTTGTTCCAGGTGCCTGCGCGCAGGTCGGCGACGTTGTCGGGGATCCGACGGTCCAGCGACATCACGAGCCCGAATGCCAGCTCGGCCACTGCGATGGCGTTGCGGCCGGGCACGTTGCACACGTAGATGCCCCGCGCCGCAGCGGCGCGCTTGTCGATCGTGTTGGTCCCGGCGCCCGCCCGGATGATGAGCCCGAGGCCACCGGCTGCCTCGATGGCTCTCGCGGTGACCTTGGTGCTGCGCACGACGAGGACGTCGTGGCCGCCGATGGCGGCCGGCAGGTCGTCCGCCGACAGGCCGGGTTCGAAGGTGCACGCATGACCGCGCTCGCGCACGATGTCGGCGTAGTCGGAGTGGAAGGCATCCGCGAAGAGGATGTGCACGGCGTACCTCGGACCTCGAGATCAGGCACGTTGCGTTCAACACAACCGTTGCCTATGACGCGGCGCATCGTGCCCGTCCTCACCTCGAGGGTCAAGGGGTGATGACGGCCTTCGCGCCCGGCCGGGCGCGGTGACGATGGTCAGGACGCGACGAACAATTGCGCGGCCGGGCTCGATGCAGTGAACTGGCGTGAACGCGCAGGAGATGATGGACACCACACGAGCGGTCGCCGGGACAGCCGGCATCGCGTCGTCGCTCGGGAAGGCACGGGGTTGATTGCGCTGCTCACGGGCGCGGTGATGTTCGCGCTCGGACTGTTCTTCGGCTGGCTGCTCCACCGCGAACGGGTGGAGCGCGCGTTGTACGAGGACGCCGTCCGCGCCCGTGATCGCGCCAACACCACACTCGCCGAGACCTCAGCGCGGCTCGAGCTGGCCAACAGGGACCTGGTCCGGCTCCGCGAGCAACTGACCGACGCGCAGCACCGGCTGGAGCGCCAGGACGAGACGATCGCGCGGCTCGAACGGGATCACGCCGACGTCGGGGTCGACAGCGACGGTGAGGTCGACATCACCGAGGAGGTGGCGCTGCCGGCGGCCGATGGCACGTGCGTGACCGACGAGGACGACGAGGGCGACGCCGCGTCGGGTGTGCCGTCGACGCCGATCGTCGAGGACGCCGCCGAGGTCGAGTACGACGCCGATCCGG
>JAHWKT010000015.1:0-23734 GCA_019347695.1 Actinomycetota bacterium | reverse complement strand
ACGACGCCGATCCGGGTGAACCGTCCGCGCCGATCGTCGCGGACGATGCGCCTGCAGCGCATGAACCCGGGGAGGACACCGAAACCGGCACCGGCGGCACCGATCGGCCGGCGGCGGAGGTGCCCGTCACCGACGCTGCCACGCCGGTCACACCTGCGCCCGACGATGTCTCGGGCGAGCCTGCCGGATCCGACGATGACTCGATCGCCGCGCCCGCACCCCAGCGTGGGTCGCCGGACGATCTGCGACTGATCAGCGGCGTCGGGCCTGCACTCGAACGCTTGCTCCACGAGCGCGGCATCACGACGTTCCGGAACCTCGCGCTGCTCGACGACGCCGCGATCGAGGACCTGCGGTCCCGGTCACCCCGACTCGTGACCCGACTGCGCCGCGACGCCTGGGTGTCGCAGGCGCGGCGGCTGCACATCGAGACCCACGGCGACGAGCCGTAGCAGGCCACACCCGCCCGCGCTCACGGCTCGATCCGACGCGCGCCGGACCGCTGCAGCCATGCGGCCAGGTGCTCCTGCACGGCGGCAGAACCTGCGCTGAGGCCCGTTCGCACCCGGTCGGACTCGAGTGCCCAGTGCGCGACGGTGCCCCCCGCCTCCTGCACGATGAGACTGCCGGCGCTGTAGTCCCAGCGGTGCAGCGCGAACTCGGCATACCCGTCCCAGCGGCCGGCGCCCAGCCACGCGAGGTCGAGCGCCGCGGAACCGAACCGGCGGATGTCACGAACCGTGCCGATCAGCTCCGTGAGCATGGTCGCCTGCCGGCGTCGCAGGGTCGGGTCGTAGGAGAAGCCCGTCGCGATCAGCGCATCGCTGATCTGCTCCGGCGGGATCATTCGCAGCGGGTCACCGTCGATCGACGCCCCACCGCCTCGAACGGCCGTGAACGTCTCGTCGCGGCTCGGGTCGTACACCACCCCGCACAGTGGCCCGTCGGCGTCCTCCACCGCGATGCTCACGGACCACTGTGGGATGCCGTACAGGAAGTTGACCGTGCCGTCGAGCGGGTCGACCACCCACCGCAGCCCGCTGGACCCCGAACGGTCGCCTGCGTGCTCCTCGCCCATCAGCCCATCGTGGGGCCGGGCGGCGCGCACGCGCTCGCTGATGAGACGCTCACTCGCGCGGTCGGCCGCCGACACGGGATCGGTCGCGCTGGTCTTGGTGTCGACATCCAGATCGCAGCGGGTCGCGTACGACACCAGCAGCGCACCCGCCTCCCGGCCGACATCGACAGCGAGCGCGAGCAGTGCCGCCGGTTCGTGCTCAGTCACCCCGGACGTCATCGAGCAGTTCCAGCAGCTCGTCGGCGGCGCGTTCGACGTCGGCGTGGTCGTTCTGGGCCGCACGCTGCTTCGCGGCGATCAGCGCGCTGCGATGGACCCTGTCGAAGTCGCCGAATGGGAACGCGTACCGGGCCTTGGTCTCGTCCGAGGCGTCATCGTCGATCGTCAGGTGCCAGTCGCTGAACCACTTCCAACCGTTCCGGTCGATCGCGGCGTTCCCATCGTCGGGCGATGGCTGCGCGGCGCTCCAGTCGCTGTCGAGCACGTACTGGGTGCTGGTGATCATCGTGCGGGCCTTTGCCACGCCGTCGTCGTTGACGCGGTAGCTGGACATCTCACACCCTTTCCACGACGGGCGGCGCATGATACGTCGCGGGTGGCGGCGTGCGCCGCTACGCTGCACCCCACATGGTGTTTGCTGGAGTGGGCGTCGCGCTGGCGACGCTGTTCGACGACGCGGGTGAGGTCGACACCCGTGCCACGGCGGCGCACGCCGCGCGGCTCGTGGAGCTCGGCGTCCGCGCCGTCGTCGTGGCAGGGACCACCGGCGAGGCGGCAACGTTGGGCACCGACGAGCGTGACGGCATCCTGACGACGGTGCGCGCCGCGGTGGACGACCGCGTGCCGGTGATCGCCGGCACGGGTGCACCGTCGGCACGTCAGGCCGTCGAGCTGACGGCGCGTGCGCGTGACGGGGGCGCCGCGGCGGTGCTGGTGTTGTCGCCACCGCACACCGACTACCCCCGTTCCTACTACGAGCAGGTCGCCGCTGCGGCGGACGGGCTGCCGGTCATCGCGTACCACTACCCGAAGATGGCACCGCCCGGCGTGCCCGTCGACCTCTTGGAGGCGCTGCCCATCGCGGGCTGCAAGGACTCCACCGGTGACCCCGAACGGCTCCTGGCGACGTTGACGGCGACGACGCGGCCGCTCTACACCGGATCGTCGGCCCTGTTGTCGTTCGCAGGTCCGGTCGGCTGTGTCGGGGCCATCCTGGCGCTCGCCAACGTCGAGCCCGAACGCTGCGCAGCCGCGTTCTCCGGCGATGCCGAGGCACAGCGTGCGCTGCTCGGCCCGCACGTGGGGATGCGGCGACCGACGTTCCCGGCTGGATTGAAGTCGCTGATGGCGGCGCGCTTCGCGACCAGCGAGGTCACCAGGGTCGGATGACGGGCTGACTGCGGTGGGTCGGCCCGGCCGTCACGTGCGGTCGAGCAGTCGCGACAGCACGACGACGCTGCGCGTCTGGGTGACGATACGTTCCGCGCGGATCCGCTCGAGCGCCTCCTCGAGGTGCGCGGCGTCGGCGACGCGCAGGTGCAGCAGCGCATCGGCGTCGCCGGTGATCGTGAAGGCCGACACGATCTCGGGGTGCCCCGTCAGCGCCTCCCTGATCCGCAGCGCTGGCGTGCGCGGCGCGCAGAACAGCTCGATGAACGCCTCGACGCTCCACCCCATCACCCGTGGATCGACGGTCACGGTGAACCGATCGATGACGCCAGCTGCGCGGAGCCGATCGACGCGACGCTTGACCGCCGGCGCGGACAGGCCGACGGTCGTACCGAGTGCGCGGAAGCTGCGCCGCCCATCATCCAACAATTGCGCAATGATCTTGCGATCGAGATCATCGAGACGCAACATCTCGTCGGTCATTGCCGAACGTCCTCGCCTATCGTGTCGTACCCGGGGTCGTAGAGTACAGATGGCGCCTGCGACCGACGTCACGCACACGGCGCCGCGCCTCCTCCCGAGCGAAAGGTCGAACGATGACACTGACCCCCGAGCTCGAGCAGTTGGCCTACGGCGCGCCCAACTACGCGCCACTGCCGGTCGTGATCGCCGAGGCGGAGGGCGCATGGGTCACCGACGTCGACGGACGCCGCTACCTCGACGCTCTGTCGGGCTACTCGGCGCTGAACTTCGGGCACCGGCACCCAGCGCTGATCTCGGCGGTCGAGGCGCAGCTGCACCGCGTGACGTTGACCAGTCGCGCGTTCACCCATGACCAGTTCGACGACTTCTGCCGGGAGCTCGCTGAGCTGTGCGGTATGGAGATGGTGCTGCCCATGAACACCGGCGCCGAGGGCGTCGAGACCGCCATCAAGGTCGCGCGACGGTGGGGTTACACCGTCAAGGGCGTGCCCGACGGCCGGGCGAGGATCATCACGTTCGCGGAGAACTTCCACGGCCGGACCACCACGATCGTCGGGTTCTCGACCGACCAGACGGCCCGCGAGGGCTTCGGGCCGTTCACGCGCGGGTTCACCACGGTCCCCTACGCCGACGCCGACGCCCTCGCGGCAGCGATCGACGAGGACACGGTCGCCGTGCTGATCGAGCCGGTCCAGGGCGAGGCGGGCGTCGTGGTGCCCCCCGACGGCTACCTCACCCGTGTGCGCGAGATCTGCGACCACGCCGGCGTCCTCATGATCGCCGACGAGATCCAGTCCGGGCTCGGCCGGACCGGTCGGACGTTCGCGGTCGACCACGAGGGCGTGGTCCCCGACATGTTCATCCTCGGCAAGGCGCTCGGCGGTGGCATCCTGCCGGTGTCGGCCGTGGTCAGCCGCCGCGACATCCTCGGGGTGCTGACACCTGGATCACACGGCAGCACGTTCGGCGGGAACCCGCTGGCGTGCGCCGTCGCGCGCGAGGTGATCGCGCTGCTCGAGACGGGCGAGTACCAGCGCAACGCCGCGCGCATGGGCGATCGTCTCGCCCAGGGCCTCGCGCAGCTGCCGGCCTCTCAGGTCGCCGCCGTGCGTGTCCGGGGGCTGTGGGCCGGCCTCGACATCCGCGACAGGACGGCCCGGTCGGTCTGCGAGCGCCTCCTCGAGCTCGGGGTGTTGGCCAAGGACACGCACGGCAGCACGATCCGGATCGGTCCGCCGTTGACGGTCACCGCCGACGAGGTCGACCTGCTGATCGACCGCCTCACGGCGGCGCTTGCGACAGCTGGCTAGCACCGCTCAACTGTGCGTCGTTGGCCTGGCGTCGGGGACCGGGTCGCTTGTGTGGTGTCGTGCGGTGCCGACCAGCGGTGTATGCGTCTGGTGTTCCTGGTACGTCGTGAGGGTCCCTGCGGCACCCGCGGGTTCCTCCGCGCGGTCGATCGCGCCTACGATCGGGCGCCGGTCGTCGGAGAACTGGTCATGCTCGACGATCACGGTGACATCGGGCACGTCATCGACCAGGTCAGCTGGGACAACGACGGCACGGCCGTGCTGCGCTTCAGCGACCCCGCCGTCTCCGACGACTGGCTGGTCGCGGCCGGCTTCGAGCTCGTCTACCGGGCCTGACGCCACCGGACGACGCTCGCCGCGTGGCGCCGGTAAGGTCGCTGCGATGCGCACCGCGACCACCACGTCGACCACCGCCGCGCGGGTGGCCCTGGCCACCGCCGCCGGCGCGATCGACCTCGACGACGACGCACCGCCGCTCATCGCTGCCCTCGCCGGTCGCGGCATCGCGTCACGCCTGTGCGTCTGGGACGACGCGACCGTCGACTGGGCAGCCTGGGACCTGGTGGTGCTGCGGTCGACGTGGGACTACCCGCGGCGGTACGACGCCTTCGTGCGCTGGGTCACCGACGTCGCCGCCGCGACCCGCGTGTGCAACCCACCCGAGGTCGTGACGTGGAACAGCGACAAGCGCTACCTGCTGGAGCTCGCCGGCTGCGGGGTGGGCATCGTCCCGTCCGCCGTGTACGGGCCCGGGTCGCCGGTGAAGCTGCCCGATGACGGCCGGTTCGTTGTGAAGCCCACCGTGTCGGCGGGCGCGCAGGACACGGTCCGCTACGACCGCACCGGCCATGCCGACGCGCTGGCGCACACCCGGCGCATCCAGTCGCAGGGGCGCCACGTGCTGGTACAGCCCTATGTCGAGCACGTCGACGACCGCGGCGAGACCGCCCTCGTCTTCATGGGCGGCAGGTTCAGCCACGCCATCCGCAAGGGGCCGATCCTCACCGGCGCGCCGGAGACGGTCGGCGGGCTGTTCGCGGCCGAGGACATCCGTCCGCGCACGCCGACCGATCACGAACGCGCCGCGGCCGAGCTCGCGCTCGACGCCCTGCCCTTCGACCGCACCGATCTGCTGTACGCGAGGGTCGATCTGCTGCCCGGACCCGACGGCACCCCGCTGCTGCTCGAGGTCGAGCTGGTCGAGCCGTCGCTGTTCCTGCGCTTCTGCGACGGTGCACCCGACCGGTTGGCGCGGTCGATCGCCGCGCACCTCGACCGGTACGCATAGCGGAACATCCCGTGCGCGCCACCGTGGCACGCGCCTACGATGACCCGCGCCGACCGTCGGCGCCGCCCAACCCACGCCTGCGGCTGTCCAGCCGCGGCTGATCGTCAGCCTCGCCGGGATCTGCGACCTGCGCCGTGCGGCGAACGAGAGACTGGGCGACGCCGCCGTCCAGGACTTCCTCGGCGGCGAACCCGACGAGCTCGCGACGACCTACGACGCCGGCGCACTGGTGCCGCTGCGCGTCCCGCAGCTCCTCGTGCACGGCACGGCCGACACCAAGGTCCCGATCGACCAGACGACCGGCTACGCCGATCACGCGCGCGCCGCCGGTGACGAGATCGCGCTTCGCACGGTGGAGGGCGCCGATCACATGAGGCTCATCGATCCGACATCCGGGGTGTGGCAGCAGACGCTGACGGCCGTCCGCGACGCGCTCAGCTGACGACCGACCCGGCGCCGGCCCTCGTCAGGCCAGCCGTTCGAGGATGGTCGCGTTGGCCAGACCGCCGCCCTCACACATCGTCTGCAGTCCGAACTGCAGGCGGCGATCCACCATGTCGTGGACCAGCGTGGTCATGATCCGCCCGCCCGACGCGCCGAGCGGGTGGCCGAGCGCGATCGCGCCGCCGTTGGGGTTCACCCGTTCCTCGGGCGCACCGATCTCCGCCCGCCACGCGGCGATGACGGGCGCGAACGTCTCATTGACCTCGAACACGTCGATCTGCCCCAGCGACAGCCCCGAGCGTTCGAGTACCCGCTGGGTCGCCGGGATCGGGCCGGTCAGCATGCTGACCGGATCGACGCCGGCGAGCGCCACCGAGTGGACGCGCGCCAGGGGCCGCAGTCCCATGGCCTGGGCGGTCTCGGAAGTCGTCAGCAACAGCGCCGCGGCACCGTCGGAGATCTGCGAGGCGTTGCCGGCGGTGACGATCCCGTCGTCACGGAACGCTGGGCGCAGCGTCGCCATCGCGTCGAGCGACGCGTCGCGGCGGACGCCCTCGTCGCGTTCGACGGTGCCCGCGTCGTCGGTGTCGACCGGCACGATCTGCGCGTCGAACCGACCGCTGTCCGCCGCCGCTGCGGCCAACCGATGCGAGCGCAGCCCGATCCGGTCGGCCTCCTCGCGGGTCACACCCCACTTGTGGGCGATCATCTCCGCGCCGACGCCCTGGTTGAACGACTCGCGGTCGTAGCGCCGCGCGACCAGCGGGCCGTGCGGGCGCCCCGCGCCGTTGCCCACGCTAGACCCCATCGGCACCCGGGTCATCGACTCGACGCCGCCGGCGATCACCACGTCGTAGTGCCCCGCGACGAGTCCGGCCGCGGCGAAGTGCACCGCCTGCTGTGACGAGCCGCACTGCCGGTCGACCGTGGTCGCCGGGACCGACTCCGGCCAACCCGCCGCCAGCACCGCGTTGCGTCCGACGTTGAAGGACTGCTCGCCGACCTGCGACACACAGCTGCCAAGTGGTTGCCTGATCGAGCCCCTTACCGGCGCGACCCCCCGACGGGTTCGTCGGTGACGCGAACGGATAAGCTCTGCGTCCGACCGCGACGATCGAAGGAGCCCACGTGAGCGACGAGCGAAACCTGTCCGAGGACGACATCGAGACGGTGACCGGCGGCACCAGCGAGGCAGGCGGCGACCCGCAGGCGACCGATGCCGACGGCGCGGACGGCGATGCCGTCGATGCCGTGGACGGCGACGCGTCTGACACCGACGCCGCCGATGCCGATGCCTCCGACGGGGATGCGAGCGATGCGGTCGACGGTGATGCGTCGGATGCCGCGGACGCGTCCGACGCGGACGCCGCCGACGCGTAAGGCGGCGTGACGACTGGGTGGCAGCGCGCCGCGCCCTCGGACGCGGCGCTCGCACGATGCGTTGGCGACGTCCGCGACTTCGTCGACCAGGCCTGGGGCCGGCGCCCCGTGCACACGCGATGTGCGGACGACGACGCGTTCGCCGATCTGCTGTCGTTCGACGACGTCGATCAGATCGTCACGTCCACGTCGCCACGGCGACCCGCGATCCGCGTCGTACGGCAGGGTCGCGAAGTGCCAGCGGCCCGCTACACGCGGGCCGGAACGCTGGGCTCGCGCACGCTGACCGATCTGCCCGACGTCGACCGTCTCCTTGGCCTGTTCGACGACGGCGCGACCATCGTGTTGCAGGGTTTGCATCGGACGTGGCCGCCGGTCGGTCGGCTGTGCCGGGCGCTCGAGGCCTTCCTCACCCATCCCGTCCAGGCCAACGCCTATCTCACGCCACCTAGCTCGCAGGGGCTGCGGGTCCACCACGACACCCATGATGTGTTCGCACTCCAAACCTTCGGCCGCAAGCGGTGGGTCATCTACCCGCCCGCCGTCGCCAACCCGCTGCCCGGGCAGCACCAGCCGGTCGACCCGGACGACCTCGGCGCCCCCGAGATCGACACGGAGCTCGAGCCTGGCGACAGCCTGTACGTTCCGCGCGGCACGCTGCATGCGGCGGCGACGACCGGTGCGGCGTCGCTGCATCTGACGATCGGCGTGCGGGTCGTCACGTGGCACGATGTTGCGCGGCGCCTCGTCGAGCGCACCCGCGACGTGCCCGCCTTCCGTGACGCCCTGCCGCTGGGGTTCGCGCGCGAGCCCGACGAGCTGCGCACCGAGGTGCCGGCACGGATCGAGCAGCTGGCCGACCTGATCCTCGACGTCGATGCGGATCAGCTCGTCGACGACGAGACGGACCGACTGTGGTCCGGGCTGATGGCCCGCCCCGGTGGCGCCCTGCGTTCGCGGCTGGCGCAGCTCGACGACGACGCGGTCCTCACGCCACGAGATCGGCTGCCGTTTCACATCCGGATCTGTGGTGACCGGCTCCGCGTCCGGCGGGCCGGTGTCGAGTTGGACATGCCGGCGTGGGTCGAGCCGGCGGTCCGTGCGCTGCTCACCGGGCCGGTACGCCTCGGTTCGCTCGCCGACGACCTCGACGCGGGATCCCGACGGGTGCTCGCCCGACGGCTGGTGCGCGAAGGCATGATCGTCGTGGAGCCGGCAGCCCGGTGAGCGACCGGTTCCGGTGTGCGCACGCGGCGCTGGCGATCGACGAGCCGAGGTACGCCACCGCCTCGACCGTGCGACGGTGGTTGTTGATCGAGCAGCCGGGTCCCTGGGGCATCGACGCCGTGCGCGAGAGTCGGATGCCCGCGGCGGCCGCCGACGCGTTGGTCGACCTGGGCAAGCGCCTGTCGGCACGCGTCCTGCTGATCCGCCGCCACGGCGGCGGCACGCGGGCGGGTTGCACCGTATATGCGGCGCTGACCCGGGTCAGGCAGCGATGGCTCGAGTCGTTCGACCTCGACGCGCCGCAGGACGTGCTCGACCTCGATCTCGACGGGTTGCGCCGCGGCCACAGCGTGGGAGGCCGTCCCGAGCACGACCCGCTGTTGCTGGTGTGCACCAACGGACGCCACGATCCGTGTTGCGCCGAGTTCGGCCGGCCGGTCGCCGCGGCGCTGACCGCGGCGTACGGCAACCGGGTGTGGGAGGTCTCCCACATCGGTGGCGACCGCTTCGCCGGCAACGTGGTGGCGTTGCCCGACGGCCTGTACTACGGCGGCCTCGACGCCGACCGTGCGGTCGCGGTGGCCAAGGCCCACCTCGACCGGCGGATTGACCTCGACGCCTACCGCGGGCGCAGCGCGCTGCCGTTCGTCGTGCAGGCCGCGGAGTACTTCCTGCGTCGCGACCGCGGCCTGGACGCGATCGACGCGCTGGAGTGGATCGGTCGCGAGGCCCTTCCTGACGATCGCTGGCGCATCACGTTCCGAACGCCGTCCGACGACGTCGACGTCGCCGTCGCCGTGCGCCACGACCCTGCGGCCCGGCAGCTCACGTGCCGCGCCGACCACTCCGCCCACCCCCCGCGCTACGATCTGCTCGCGATCGCCGCCGCTCCGAACCGGAGCACATCGGAAGGCCGCGCAGACGACCGCCGATGATCTGCTCGGCTTCCCGCATGTCGCGTACGATGGTGTCAACGTACTATCATACGGCCATGCCGAAAGAGAAGGTCACGCTCACCCTCGATGCTGACGCGGTCCACGCGCTTCGCCAGCTGGTCGGCGCGCGCAGCCTGTCGGCGGCGGTCGACGACGCCGTGCGGGCACATCTCGCGAAGCTCCAACATCTGGCGGCTGTGGACGAGTGGCTCGTCGAGCTCGAACGCGAACATGGCCCGGTGCCGCCGGAGACGCTCGAATGGGCGGCGCAGATCGTTGACCGCTGGACCTCGGAGACGCACAGCGATGCCGTGATACCGAACCGGCGCGCGAGCTGATGCTGCTGCTCGACAGCGAAGCGCTGTCGGCGATCGCGCACGGTCCGCCGGGCAGGCGCGATCGCGTACGCGCCCTCGTTGCCGAGATGCGTCGGCGAGAGTTGCCCGTGGCCACGGCTGCCGCGGTGCTGGCCGAGGTGGTGCGCGGCCGCCCGGCGGACGCAGGCGTCTTCGCCGGTCTCCGACGCGAGCGCGTGCAGGTGTGCCCAATCGACACGCGAACGGGCGTCCGAGCGGGCCAGCTGCTGGGCAGCGTGGGGGCGGGCTCCGAGCTCGCGGTCGACGCGTTCGTCGTGGCTGTTGCCGACGTTGTCGGCGGTGCCGTCGTCGCTACGGTCGATCTGGCGGATCTGGAACTCCTCGCCGGCGTGGCCACCGGCGTGACGGTGGTCGACATCAATCCCTGACGGCGTTGTGCGCCGACAAACCCGCGTCAACCTGACCCGCCGATGTCGACGACCACGATGTTCGGGTACGGGCCAGCGAGCAGTTCGATGTCGCTCGGGTCGGACGTGAGGACGACACCGCGGCCCGCTTCAACCGTTGTCGCGACGACGTGCGCGTCGACGATCATGGTTGTGTCGGCGCCGGCGGTCGCGAGCACGCCGCCGACCAGTCGGGCGAGCGGCCGGTCGGTCACCCGGACCGCGATGCCAGTTTCGGACGAGAGGCACGCGTCGATCAGCTCGCTTCGTCGCGGTCCGCGGTACAGCTCAGCGAGCACGACTGCCGGCGCGACAACATCACGACGTAACCGGGCTGCGGCGGTCGATGCCGCGCGCCTCCCGCTTGCGCGGCCCGGCGGGCCCGCGAGCACCGACATCGCTTCGGCGTCAAGTGCCAGGACCGCGGTCACGCGAGAAGATCGAGGTAGCGGCGTATGGACGACTCCGGTACGGGTCCATGCTGGTCGTCGAGCGCTCGGAGGTACTGGTCGAGCAGGCGCTGACGCGCCGCTGCTCGAGTGTCTGGCGTACCGCATCGTTGACCTGGCGGGAGAGCGCTTCGTCATCCGCCTCGAGTTCCTCGACGAGATCGGCGACCGACGGCCGGCCGCGCGCAGCATCGCTTCGTGGCGAGCCTGGAACTCGGCCACGATCTGGGAGCGTCGGCGATGGTATCGCCCACGGTTCGCCGCAGTCGCCGAGGGCAGCGTCCGCGTCGGTCAGAACGCGGTGGCGGACGCGGATGCCGGCGTCCGCCACCGCCGCGAGAATCAGCGCACCGCCCGGGTCTCGCGTCGACGCCGGCGGCCTGCGCGGCATCGGCGGATCCGTGTAGCTGAGTCGTCGATGGTGGTGATTGTGCTACACGCCACGCGCTACGTTCAACTCGCGCGACGGGGCTGCGAACCCCCGCGCAATCGGGCCGAGGTGTCTGTGGGCGTCAGTCGTCCAGCAGGCCCTCGTCGCGTGCCTGCTCGACGAGGCGGCGGACGTTGTCGACGTTGCCGGGGTTCGACGCGAGCTGCTTCGCCCGGGCGGACATGAAGGCTCGGCCGAGCTCGGCGCGGCGCTGGTCGGGAACGTGCGCACGTGCGAGGTTGAGGACTTCGCGCTCCTCCTCGTCGAGGTGATGCATCACGACCTCCGACACCTCCTCGAGCTGCTCGGAGAACTCCTCGGAGTCGACGTCGTCGATCTCGAGCAGCGCCAGCAGTTCCTCGTGGCCTTCGGCGTGCTCCTCGCGACCGTGCGCGATCTCGCCCTCCTCGTCGTCGGGCACCTCGCTGCGCAGCGTCGGGTAGACCTCGGCCTCCTCGGCCTCGGCGTGGGCGACCAGCAGGTCGGCGAGGTCGCCGAGCGCCGTCGCGCGGTCGCCGTCGTCGCTGCGCAGGATCCGCAGCAGCCGTTCGAACTCGGCGTGGTCACCGAGGATCAGGTCGACCACGTCGTCACCGTCGATGGCCCCGGCGCCTCGGCGGGTCAGGTCGTCGGTCGTGCTCATGGGCGCGTTCCCTCCGTATGGTCGCTGGTCGCGGCGTGGCCCTGTGGGGGTACCCGCCGCCGCGAAACTGACACCGGCGTAGCATGCGTGACGTGGCACCGACATCGCCGGCGATCGAACAGCACGGCTGGGGGCGGATCACCGTCGCCGGCCGGACCTACAAGGATGTCGTGCTCTGGCCTGGCGGCGCGACGGCATGGGACTGGACGCGAACCGGCACCTCGCACGGTGCGGGTGTGCAGCCAGCCGATGTGCGTGCCGTGCTCGACCGGGGCGCCGGTCATGTGATCCTGTCGCTCGGTCGGCAGCGGCGACTGACCGTCCACGCCGAGACGATGGCGTTGCTCGACGCCGAGGGCGTAGCCTACGACGTGCTCCCGACCGACGATGCGATCGTCCGCTATGCGCAGCTGCGCGACGACGGGGTGGCAGTCGGAGCGCTGATCCACACGACCTGCTGAACGACACCGCCACGATCGGATCCTCGCGATGGATGCGCTGCTGCTCGGAGCGATCGGTTCCAGCGCGCTGCCCGGACGGCCGCTGAACGGACTCGCCACGACCGGCGGGTTCTTCCTGTCCTTCGTGCTGTCCAGTGGGTGAACGCGACGCCGGCGATCCGTGGGCATCCCGGGTCGAGGCGTTCGTCGATCCCATGGAGCTCGAGGCGAGCCGCCGCGATCATCGTCGTCGGCAGGAAGAGCAGCGAGCGCCAGCCCGTGGTCTCAGTGACGCCCTTGGGCTCGAGAGATCGGACCGGTGCTAGGCTCGACGATGCACCCCAGACGATGCACCCCACCAGAGTGCGACGCCATCGGGGTCCGCAGCGCAAGGAGCGCCCATGAGCACGTCCACCACGACCGACATCCCCATCGTGACCAGCCTGACCGACGAGGCGGCAGCGATCGTCGCGGAGCACCTCCAGCCCACGCTGGTCGAGCTGATCGATCTCGCACTCACCGGCAAGCAGCTGCACTGGGCGGTCGTCGGGAAGCGCTTCAAGCCAGTGCACGAGCATCTCGACGAGTTGGTCGACGAGCACCGCGAGTACTCCGACACCGTCGCCGAGTACCTGTCGACGATCGGCATCATCCCCGACGGCCGTGTGGTCCGTGTCGCAAGCGATACAGCGATGAACCCCGTCGACCTTGCGTTCCTCACCGACGAGGCGGTCATCGACCTGATGACCGACCGGATCCGAACCGTGGTCACCAACATCCGCAACCGCACGTCGGACGTCGCCACCGTCGACGTCGCAGCGGAGGATCTGTTGATCGAGATCACCCGTGTGCTCGACAAGCAACTCTGGATGACCTCGGCCCAACGGCATGCCTGACGCTCCGCCGATCCTGACCGGCGACCGGACTCCCCGCGTTGCACCTGGCCCGCGGCGGTCAGGACGAGGCGCGCAGCGCGAACTCCGGACCGACCATCACGTGTCCGTCGATACAGCGCGTCCGAACGTACCGCTCCAACCCGCGCAGGCCCGGCAGGGTAAACGAGCTGGTCAACTCGCACAGCTTCCCGCAGGCGATACACACACCGAGATCGAGCGCGGCTACGCGCTCACGCGCGTCCGTCGACCGCGGGTCTCGCATCATCACCCCAGTGGGACGTGGTTGCCTTAAGATTGCTTAACCTACTGCGCGCCGATCGGACCTGCCAGTCCGATCCCAGGGAGATGGCACAGGGTGCTGTGTTGAGCCCCGCGACCGCGTCGGTCACGCCGAGTCAGCCACCCGGCGCACCGGGCACAACGGGTTGCGGTGGAAGACGTGCGAGTCGAGCGGCCGCCCGTCGCGAAGGTGCTCCTCGACGATCTTGTGCGCGACTGCCGGCGTGACCCCCGCGTACCAGGTGCCTTCCGGGTAGACCACGACGATTGGACCCGACGTGCAGATGCCGAAGCACTGCACCTTGGTCAGGGACGCCGTCGCCCGGAGCCCGGCCGTGTCGATCGCCTTGCGGAAGTGCTTGAGCAGCTTGCGACCACAGTCGTCGTCGACGCAGATCAGCACGTGCCGCTGCATGGACGCCAGCCGGCGCTTGGCGACCTTGCGCAGCAACTTGTCACGACGACCCACGCACGCCCCGAAGCCCCTCGACGCCGGTCACACCGATGTGCCGGGCAAGGTCGAACGGCGCAGCGTACGGCGCGCCTGACGGCGGGATCGCGACGTTGACGTACACGTACACGTCCGCGGACGCGGTCGCCCCAGCGCCACCAGCCTCGCGCCCGACCACACGACCCGACCCATCAGTCGGGGTCAGCTGCTCGGTCGCGGCGACGCGCCCGTACATGTCCACTCCTCGTCCCGCGCCATACGCCGACGATCAGCGTCTTGGCCGTAAGGGTAGCCTCACTTGGCCAGGTGGTCCAGTGCGGCAACGTTGCGCAGCCCGACGCGTACAGTGGTCGGGCACAGACGGTCACCGGCGAGCGCACGTGCGCGGCGCGATCGGGAGGTCGCTGATGGTCGACGTGGTGGTGGCGGGAGCGGGACCATTGGGCGCATCGGTGGCCTACCACCTCGCCCGACGCGGTATGGCCGTGACCGTGGCGACGGCTGACGACGCGCCCGCCTCGTACCGCAGCTCCGGCGGCTCGGTGTGCTGGCACCGCCCCGATCCTCGGCACGCGGCCGCGATCGAGGAGACCGCCACGTTCGTGCGCGATGCCGTGGCGGCCGGCGCGGCGATCGACTGCCGCGCGGTCCCCTACCTGTTCGTCCACAAGGGCGTGATGGCGCCGGCGCTCAACATCTCCAGCCCCGACCTGGTCGCGCATCTGCTCCACGAGGCGCGCACATCCGGTACGTCCATGGTCGACATCGGGCACATCGCCGCAGTGGAGCAGGACGACGACGGCTACACCGTGCTCGGCGGAAGCGCCGCCGTCTCGGGACGTGCCGTCGTCCTCGCGCTCGGCGTCGGCAACATCGGCGTCATGCCCGGCCTCCACGGCGCGGTCGAGAAGCGCCAGCTGTTCGTGCTCGACCTCCCCGTCGACGACGACCGCGCCCGCTGGCCCCACACGATCGTGCGGATCGCCGATGGCTACGCGTACGTGTTCGTCAAGCGGTTCTCACGTGGGCTGCGCGTAGTCGTCGGCCACGAGGACCTCGTCGAAGACGACGACAAAACCGGAGCCGTCGACTACTTCGCCGACCTGCTCAACGCCGGTGTCGGCGAACGGTTCCCGTGGCTGCGCGGCGCGCAGGTCGAACAGGTGTTGTGGGGGCTGGACTGGGCCGCCACGAAGCGGCCGCACATCGCAACCGACGACGCCGGTCTGTTCAGCGTGAACGCCGGCAGCGCCGTCCGCGTGTGCATCCCCGCCGGACGCCAGCTGGCCGACCGCGTGGCCGAAACCCTGCAGGCGGCGGCATGAGGTGGATGCGGGCGCGAGCACACCGCGCCCTCATGCGGGTGCGGTCGCTGTCGCCTCGACAGTGATGGCGGTGTCGAGCCCGTGGGCACGGCGACAGCGGTCAGGGGTGGACGGCTACGGACCGCCGCTCGTGGCCGTGGCCGTCCCGGCACGAGCTGCCGCCCGCTCCACCACACATGGCGTCAGTAGGTCGTGTCAGTGGGTGCGTCGAGCTGGACCCGGTCCCGTACAGGTACAGCAGGCGGTACCAGCAGCCATCGCCGCGCCGGCAGGTGCCGGCTGCGCACGGCTCGCGGCGCAGACCGACCACGATGTGGCGGCCGTCGACCTCCCCACGCGTCGGTCGCCGACAACTGGCGGACGTCGACGATGCGCAGCAACCGGTCGTCGGGTAGGCCGAGCTCGAACAGCACCCACGACGTCGCCGGCACCGCCAGTCCACGTCATGGGGCTCGTCGCGTCGAACGGTCATGGCCGCCAGCGCCTCTCCTGATGAGTAAGGTTAGGCGGGCCTAATAATTCTGGCAAGGCATCGCTAGAGTGTTCGACTGGCATTTGGGTCCGGGCTTGCGGAACCAAGAGGGTAGGTTATCCTTACCGAATTACTTGTCGTGACGGCGGGTCCGCTCTCACCCGTCGCCCAGACGACATGATCATGAACGCCGAAAGATAAGGAACGCTGACATGGCAACGGGCTACAGCACGATCCCGCGGCGCCCGCGCCTTGCCCTGTGCGTGGTCGCGATCACCGCGATCCTCGCCGGCTGCGGCGCCGCCGACGAGGGCGAGGTCCGTGATATCGGCACGGAGGAGGGCTCGGCCAGCGGTTCGGGCTCGGCCAGCGGCACCGGCTCCGCCTCGGGCTCGGCCAGCGGCAGTGGCTCCGGCTCTGGCTAGGGCAGCGCAGCCGACAGCGAGGCGTCCTCGGGCAGTGCCGTTGCCGCGGCGGAGCAGGAGTGCTCGCCGGTCAACGACGAGCTCGCCTTCCTACCCGGCGGCGGTGACGTGCCCTTCACCGACGGCGCGCCCGACGAGGACGCACTCGCCGACGCAGGTGCGTTCGAGCTCGAGGCGTACGGCCCCGGTCAGAACTGCAACGCCACGTACGACCTGGAGCCCGGCACCTACACGCTGTTCTGCATCGTCGAGGCGCCCGACGGCGAGACGCACTACGAGAAGGGCATGCGCGGCACTCTCACGGTGCGGTGACGGTGATCGGGGCATCGGCGTGCGCGTTGGTGTCCGATCGCCGCCATCCCGCGACGGCCATCGCCACCAGGATGACGCTCCAGACCACGTGCCGGACCCATGTGCCGGGAGTGACGGTCAGGAAGTCGGGCAGCAGCCACCGCCAACCCCGGTACAGCGGATTGGTGGTGTCAAAGAAGTCGACGACCAGGGTCAGTGATCCGGTCGCCGCCTCGACGGTCAGCCACAGCCACGTGGCCACTCCGAGAAGACCCGCGACGGTGAAGACGTGACGAGCCCGCACATGACCGTCCAGCCACCATGCGGTGGCCAGCACGACGGCGGGCAGCACGACGACGACCTGCCGGCCGGGGAACCACCAGCCGGCCATCGTCAGTGCGACGAACGTGGCGGTCATCCAGCCGGCAGCCAGGGTCGCCGCCAGCGCGCCCCAGCCGGTCGGGCGGGCCCGCAGCAGGGCGGTGACCGCAGGCACGGCCAGCAGCCAGGCGGGCTGCCACGCCGCGATGCCGAACGATCGCTCGGTCAGCAGCGCCGCGAGCCGGACGCTGCGCGCACCGTAGTCGGGTGCGAACCCGACGACGCCGAGCTCGCCGCTGTCCACGAAGTGGTCGGCACTGGCGTACACCGTCCAGCCCGTCCACACCACCTGGTGCACGACCAGGTACGCGACGCCGGCGACCGCGAGACCCCCGGCCAGCGTGAAGGCCGTCCAGCGGCGCTGGTCGCGCCACAGCCGTAGCGCGACGGCGCCGGCCAGCGCCATCGCGACCGGCGCGTACTTGACCCCAAGCCACGGCAGTGCGACGCATGACGCCACGACGGTGACGGCACCGGCCGTGCGCACGGGCGCGAGCAACGCCGACAGGGCCACCGTGACCGCCAACGCGGCAGGTAGCTCCGGGTAGACCTGGCTGCCGTAGGGCGCCAGTGGCACCGAGGCCGCGAGCACGCCCACGACGAGTCCGGCGGTCCGCGGACGCACCGCCAGGCGTCGCACGGCGGTCCATACGAGCAGCGCCGCGGTCACGCCCGCGACGGCCACAAGCATCCACTTCGCGGCGATCCACCCGCCCAGCGCCACAGCCGGGGCTGTCACCATTGGCAGCAGCGGGTCGTGTGGGCTGATGCGCCGGCCGCCGGCGAGCGCACGCGTCTGTTGCGGCAGCGCCACCTCGTGGAACGCGCGCCACCGCTGGGCGTCGAGCTCGTCACTGATGTCGAGGTCGCGGTCGGACGCCAGGCTGATGGCCGTCAGCAGGTACTGGGGCTCGTCGGCGGTGGTCCGGGCGCCGTAGGTCGCGTGCGTCGGGACGCCTGCGGCAGCCGCGAGCACGGCGGCAACCGCGGCCACGAGCACCGCCAGCCACAGCGCGCGGTCCGCCATCTGCTGCCCGGCCGGCGCCACCGGCGGCTGCGTCACGTTGCCGAGACGGTCGCGTCGGCGATCACCACGCCGACGGGTGGATCGGTGGGAAACGCGGCGAACGGGTGTCCGGCGTCGACCGTCACGCGGACACGCGTGCCGACCGGCAGTTGCCGCTCGTGTGCGATCTCGCAGCGCAGGTGGAGGCCCGCATCGAGCGCGAGCACGTGCAGCACGGTGGCGCCGCGGAACTCGACGCGCTCGACGCGGGCATCACCGTCGGCGGCCGCGACCATGGCCACCTCGTGCGGGCGCACCATCACGTCGACCGCTCCCGACAATCGGTCATCGACGGGCAGCCGGCCGACCGGCGTGTCGGCGATGCCGGCGCGGGCCGTGCCGCGCACCATGTCCGCCTCGCCGAGAAAGGTCGCGGCGAAGCGTGTCGTCGGCGCGTGGAACACCGTCTCGGGCTCGGCGCACTGCTCGACACGGCCGGCGCGCAGCACCGCGACGCGCCCACCGATCGACAGCGCCTCGGTCTGGTCGTGCGTCACGAAGATCGCCGTGGTGCCGGCGGCCCGGAGTACGGCGGCGGTCTGCTGGCGCAGGTCGGTGCGCAGGTTGGCGTCCAGGCTGGAGAACGGCTCGTCGAGCAGGACGACCTCGGGCGCCGGCGCGAGCGCGCGGGCCAGCGCGACGCGCTGCTGCTCGCCGCCGGACAGCTCATGGGGATAGCGGTCGACCAGGTGGCGGAGACGTACGAGGTCGAGCGCCTCGTCACGCCGGGCCGCCCGGCCGCGGCCCCGCGGCACGCCGAAGGCGACGTTGTCGGCGACCGTCAGGTGCGGGAACAGCGCGTGGTCCTGGAAGACGACACCGACACGGCGCCGCTCCGGCGGGACCCACACGTCGCCGTCGACCACGACCCGGTCCACGATCCGCACGCTCCCGGCGTCGGGTGCGGTCAGGCCGGCCACGACCTGCAGCAGCGTCGTCTTGCCGCAACCGCTGGGACCCACGACGGCCAACAACTCGCCGCGCGCCACCGTCAGCGAGACAGCGTCGAGCGCCACCACGTTGCCGTACCGCCGCGATACGCCGGCGAGCTCGACGACCGGGGTGGCGGCCGTCACCGGACGCTCCCGTCGGCCGGCGCGGTGACCGCGGCGACCCGCAGGGTGCCGCGGAACAGCAGCACGACCGGCACCGTGGCAACCGCCACGATGGTCAGCGCGGGCAGACCGACCAGCGTCCACAGCGACTCCGACGCCAGCTCGTAGACCCACACCGCCAGTGTCGAGAAGCCGAACGGCCGCAGCAGCAGCATGATCGGCAGCTCTTTGAGCGCGTCTACGGCGACGAGCACCAGGGCCACGCCGATCCCCGAGCGGATCAATGGCAGGTGCACACGACCTACGACCCGGCGAGGTGGCGCGCCCAGCGTCAGGGCCGACATGGTCATCGTCGGACCCACCTTGTCAAGGCTGGCCTCGACAGTGATCAGCGCGGGGGCGAGGAACCGGATCACGTACGCCACCACCACCCCGATCAACGAGCCGGTGATGAGCGTCGCGCCCACGTCGAAGCCGAGGGCGTCGAGCACGACGTCCGCGCCCGCGAGCACCAGCAGGACGCCGATCGCGACGACGGGCCCAGGAACGGCGTAGCCGACGGTCGTCGCCCGCGCCAGCCGCCGGGTCAGCCCGTCCGGCGCCAGCCGCGCGGCGTTGGCGACCACGGCGGCGAGCACCGCACAGGACCCGGCCACGAGCGTGGCGACCAGCACGCTGTTGCCCAGGTACACGAGATAGCGGGGATCCCAGCCGCCGTCACCGGAGGCCAGCACCGACACGTTCGACCAACCCAGCAGCCGCACCGCCGGCACCGCGAACCCTGCACTGACGACCGTCAGGCAGACGCCGGTGGCGGCCCAACGTCGCCAACCGGTCAGCGCGACCGGCTCCACCCGCGGCGCGGGCCCACCCTGCTGGTGGTAGCGAGCGCGCCCACGCATGGCCCGCTCGACGGCGATCACCGTGACGGCGAACGCCAGTACGACCGCCGCCAGCTCGGTCGCGGCCGCGCGGTCGAACATGCCGTTCCAGACCTGGAACACCGCGACCGAGACGGTCTCGACATTGAAGTACTGGATGGTCGCGAAGTCGGTCAGCGTCTCCATGGCCACCAGCGCACCGCCGGCGGCCAGCGACGGGCGGGCCATCGGCAGCACGACGCGGCGTGCCGCCTGCAGCGGACGCAGTCCCAGGGTGCGCGCCGCGCCATAGGTCGCCGCCGCCTGCTCGGCCAGCGCCGCCCGCGCCAGCAGGTAGACGTACGGGTAGAGCGCGACGCTCATGACCACGATCGCGAGCAGCATGCCCCGTGGCGCAACGCGTGTGTTCAGTCCCAGCAGCTCGCGGGCGGCGGTCTGCACGGGACCGGGTGCGTCGAGCAGCCACACGACAACGAACGCCAGCACGTACGACGGCACGGCCATCGGCAGCACGAGCAACCATGACAGTGCGCGTCGACCCGGGAAGTCGTGTGCCGCGACGAGCCACGCCAGCCCGCCGCCGACGACCAGCGTGCCGGCGACGACGCCCGCCATCAGCACCACGGTCGAGCCGACCATGGCCGCCAGCCCGGTCCCCCACAGGAAGCGCCAGACGTCGGTGCTGGGCGTCAGCACGCTCGCGGCGACGAGCCCGATCGGCGTGACCACCAGCGCCGCGACGACGACGGTCGCCGCGCGCCACGACCGGCGGCCACCACCGATGCGCCCCGCGCCGATGATCGACGTCATCCGCCGACGCCGATCACTCGTAGCCCGCCTCGGCCATCACCTCGACCGCCTCGGCGTTGAGCTCGCCGTACTCGGCGGCGTTCAGCGGGTCGACCTGGAAGTCACCGAAGTCGGAGATGATCGGGCCGGGCTCGACGTCTGGATTGACCGGGTACTCGTGGTTGCCCTCGACGAACGTCTCCTGGCCCGTGGTGGCCAGCCACTCGAGGAGCCGCGCCGCGAGCTCGGGGTCATCGGCGTTCGCCGTCACTCCCGCACCGGAGACGTTGACGTGCACGCCCTCGCCGTCCTGGTTCGCCCAGAACACCTCGACAGGGAAGCCGGGGTCGTCCTCGAGCAGCCGGGCCAGGTAGTAGTGGTTCGTGATGCCGACATCGCACGTACCAGCCGCGATGTTCTCCAGGATCGCGACGTCGTTGTTGAGGATGCGGGCGTTGTCGGCCCAACCCTCCACAATCTCCAGTGCGCGGTCACGGCCCTCCTTGGCAATCAGGCTCGCGACCAGCGACTGTGTGTAGACGTTGGTCGAGCGGCGCAGGCACAGCCGGCCCTGCCACTCGGGGTCCGCCAGCGCCGCGTACGTCGACAGCTGCGACGGGTCGACGTCGGCGGGGTCGTAGACGATGGTGCGCGCGCGCTCCGACAGGCCGAACCACCGGCCCGCGGGGTCGCGCAGGTGCTCGGGGACCGCCTCGGCCAGGCGGTCCGACTGCAGTGGCCGGAAGACGCCCTCCTGCGCGGCCAGCGCGAGGTTGCCGGCATCGACGGTCATGTACACGTCGGCCAGCGTGTCTTCGCCCTCCGCGGCGATCCGCTCGCGCAGCTCAGCGTCGCTGCCGTAGAGGAACTCCACGGAGATGCCCGTCTCCTCGGCGAACTGCTCGAACGCCCGCTCCAGGTCGTAGTGACGGCCGGAGTAGACGCGCACGACGTCGTCCTCGCCGGCGGCCGCCACCCCGCAGGCGGCCAGCGCGGTAGCGACCACGACGGCCAGCGCGATGGCACGGATCACACGCATCGGCGTACGGCTCCCGACTCGCATCCCAGGGCTTCGGCACCCGGTCGAGCGGTGCCTCAGGTTCACCTAACCTAGCGGCCCGGAAGCACGCCCTCAATCCGCGAGGACCGCGCCGGTGGACGCGTCGCGGGCAGCGATGCCCGGCGCGGCAGCACCCTCCAGGACATACGCGGTCGAGCGACCACGGTGGCGCGCACCTGGCGATCGATCAGGGCCGGCAGATCGGTGGTGGGCACGAACCCGAGCAGGCGCCGACAGGTCTCGACGTCGGCGCGCGTGGCCGGCACGTCCTCGGCGGCGACCTGCGCCACCTGCACCCGCGGCTCGACGCCGCAGCGTTGGGCCACGAGCGCGACGACCTCGTCGAGAGGGTGGGTCACACCGGTCCCGAGGTTCACGGTCGCGGTGACGCGCCGGTCCAGCATGCGCACCAGACCGTCGGCGACGTCGCGGACGTCGGTGATGTCGCGACGTCGGGCGCCCGAGCCGAACAGCACGATGGTCCGGCCGCCGAGCAACGCGTCGATCCACGTCGCGATCGCCATGTCCGGCCGCTGCCCCTCTCCCGCGACCGTGAACGGCCGCGCGACCCCGACCAGCCCGCCGTCGGCCGCGCGCGCGGCGGCGCGCTGCTCCAACGCCGTCTTCGACCATGCGTACCCGCCGAGCGGTGCGAGCGTATCGGTCTCCCGGCACGGTCGCGGCCGCAGCGCCGGACCCGCCCCGCCGTACACCGACGAGGACGACGCCACGACCACGGGCGTCGCCGCCGGTGTCGTCTCGAGCACACGCGTCCCGGCGACGACGTTGTCGCGCCACCGCCGCACCGCGATGTCGGGCCTACGGTCCCGCACGCCCGGGCAGGCGGCCAGGTGGATCACGCCATCGGCGTCGTGCAGCACCCGATCGACGAGCGGGTCGCGCTCGGCCAGATCGGCCACGACCGACCGTTCACCCGGTGCGGGCACCCACGCCCGGCGGTCGATGCCGACGACCTCTCGTCCCAGCCGCCGTAGCGTCGCCACGACCTGCCGGCCGATGAAGCCGGCGGCGCCGGTCACGACGACGGCCATGGCGTGCTCCACTCCTCGCGCCCGGGCGTGCGCACCGCACCGCCCAGACAATAAAGTAAGGTTTGCCTGAATACTCGCGACTGTAGCAGTGGCCGACGCTGCGCGACAACCGACCACGAGCGACGCCTGGATCGACGCCCATGCGAACCCCGTCCACCGAGTGCCCAGTGGTGCTCGTCCTGCCCGCCCACGACGAGGAAGCCGCGGTCGGCGCGGTCGTCGCGCGCGTCCCCGCGCGCGCGGCGGGTCACCCGGTGCGCTGCCTCGTCATCGACGACGGCTCCACCGACCGGACGGCCGCGCGCGCCCGCGCCGCCGGCGCGCGGGTCGTCTCGCTCGGCCGCAACCAAGGGCTGGGCGCCGCCGTGCGGCGCGGTCTTGCGGAGGCGGTCGACAGCGGCGCGGCCGCCATCGCGTTCTGCGACGCTGACGGCGAGTACGCCCCCGAGGAACTCGAACGGCTCGTCGCCCCGATCCTGGCCGGCGACGCCGACTACGTGGTCGGTTCGCGGTTCACCGGGTCCATCCAGCACATGCTGCCGCACCGGCGGCTGGGCAACCGCGTGCTCACGCTCGCCCTGCGCCGCCTGACCCGCGCACCGATCACCGACGGGCAGAGTGGCTACCGGGCGCTGTCACCGGAGGCGGCCGCGCAGGCACAGATCATCCACGACTTCAACTACGCGCAGGTGCTGACGCTGGACCTGCTGGCCCGCGGCGCCCGGTACCACGAGGTGCCCATCTCCTACCGGTTCCGCGAGACCGGACGCTCGTTCGTTCGCCTCCATCGCTACCTGGTGGCGGTCATGCCCGCCGTCCGGCGGCAGCTGGCCACCGACGTCGCGCCCCTGCGTCGACGACCCCTCCGCGCTCGGTGGTCCCCGCCGCACACCGCCACCGGCCGTCACGGCCCCGCCGGTGCCGTGACGAGCGGCAGCGGGACCGAGTGCAGCTCGTCGTACCGGTCGACGAGCTCGTGGGCCGGCGTGCGACCCGACGCCAGCATGCCCTCGAGCGGATCGAGCAGGCGGTCATAGCCCGACCCACGCAGG
>JAHWKT010000014.1:6143-35076 GCA_019347695.1 Actinomycetota bacterium | reverse complement strand
ACGATCCGGACGGACAGTACGATCTCTCGGCGCTGCTCGAGCAGCTGACCGCGGGATCGGAGGGACGCCAGGCGCAGCCGGTGCGGGTGTTCCCCATCGCCTACGGTGCCGATGCCGATCTGGCGACGCTGCAACGGATCGCGGAGGCCACCAACGCCGCGGTCTACGACGCCAGCGAGCCCGGCTCGATCCGCAAGGTGTTCGCCGCGGTGATCTCGAACTTCTAAGGGCGTCGCTTCATGCCCTGGCTCCGGCTCCGAAGGGAACCCGCCCTCGCCTGGGGCTCGGGCACCCTGAGTCGCCTCCTCCGGGGCACGAAGCTCCTTGTCGGTCGATGTCGGAGCGGGGACCGTTCCCACGGGGCGGTCCGATCCGGCACACTGGGCGCGACCGGCCGCGACGACACGCAGGAGGTGCTCGACGACGATGCCGCCGCCACGCCGTGTGACGCGCCGCACCCCGCGGGCCAGCTTCCGGGACCGCTTCTTCACCCGCCGGACCGCCGAGGCGATCATGGCGCCGTCGTCGATCATCGCGGCGGGCGCCGGAACCGCCGTCGGTGTGCTGGCCGGGCTGCCGGTGGTCGCCGTCGGCGCGCTGGGCGCCGCCGTCTACGCGGGCTGGGTGCTCACCAGGATGCCCAGGAACCCACGGGCTGCGGACGCGACGATCGATCCGCGACGCCTGCGGGATCCGTGGCGGGGGTACGTCCGAGATGCGCTCGAAGCCGAGCGGCGGTTCGAGGGGGCCGTGGCCGCGACGCACGAGGGGCCGCTGCGTGACCGGCTGACCGACATGGCCGAGCGGGTCGCCGAGGCGGTGCACGAGTCCTGGCGCATCGCCAACCGCGGGCAGCAGCTCGAGGTCGCGCTCGGACAGCTCGAACCGGTCGAGCAGCTCGAGCGACGCCTGATCGCCGCCCGCGACCACGAGGCGGTCGCGACGTCGCTGCGCGCCCAGATCGACACGTACCGCCGGATCGAGGCCACAGCGTTCGACGCGCGCGAGCGATTGCGGTTGCTCGACGCGCGGCTCGACGAGACCGTGGCGCGGGCGATCGAGGTCGGGCTGCGGGCGGGCGACCCCGTCGAGGTCGGCGTGCTCGACGACGACGTCGAGTCGTTGGTCACGGAGATGGAGGCACTGCGCCGCGGCCTCGACGAGACGGCCGGCCGAGCGATGCGCGGTGCCTGAACGTGCACACCTCATGCGACCACCCCGAGCTCAGTCGACCACCTTCAGCGCACACTTCGTGGTGGTCGACGCAGTTCGACCATAGGTCGACGTTTGTCGACCACCCCGACGTTGGGCAGGGTGGTTCCACAACGATTGGGCCTATGCTGGCCGCACACCGATCAGAGAAAGACCCAGTACATGTTCAGACGGTTTTGGAACTACCTCAAGGCGCTGCTGACCGGGAAGTTCGAAGAGGTCGCGGACCCCAAGATCCAGATCGAGCAGGCCATCGCCGAAGCGCGCAGCCAGCATCGCCGGCTCCGCGAGACCGCCGCGAGCGTCATCGCCAACCAGAAGAAGGCGCAGATGGACCTCGACCGCGCGCTCGAGGACCTCGAGAAGCTCAACCGCAACACCCAGCAGGCGGTGATTATGGCCTCCGAGGCCGAGCAGGGCGGTGAGGACAAGCGGGTCGTCGAGCTGACCCAGACCGCCGAGGCGTTCGCGAACCAGCTGATCGCCAAGGAGCAGGAGGTCGACACGCTCAAGTCGATGGTGCTGCAGGCGACCCGGGCGACCGAGCAGGCGAAGGCGGCAGTGACCCAGAACGCCCAACAGCTCCAGGCCAAGGTCGCCGAGCGCCAGAAGCTGCTCAGCCAGCTCGACCAGGCGAAGATGGCCGAGCAGATGAACCGGGCGATGGAGTCGATGAGCGCCGAGGTCGGCCAGGACGTCCCGACACTCGACGAGGTCCGCAGCAAGATCGAGACCCGACTTACGCGCGCACAGGGCACGACAGAGCTGGAACGCGAGTCCGTGGGCGGGCGCATGCTCGAGGTCGAGCAGGCGGCGGCTGCGAGCCAGGCCGCGGCACGTCTGTCGGAGATCCGCTCGAAGCTCGGCATCGAAGCCCCCGCCGCCGAGCAGACGGCGGCCGGAGAGTCAGCCACAGCCAGCGAGCCGGCCGCGGCGGCCGCTGGTGAGCCGTCCGGGGACGGGGAGCCCGCGACCGCCGACTCCGGCACCGACTCCGGCACCGACTCGGGGCCCGAATCCGGGACGGAGACCACCGGCTGACCACCCCCGTGTCGGGGGTGGGCGCACAGGCCGTCACGGGCGCGCTCCTGGGAGCGTTGGCCGGTGACTGTCTCGGCGCGCCGTGGGAGGGGCGCCACGCAGTCACCCGGAAGCGCGCCCGCGCGCGCGTCCGGCGCGCGCTCGAGCGGCCCGTGCTGGCCTACACCGACGACACCCAGCTCACGCTGGCCCTGATCGACCACCTGGTGGGCGACACCGACCGTGTCGAGCCGGCGCAGCTGGCCCGGCGGATGCTCGCGCGGTACGACGACCGGCGCGGCTACGGCGCCGGCATGCGACGCCTCGTCGCCCTGTGGCGCGACGGCTGGGACGTCGACGATGCCGCCACCGCGGTGTTCCCGGATGGCTCGTTCGGCAACGGGGCGGCGATGCGGGTGGCTCCCGTGGGACTGCGGTGGGCGGGCGATCACGACGTCATCACGCATGTCGCCGAGCGCTCCGCCCGTCCGACCCACGTCCATCCGGTGGGCATCGACGGTGCCGTCGTCCAGGCGCACGCGGTCGCCGTGGCCGCCTCCACCGGGGCCTTCGGTCGCGACGAGCTCGCGGCGCTGCCGGCGGCGACCGACGAGCTGCGCGCCGGTCTGCAGGCCGCGGCCTCCCTGCCGTCGACGGTGACGGCGGCCGAGGCGGCGCGCGCACTCGGGACGGCGCCGATCGCCCACCGTTCGGTGCCGGCGGCCCTGTGGTGCGCGGCGACCTGTGAGGACCTCGAGCACGCTATCGTCACCGCGGTCGCGCTGGGCGGCGACACCGACACCATCGCGGCGATGGCCGGTGCCGTGCGCGGCGCCGCCGACGGTCCGGCGTCGCTGCCGCCCGGCTGGTCGCACGTGCTGGAAGGCCACGACGACGTCGTCGAGGCCGCACGGCGGCTGGCCGGCTCGCTGGACGACGGCACCGGGGATCGCACGTGAACGCGCGCCGGCCGGCGTCGAGGCGCCCCCGCGGTCGTCGGCGCCGCGGACGGGCGGCGCTGATCGTGCTGCTGCTCGCCGGTGCCGCCGCGTACGTGCTACTCGGTGGGGGGCCCGGCCCGTCGCCGGCCGATGACACCGCCACCGGGGGGACACGCGCCGACGACGCCGCGGCGGTCGACGACCTGGTGGACGACGTGGTCGAGCAGCCCGACGGGTCGGTCGCGGTCACGGTGACCGAGGCGGAGACGGCGGCGCTCGTGGCGGCCGGTCTCGAGCAGTCGCAGGCGCCGACGCTGCGTGACGTCGCGGTGGACCTCGTCGCGGTCGACGAGGGACCGCAGGGCCGCATGATCGTGTCGGGACGGCTCGACGACCAACCCGTGCCGGTGCGGGCGACGGTCGATCTCGAGGTCGTCGAATCGTCAGTGCGTCCCACCGTCCGCGACGTGCGGATCGGTCCACTCGGTCTGCCGGCCTCGGTCCGGCGCGATCTCACCCGTCAGTTGCGCCAGCAGGTCACGCTGGCCGATCCCGGCATCGCCGTCTCACAGCTGCATACGACCGACACGACGCTCGAGCTGACCGGCCGGGCGCCCTGACGCCAGCCGAGCGCGGCGACAGGCCTCGTCGGCCGCCAAAGTCGACCGCGGCGCGACGACTTACACGACCGCCGGCCAGGTCGACCGGTCAGCAATGAGAAGCGGTCGGCTGTTCGCCAGCGTCCGGCGGCTGCTACCGACCGGTGCGCCGCTGACGGACCGGGCGTGGCGCCGCCGGCACCGTGGGATGACGGCGGTGCTGGGTGTGCACGTCGTGCTGCTGCTCGCTCTGCCCGTGGCCGTCGTCGTGTCCGGCACCATCGCCACCAACGACGCGCCGTGGGACCGCCCGCTGCCGTGGGCGTTCGTCCACAGCGGCTACGTCACCGTCGTCGCGCTGACCAGCCTGATCGCGTGGCGCTACAACGAGGACGAGCGCCGACGGACCGAACGGGTGCTCAGCGCGACCGGCGAGGCGATCTACGGCATCAACGACGACGGCCTCGTCACGTTCGCCAACCCTGCGATGGCACAACTGCTGCGTCGCAGCATCGGCGACCTGATCGACCGCCATCACCACGACGTGCTCGGCCACGCCGATGCCGACGGCAATCCCCACGAGCGCGACGCCTGTCCGGTGTGCGCCGACGTCGCGCGGGCCGACGGGCGGCGCAGGCAGGACCAGCTGTTCGTGCGCGCCGCTGGCGCGCTGTTCCCCGTCGAGTACGCCAGCCACCCGGTGCGGGCACGGTCGCCGGGGGACGGGCTCGCCATCGTCGTGAACTTCCGCGACATCAGCGAACGGCGCGCCTTCGAGCGCGAGCTCAACCGCCAGGCCCTGCACGATCGCCTCACCGGGCTGCCGAACCGGACATTGCTGCTCGACCGCGTCGGGCTCGCGTTGGCGGACCTGCGCAACCATCCGTACATGACCGCGGTGGTGTTCTGCAACGTCAACCGGTTCAAGCGGATCAACGACAGCTTCGGCCATGACGTCGGCGACCTGCTGCTGGGACAGCTGGCCAGCCGCCTGCGCGCGGCTGTGCGATCCGACGAGACCGTCGCGCGGATCGGTGCCGACGAGTTCGTCGTCTGCTGCCCCACGGTACCGAATGAGGCGACGGCCCTGGCCATCGCCGAGCGGCTGCGCGGCGCGTTCGCTACACCGTTCGACCTCGACGGTACGACCGTGCACATCGATCTCAGCATCGGTGTCGCGTGCACCGCCGACCCGGACATGTCGTCGACGCTGCTGATCTCGCAGGCCGACCAGGCGATGACCGCCGCGCGGCTCGCAGGTGTCGGTGTCCTGCCGTACGAGCAGACGATGGTCGACGACGCCGATGAGGAGGTCCTGCTCGAGGAAGAGCTGCGGGTGGCGTCGCGGGCCGGTCAGCTCGAGCTGTACTACCAGCCCACCGTCGAGCTGGCCACGGACCGGATCGTCGGGTTCGAGGCGCTCATGCGATGGAACCACCCCGAGCATGGCCTGGTGGCGCCCTGCACGTTCGTCCCGCTCGCGGAGCGGTCCGGGCTGATCGTGCCGATGGGACGCTGGGCGCTACGCGAGGCCTGCCGTCAGATCGTTGAGTGGAACCGTGGTCGCGCGACACCGCTGACGGTGGGCGTCAACGTGTCGGCCCGGCAGCTGCAGCAGCCGGGGTTCGCCGACGACGTGGTGACCACGCTGCAGGCCGCCCGCTGCCGGCCGGAGTGCCTGCTGCTCGAGATCACCGAGTCCGTGCTGATCGCGGAGATCGACACGGCCGCACCCGCGCTGGCGCGGCTGCGCGAGCTCGGTGTCCACATCGCGCTCGACGACTTCGGGACCGGCTACTCGTCGCTGACCTACCTGCGCCAGCTCCCCGTCGACAGCCTCAAGATCGACCGCTCGTTCGTGACCGATCTGGGCACGCGACCCGATCAGCGCTCCCTGATCGCCGCCGTGGTCAACATGGCGCGCTCGATGTCGATGCACACCATCGCCGAGGGCGTCGAGCTGAAGGACGAACGCGACGCGCTGCTGCACGTGGGCTGTGACCGCGCCCAGGGCTTCTACTATGCGCGGCCGCTGCCGCGCGACGAGGCCGGTCGGCTACTCGTCGACACCGCGCTGTTCACCACGCGCCGGACGGCTCGTCCCTCGCCGGCCGCCGGAATCGGCCAACCGTGGGCTGGCGGGGGGCTAGCGCTAGCGCTCGAACACGCGGAGCCGAGCGCCTCAACCAACCTTCGGATACACTTCAGAGAAGACATCCCGGAGAAGGACCGCCATGATCACGCGGACGGTTGCAGGTCAGCAGTTCACCTTCGCGGCCGATGACGTCAGACGAGCGGTTCGCGGCGTGCTGCCGGAACCACTTCGCGAGCACTACGTCGTCATCGATGGCGTCCGCTACCCGCCGAAGCAGGTGTTGTCGCTGCTGACCGGTCTCGACCGCGCAGACTTCACCACCCATCAGGCCCGCAGAGTCCTCCAGCGCGCTGGCATTGCGGCTGGCCGGGTGGGCCAAGAGATCCACCACGTCCAGCGGCCGACCCATCGAGACGACTGGCCCCACGGTGGGCGCGAAGCAGAGATGCTCCGGGCCCACCAAGGTCGTTGGGTCGCCCAACGTGGGCTCGACGTGCTCGTCGCGGCCGACACACCACAGGACTTGGTCGCGTGGCTCCACGAACACGGACAGCGAGACGCCGTGATCTTCCGCGTGCCGCACCGTGAAGCCGACGTCGACGGTGCCCCCCTGCGATGAGATTCGCCTACAAGGAGTTGCCGGGAGACGACGGCGACTTTCTGCGGCCCGTCGTCGCCGTGGGCCTGGCCGGTCAGGAGTCGTTGTCGCACGCGTGCCTGATCGACAGCGGTGCGCTGCACAACCGGTTCGCGCTGTGGACCGCTGAAACTGCGGGGGTCCCCCTCGACGAGGGCATCCGAACGCGGATCGCGGTCGGAGGCATCATCTGCGAGGCGGTAACGGTGCCGGTCGAACTGCGGATCGGCGATGTCGACTGGCACGCCGCCGTGTCGTTCTGCGACCCGTGGCCGTTCGGGTTCAACCTGCTGGGCCAGGAAGGCTTCTTCCGCTTCTTCGAGGCCACGTTCCAAGCGTCCCGGTACTCGTTCGAGCTGCAGCCCGATCACGGTCGGTCGCACCCGTAGCGACGTCACGCACGAGCCGAACGCACAGGCCTCGGCGAGGCGGTCGACCGCGGCCTCCCAGGGGTCACCTGCAGGTCTGCGCGGCGATCAGGTCGATCGTGTCCTCGAGCCGCCCGGACGCCGCGAACGCCTGCCGCTGGCGTCGGGACGCCGACCCGTCGTGCAGCACGCGGTCCAGCAACTGGGTGACCTGCTCGGTGTCGCCCTCCTCGTCGAGGGCGTCGCGCAGATCGTCGATAAGGTCGGCGAACAGCTCCTGCGGTGCGCACAGCTGCTGACGGAGCGGATCGTACAGGCGGTCCTCCAACCCGAAGCGGGCCGCGCGCCACTTGGCCGCCGTCAGCAGTTCGCTGCGGACGGCCGGGGGCGGGCAGCCTGCGCGGACGCGCTGTAGGCACCGGCGGACCATCGCACGGCACAACCCGGCCTGCAGCACCGCCTCGTCGACCGTGAGGCACACGTCGGAGACACGGAACTCCAACGTCGGGTTCTCGATCGATAGCCGCGCGTCCCAGTAGATCTGCCCGAGATCGAGGATCGCGCCCGACTCGATGAGCAGCTGCGCGACGGCGTCGTACTCGTCGGCGTCGGCGAACACGCCGGGCATCGCCGCGCTCGGCCACCGCCCCCACAGCACCGTGCGGTAGCTGGCGAACCCGGTGTCACGCGCATCCCAGAACGGGGAGTTCGCACTCAGCGCGAGCAGCGCCGGCAGGTAGGGCCGCACGTGGTTGAGCACTCCGACGGCCTCGTCGCGGTCGGGCACGCCGAGGTGGACGTGCATGCCGCACGCCATCATCTCGCGGCTCACCTGCTGATGGACACGTTCGATGTGGCGGTAGCGCTGATCTGGCGTGATCTGTTGGATCCGGTGCCGCGCGAGCGGCATGGTGCCCGCGGCCAGGACCCGCATGCCGTGCTCGCGTGCGGTCGCGCACAACTCCCGGCGCAGCGCGAGCAGCTGCGCGCGGACGTCGTCCAGCGTGGTGCACACCACCGTGGCGGTCTCGACCATCGACAGGTAGATCTCGCTGGCGAACTGCTCGGGCTCGAAACCGGCGTCGGCGATGTCGTCGAGCAGCACATCGCCCTGCTGGGCGAGCATGCGCGACGCGGCGTCGGCGATGTGGAACTCCTCCTCGACGCCGAGGGTCAGTTCAGCACTCACCGGCCACTCACCGGTCGGACCTGCCCTCGGGTCGAGCCACCTAATCCGGGCCGATCGCGGACAGCGGCTCGATGGTCAGCAGCCGGCGGATGGCCTCGGCGAACACCGCGACCCCGACGGGCAGGCTGGACTCGTCGATGTCGAAGTGCGAGCTGTGATGGGCGGCCGTGATGCCGCGGGAGGGGTTGCCGACGCCGAGCCTGAACATGCACACGGGGATGCCGCTGCTGCCGAACTCGAAGAAGTCCTCCGCGCCCATCGAGGGGTGCTCCTCGATCGTCACGCAGCCGTCGCCGCAGATCGAGCGGGCCGCCCGGTCGACCAGGCGGGTCAGCGCCGTGTCGTTGTAGCCGGCGGGATAGCCGTGCTCGATCGACACCGTCACCGACGTGCGGTTGGCCGACGCGACCGCGTGGGCCATCTGCTGGATGCGTTCGATCAGGTACTCGCGCGTGTCGGGGTACAGCGAGCGCATCGTCGCCTCGAGCGTGACGCTCGACGCGATCACGTTGTGGCGGGTGCCGCCGTGGATCGAGCCGAACGTGATCACCGCGGGCTTCAGCGGGTCGAGCTCGCGCGTGAGGATCTGCTGGGCGTTGATGATGAAGTTCGCTGCGACCGGGATCGGGTCGATCGCCCGGTCGGGATGCGCGGCGTGGCCGTCGATGCCGTGGATGGTGATGGTGATGTCGTCGACCGCGCCGGTCACCGGGCCACTGCGCAGGCCGACGGTGCCGGCCGGGTGGTTGCTCGCTGTATGTAGCGCGAGGATCGCGTCGGGGGCCGGATCCTCGAGCACCCCGGCGGCCACCATCGGTTCCGCGCCGCCGCCGCCCTCCTCCGCGGGCTGGAAGTACAGCACCACGCTGCCGGGCAGCTCGGCCTGTCCGACCAGCAGCTCCGCGAGGCCGAGCACGGTGGCGACGTGGGCGTCGTGGCCGCACGCGTGCGACACGCCCTCGTGCTCGGAGCGGTAGCCCTCCCGACCCGGTGCCTCGGGCACGGGCAGTGCGTCCATGTCGGCGCGGATCCCGACGCAGCGCTCGCCGCGGCCTTCGATCACGGCCACCACGCCGGTGCCGACGACCCTGCGGTGCTCGATGCCGAGGTTGCCGAGCACCGACTCGATGTAGGCGGCGGTGCGGTGCTCGCACCAGGCGAGCTCGGGGTGGCGGTGCAGCTGGCGCCGGTGCCTGACCAGGGTCTCGCGCAGCGCGACCGCGTGGTCGTGGATCATCATCGGCGTCCACGTCGACGTCGAGGGCAGCAGCGTGCGCATGCCAGTCGAAGCCGCCGGATCCACCATGTTTCGCAACGCTATCCCGTTGTCGTCAAGATCGCGAACCACCCACCATGTCTGAGAAGAGGCGCGTGGCTCATGTCAGATACTCCATCGTACGGTATCACGTTGTGTAACACCGACCGTCACATGGAAGCAACCGTCACCCCGCTGTCACCTCGTTTCGCAAGACCACGATGACACTGGGTAGTTGCACGGTTGGTTGGTCACGACGAGGGAGTCGCGCAATCAGCGCCCGCGGTCCCGGACCGAGGCGCGCCGTCGGTTGCGTGCGTCCTCGTCGCGTCGCGCTGCCATCCGACGGCGCAGCTGCAGCAGGATCAGCATGTTCAGCGAGTGCAGCAGGCCGAGGCTCAGCAGGAGCACCCCGAACTGCTGGACCGACGAACGCAGGGCCATGACCGGCGTGGCACCGACGTCGATGCGCAGCAGCAGCAGGGCGTAGCCGAGAGTGAACACCAGGAAGCCGGTCACCAGCAGGCGGCTCACCGCCGCCGCCAGGTCGCCCTGGTGGTGGAACACGTCGTCGAGGAAGATCCGACCGTCCCGCTGCAGCTGCACGCCGAGCCACGAGATCAGCGCGACGGCGAGCACCACGTAGACCGCGTAGACGACGATGGCGCCGGTCATCGATCGCCGCGCCGCTGCCGGGCCTGCTCGCTGGGAGGGTCGTCGCTCGGCTGGGTGCCACGCTGTCGTGGCGATCGCCGGTCCGTTCGGTCGTCCGCCTCCTCCTCCGATCTCGACCGTCGGAAACGCAGGAAGATCAGCGTGTTGAGCAGGTGGATGAGCCCCAGGCTGACGAGCAGGATCCCGAGGCGCTGGATCAGGAACTGCAACGCGACGACCCCGGTCATCTCACCGCTGATGCGCAGTAGCAGGAATGCGTAGCCGAGCGTGAACAGCGAGAAGCCGATCACCAGCAGCCGGCTGGTCGCCTGCGCCAGCAGGGGCTGCTGGTCGTCGCGCTCGCGCAGCAGCTCGAGACCGTTGCGGTACAGGGTGCTGGCAAGCCACACGGTGAGGCTCACGGCGACCACGATGTAGAGCACCGAGACCACCAGGGCGTTGCCCATCGATGAACACCTCCCGCAGGCCGCGCGTCTCCACCGTAGGTCGAAGCCATGACCACGCCGCACGCACCGTCGATCTGAACCAGCGCCGGCCGCACGCGCCCCGCCGCCCAGAACCTACCGCGCCGAAGCCTGTCCATTCGTCATCAGGCGACGTACAGACGTCGGCAGTGAGCACATCGCGGCTCGTCGTTTCTACCGATCGGGGTGGGGAATCAAGCGTCGACCCACCGAGAGGTAAGGAGCAGGAGATGGACGTGTGGGTCATCGTAGTGGTCATCGCGCTCTGCCTTGTCGCTGTCGCTGCCTACCTGGGCATGCGGTCCCGACGGGCGAACGGGAGCCGCCGACTCAAGCAGCAGTTCGGCGACGAGTACGAGCGGACGGTCGCGCAGACGTCCGACCGCACTGCAGCCGAGCAGGAGCTCGAACGTCGCGTCGAGCGCCACGAGCGGCTTGACATCACCAAGCTGTCCGACGAGGAGCGGGAGCGCTACGCCAACGAATGGCGTGATGTGCAGCGACGTTTCGTCGACGAACCCGAACGAACACTGGGTGACGCCGACCGGCTGATCACCCAGGCCATGCGTGACCGTGGCTATCCAACCGAGCACTACGACCAGAAGATCGAGGATCTCTCCGTCGAACATGCCGCCACGCTCGACGCGTACCGCGAGGCGCACGACATCACCGAGCGCCACGAACGCGATGGCGTGTCGACCGACGAGCTGCGCCGCGCGATGCAGCGGTACCGCGCGATCTTCGAGGACATCGTCGAGACCAGGACGACCACCAAGGAGTGATCTGACCATGAGTGAGCGAGTCAGAAGAGATGCCAGCGACGAACCGATGTACGACGAAAGCATGCGTGACGAGGCGGACACCCGTCGCGAGCACGACGAGCGCGCCGACGATCGTGGCGAGATGGTGAGCGCCGAGCACGGCGATGACGGCCGTGACACCGACCTCGAGTACCGGTCGCACGACGCCACCCGCGAGGGCATCGAGGAGAGCGGCCGCCGCCGCGAGGGCGTCGACGAGAGCGGCCGCCGCCGCGAGGGCGTCGACGAGACCGACCGCCGGCCCGATGGAGCGGCGCACGGCGCCGAGGCGGATGCCGTACGTGACGACGACCGCAGGATCGACCGGGACCCGTCGTCGGAGCGGACCGAGCCGACCGCCGGGCCTGGCGCCACGACCGAGTGGAGTGACGACGGCCTGCTGAGCACGGACGACCGCAGCAGTTTCCAGCAGCGCTGGGACGACATCCAGGTGCGCTTCATCGACGAACCGCAGCAGTGCGTCCGCGAGGCCGACGATCTCGTCAGCGAGGTGACGAGCAAGATCGCCAACCGCTTCAGCAGTGCACGCCAGGACATGGAGCAACGGTGGGAGGGTGGCAACGAACCCACGACCGAGGAACTGCGGCAGGCGGTGCAGCGGTACCGCGATTTCTTCAGGCGGCTCGTCGCGTAGCGCCGGCCGCGTGCGGCGTCACGTGGCGTCGTAGCCCGACAGCAGCGCGGCGAGCAGTGCGGCGCGCTGTGGCAGCGACGTCACGTACACGTACTCCTCGTCGGTGTGCAGGCCGTCGCCGACGCCGCCGAGGCCGTCAAGCGTGGGTGTGCCGACCGCGGAGGTGAAGTTGCCGTCGCTCGCGCCGCCGGCGGTGGCCTCCTCCAGGTCGAAGCCCAGCTCGCGTGCGCAGGCGCGTGCCCGCTCGTACAGCTGCACCGTCTCGGGTGTCCGCTGCATCGCGGGACGGTTGACCCCGCCGCTCACCTCCAGCCGCGCCGGCTCCGCGACGTCCAGCTCGGTCAGCGCTGCGGCGACGCGGTCCGACTCGTCCGGCTCGGTGAAGCGCACGTCGAGGACGGCGTCGGCACGCGCGGCGACGACGTTGGCGCGGGTGCCGCCACGCAGCACGCCGACGTTGACGGTGGTACCGCGCGCGCGGTCGCTGAGCCCGGCGACCTCGGGCAGCACGTCGGCGAGCGCGACGTTGGCGTTGCAGCCGTCGAAGAAGCGCTGACCGGCGTGCGCCGCCCTGCCGTGCACGGTCAGCGTCCACAGCCCGACGCCCTTTCGCTGGGTCTTGAGCGCGCCCGACGCGGTGCTCGCCTCGAACACCAGCGCGAAGGCGCTGGCGCGGGCGTGGCCTTCGATCAGGGCGCGAGACGACACGCTGCCGACCTCCTCGTCCGCGGTGAGCAGCGCCACCACGGGCCGGGCGACGGGGACGCCGGCGGCCATCAGCTGCGCCAGCGCGTGGCGCGCGATGACCAGTCCCGACTTCATGTCCTGGGTGCCCGGTCCCCACGCCCGCCCGTCGTCGTCGACGCGCCACGGGTTGCGCTCGAGCGTGCCGACGTCGTGGACGGTGTCGTAGTGACCGACGAGCAGCACGGGTGCCACGTCGCTGGGCGTACCGGGTGGACCGGCCCACCGCAGCTCCAGGTGGCTGCCCACCTCGTCGACGGTGTGACGGACCGCGGTCGCGCCGACGTCTTCCCACTGGGCGACGAGCACGTCGGCCAGGGCGTCGAGCCGGACGACGTCACCCGTCGGCGACTCGTGCTCGACGAGCCGGCCCAGCTCGTCGACCATGACCTCGGTGTCAGGCGCTGGCGGCACGGTCACGTCGATCTCCCGGTCGGTCGGGTGCGGGTCCGCCGGCAGCCGGTTGGTGGTGCGCCCGCCGCGCTGGTCATGACGCGGTGAACGACGCGCGGTGCGTCACGAGCGACTGCAGACGCTCATGGTCGAGCACGGCGTCGACGCCCGCGACGGTGGGCACCGCCACCGTGCCGTCCGCCGCGATCGTCACCGCCGGCTCGATGATGTCGGTGTGCCAGTAGCGGTCGCTGGCCGACGTGTCCCCTGGGAGGGTGAAGCCGGGCAGGCTCGCCAGCGCGATGTTGTGGAGCCGGCCGACGCCGGTCTCGAGCATCCCGCCGACCCACAACGGGACGCCGGCGTCGACCGCCCAGTCGTGCAGCGCCAGCGACTCGGACAGGCCACCCAGGCGGCCGGGCTTGCAGTTGATGATGCGGCACGCGCCGATGTGCAGGGCGCGGCGGGCGTCGTCGGCCGAGCGGACCGACTCGTCGAGGCACAGCGGCGTGCGCACCCGCGGCGCGAGCGACGCGTGGTCGATGATGTCGTCGTGCGCCAGCGGCTGCTCGATCATCGTCAGCTCGAACGCGTCGAGCTGGGCCAGGTGCTCGGCGTCGTCGAGGGTGTAGGCGGAGTTCGCGTCGGCCATCAGCGCGACGTCGCCGAATCGCTCCCGTACGGCCGCCACCGGGGTGACGTCGCTGCCGGGCGCGATCTTGAGCTTGATCCGCACGTAGCCCCGTTCCAGGAACTGCTCGACCCGGTCGAGCAGGGCGCTCGTGCTGTCCTGGATGCCGATGCTCACCCCTGCCGGCACGGCGGTGCGCGACCCTCCCAACAGCGCGGCCAGCGGCGTCGCCGTCGCCGCCGACCAGGCGTCCCACACCGCCATCTCGACCGCGGCCTTGGCCATGGGGTTGCCGCGGATCTTGCGCCACCACGACGCGGGCTGCCGCGGGTCGTCGACCCGGCGTCCGAGCGTCAACACGAGCAGGTGGTCGCGGATGACGGTCAGCGCAGTCGCCACCGTCTCCTCGCTGTAGACCGGGTTGCGGCCGGCCACGAGCTCGCCCCAGCCGTCGACCCCGTCGGCGTGCACCCGCACGAGCACGACGTGACGTTCGTGCTGCGGTCCGAAGCTCGTGACGAACGGGTGCCGCAGGCGCAGCTGCAGCTGCAGCAGGTCGACCCGCTCGATCCGCAGGCTGGTCACGTGCGGCGCCGGAGCACGTACGCGCTGTAGCCGTCACCGACGTCGCGGACCAGGTCGACCGCCGTCAACCCCCCGTCGAACGCGACGGCCAGTGCGGTGCGTAGCGCGGCGCGCCAGGCCGCCGGCGCCTCGGGGTCGGTCTCGCGCAGCCGGTCGACATCGGCGGGTACCGCGGCGAGCGCGACGTCGGCTGCCGCGGCCGACCGGTCGGGGGTGGCCGGCCGCACCTGGCCGCCGCCACCGGTGGCGCCGAGCACCCACGGGCCGGTCGTGATGGCTTCCCGGACGTCGGTCGCCGTGTCGTCGTCGGGCACGTCGCCGGTGGCCGGCCACTCGGCCACCAGCCGGTCGGTCGGCAGGCCACGGTTGATCGCGTCGTCCATGGGGCCGTAGTGGTCGACGAGGTAGCGGCGGGCGTACGCGCCGAGGCGGTGCAGGTTGAGGTACGCATTGCGGGCCTGCAGCGGATCGAACGTCCAGGTGATGCGATCAAACCCCCGCGCCGCCGCGTACGTCCGCTGTGCGAGCTTGAGCTGACGTCCGACGCCGCGGGACTGCGCGTCCGGACGCACCGCGAGCATGTGCGAGCACAGGATCGGCTCGCCGTCCTCGAGCCCCACGAAGCCGTAGCAGAAGCCGACCGCCGCGCCGTCGGAGGTCGCCAGCAGCAGCAGCCCGCCGTTGTGGATCACCGCGCGGATCTGCTCCGCCGGGACCACCGCGCGGTCGCTCATGCCCCACGCCTCGCGCTGGATGTCCTCGACGAGGCGGCAGGAGGCAGGGTCGGTGACGCGTTCGATGTCGACGGCCATTGCCTGCCGAGTGTGGTTGCCGGCGGACCCGAGCGCAAGTTCCCGCCGTTCGGGGCGGTGTCGTTGGCTATGGTGAAGGGCGATCCGTCGTCACCGGCCTCCAGGCCGCCGGAGGGAGAGCAGCAGTCATGGCCGTCCACCAGTGCTCCAAGTGCGAGCTGCGGTTCCGCAGTACCTCCGAGTACCACGATCACCTGCGGATGGAGCACGGGGTCGATCCTCAGAACCTCGACCCGATCCGGTACCAGTCGGCGACGCAGCAGGCGCCGCTGTACTCCGACTTCGTCGAGAAGACCTCCGCCGACGACACGCGCAGGGTGCTCGTGGTCAGCAACGCCGCGCTGCGGGCGCAGGAGTTGCAGCAGGCGCTGATCAGGGCGGCGGATGAACGCCCGACGGTGTACCGCCTCGTCGTCCCCGCGGTCGAGCGGTCGCCGCTCACCGGCGAGCACTCGGCCTATGCCACCGTCGGCGAGGTCGCCCACCCCGAGGAGCATCGGCTGTCGGGTGGCACGCTCGCCGAGCACCGCCGCGACGAGGCCGTCGAGCGGTTGCGTGGTGAAGGTCTGGACATCGACGGGGTCGTCGGCGACGCCGATCCGTTGCGCGCCATCCAGACCGCGCTCAGGGGGTTCAAGGCCGACGAGGTCTTCCTGGGTACGCTGCCCCGCGCGCGGTCCAGCTGGCTCGGAGCGGACCTGCCGACCCAGATCGAACGCCGCTACGGCGTGACCGTCACGGTGCTGGAGGCCGTCTGAGCGCGATCGCCGATAGGCTCGTCGGCACGACGTCGACGCACGGCGGCCACGAACCTGGACCCGGGGTTCACTAGAAGAGGGCGCCGGGACGACACGAGGGGTGACCATGACCGAGCAGATCCAGCGTTCCGACGCCGAGTGGCGCGAGCAGCTGACGCCCGAGCAGTTCCGGGTGCTGCGGGAGAAGGGCACCGAACGACCCTTCACCGGCGCCTACTGGGACGTCAAGGCCGACGGCGTGTACCGCTGTGCGGCGTGTGACACGCCGCTGTTCACGTCCGAGACGAAGTACGACTCGGGTACGGGGTGGCCGAGCTTCTACGAGCCGGTCGGACCCGATGCCGTGCGCACCGAGATCGATCGCAGCCTGGGGATGACCCGCACCGAGGTCGTCTGCGGCAACTGTGGCGGTCACCTCGGCCACGTGTTCGACGACGGTCCCCGGCCGACCGGACAGCGCTACTGCATCAACTCGGTCGCGCTCGAGCTCGAGGAGGACGGGCCCGACTCGTGAGCGACGCGCTCGCGCTGTTCGACGCCGACCTGTCCCCAGCCGCGGCGGCGATCACCGAGCCGGTCACGGCACCACGTCCGACCCGATCGCCGGCCTGCACCCCGACCGTCTCCACCGGCCCGGTGCTGCTCGCCGTCGACGGCAACGCGCTGGTCCACCGTGCCTTCCACGCCTACGGGGGCACCACCGGCGGCGCGCGGTACGGCTTCTTCGCGCTGCTGTCGGTCGTGTGCGACCAGGTCGGGTACGACGGGCTTGTCATCGGCTTCGACTGCCGGGCGCACTCGCAGCGGCGGGCGAGCTTCCCCGCCTACAAGGCGCAGCGGCCCGACAAGCACGAGCAGCTCGAGGTGTCGCTGGACGAGCTGCCGGGCATCGCCGCCGACCTGGGCGTCCACGTCATGGTCGCTCCCGGGTGGGAGGCCGACGACGTGGTCGCCTCGGCGGCGACGGCCGCCGAGGTCGCCGGCTGGGGCTGCGTGGTCGCGTCTCCCGACCGCGATGTGCTCGCCCTGGTCAGCGCGCGGACGTCGGTGCTCCAGGTGAGAGGTGGTGACCGACCGATCCGGCACGTGACCGCACGCGACTTCCGTCGCCGGTACCGCATCCGCCCGGACCAGTACCTGCAGCTGGCCGCGCTGCGCGGCGACAGCTCCGACAACCTGACGGGCATCCCGGGAATCGGCGCAAAGAAGGCGGCCGCGCTGCTGAAGGTCTACGAGACAGTCGACGAGGCCGCCGCCGACCCGATCGGGTGCCGCAGCGTGCTGGGGCCCGAGCTGGGCCAGGCGCTGATCGACGACCTCGCCGCCGCCGAGTCGGTCTACCGCCGCAACGTCGCGCTGATGGCCCTGCACCGCGAGCTGGACATCCCGCTCGACGACACCCGCCGCAACGGCGACGCCGACCGCATCCTCGAGGTGCTGCGCACCCACCGCATGACCGGCCTGCACGCCCGGATGTGTGCCGCGCTGTGCGCACGCGACCGGTCGGTCCCACCGGTCGGCGACGCCGACGCACCCCCCGAGCGGCCGTAGCGTCGGGCCCAACCTCAGCGCGCGGCGTCGCTGGCGTCAGGCGCGCGCACGTCGCCGCCGGACAGCGCGACGCTCACGGCCTCGGTCAGCGACATGGCGGCCCCACGCGCGGCCAGCGTGTCGCACCGGTCGTGGCCGAGCGCAGCGCGCAGCGCCGCGCTGGTGCGCGCGTGCTCGACCCGGTCGACGTGCTCGCGTCCCACTCCGAGCCGCGCGAGGGTGGCGTCCGCAGCGCCGAGCAGCACTGCCGCTCGCTCGTCGTTGCCCTCGATGTCGGTCAGCAGGAAGGTCACTGCCTCCGGCGAGGGTCGTCCGGCCATGACGGCGATGCCACGTCGAGGCGACGCAGCCGTTCAGCTGCAGCAGCTGCCTCAGCCGCCGCTGTCGCCGATCCGGTGGCGACCTGACGCCGACCGCTCAAGCGCCGCCGCTGTCGGCGGCGCGGGTGCGCAGCACCCGTCGGAGCTCGTCGAGCTGCTCGACGATGATCCGGCGCCCCGCATCCGGCAGCCGGGGCGTGCGCAGCGCCCGTTCGCCCGCCGCGACCGTCGACTCGTCGACGACGGTGCGCGGGAACAGGCCCTTGGTGAGATCGAGCGACTCCTGCCGGACCCGGCGTCGCCACAGGCTGTCGAGCTCGTCGACGTAGCGGTCGACGTAGGGCGCGAGCAGCTCGGCCTGGTCGTACTGGTGGAAGCCCGCGATGGCGGCGCGGCGCAACGCCAGGGTCTCGTCGCGGTCCTGCGCCAGCACCCAGGCGCGCTCCTTGGCGCCGGCCAGGGGCCTGGCGGCCAGCGCCGTCGTCGCCCGCCGCTGTCCCTCGTCGGTCCGATCCCCCCGGTAGGTCCGTTCGATGGCGTCCTCGTCGGTCGCGCCCTGCGCCGCCAGTCGGATGACCCCGTACCACCGCAGGTCGTGATCGACCGTCAGACCGGCCGGCACGTCGTCACCGTCCAGCACCCGCTGCGTCCAGGCGGGATCGCCCACCGCCATCAGGCAGCGTGTCCACACCAGCTGCGCGTCGGAGCCGGGTGCGCAACGCTCCAGTGCCGCTCGCGCCGCGTCGGCCAGCACTGCGTGCGCTGCGCCACGCCGGTGCGGCGCGCCGTAACGGTCGGCGGCGGCGATCGCCTGCCGGAGCAGGGTGCGCAGCGTGTCGAGCTGCTCCTCGCCGCCGGCGTGGTCGGCGACGAGCTGCACGTACTGGTGCGCCGGCAGCACCGCGTCGCGCACGAGGTCCCACGACAGTAGCCAGCCGTGCGCGCGCGTCAGCGGTTCCCGTATGGTGCCGAGGTGCTCGCGGAGCGTGTCCAGCGACCCGTCGTCGAGCCGTACCTTGGCGTAACTGCGCAGGCCGTCGTTGGGCAGCGCCAGCGCCGCCACCGGATGCCCGACGATCGTGGGGACCGGCGTCCGCGCGCCGGTGACGTCGAGCTCGGCGGTCGTGCGGTGGACCAGGGCGTCGCCGTCGGTGTCGTACAGGCCGATGGCGATGCGCTGGTCGCGAAGCTGACCGTCGCCGTTGTCGCCGTGGCGTGCGCCTGATCCATCGTCGCCATGACGGTCGCCCGTGTGCCGCGCGGGCGGATGCTGGCGCACCTCGGCGGCCACGTAGCACCCGTCGTCGTCGGTCGTCGTCACCAGCTCGAGGGTGTTGACACCCGTGGTCTGCAGCCACTGACGCGCCCAGCGGCCCAGCGCGCGTCCCGAGGTCTTCTCCAGCGCGGTGAGGAAGTCGTCCAGGGTCGCGTTGCCCCAGGCGTGGCGCCCGAAGTAGTCGCGGAGCCCGTCCACGAACGCGTCGGAGCCAACCCAGGCGACGAGCTGGGTGAGCACCAGCGCGCCCTTGGCGTAGGTGATGCCGTCGAAGTTGTTGAGCGCCGTGTCGGTGTCGTGGGCGTCCGCGACGATCGGGTGGGTGGTCGGCAGCTGGTCCTGCCTGATCGCCCAGGTCAGCTCGCTGTTGACGAACTGGACCCACGCGTCGGTGAACCGCGTCGCCTCGGCCAGCGCCCAGAACGACACGTACGTGGCGAAGCTCTCGTTGAGCCACAGGTCACCCCACCAGCGCATCGTGACCAGGTTGCCGAACCACATGTGGGCGAGCTCGTGCAGGATGGTCGCGCCGCGGGCCATCCGCTCCGCGTCGGTGACCTTCGAGCGGAACAGGTAGCTCTCGCTGAACGTGACGCAGCCGGCGTTCTCCATGGCCCCGAAGTTGAACTCGGGGACGAACAGCTGGTCGTACTTCGAGAAGGGATAGGGGTGGCCGAACATGCGCCGGTAGAACTCGACACCCGCACCGGCGATCTCGAACATCTCGTCGGGCTCGAGGTACCGGGCCAGTGACGCCCGGCAGTACAGGGTCATCGGTACCGGCGTCTCGTCGGCGACCACCGCGTGCAGCGGTCCTGCCACCAGTGCCGTGATGTAGGTCGAGATCGGCGGGGTGGCCTCGAACCGCCAGGTGTCGACGCCCGCCTCGTCGGTGTGCCGCGAGGCGACCGGCTCGTTGCTGACCACCGTCCAGTCCGACGGCGCGTGCACCGTCAGCCGGAACCTGGCCTTGAGGTCGGGCTGGTCGAAGCACGCGTAGGTGGTGTGGGCGTCGAAAGGTTCGAACTGGGTGTGCAGGTACACGGCGTCGTCCGCGGGGTCGACGAACCGGTGCAGCCCGGTGCCCGTGCGCTGGAACGCGCACCGCGCCACGACCACGAGCTCGTTGTGGGCCGCCAGTCCCATGAGGTGCAGTCGGTGGCCGTCGTAGTCGTCGGCGGCGACCTCCTCGCCGTTGAGCGTCACCGACAGCACCTCTGGCGCGGTCAGGTCGATGAACGTGGCCGCACCCTTTGTCGCAGAGGTGAACCGGACGGTGCTCGTCGAGCGGAACGTCTCGCCGCGACCGTCACCGAGGTCGAGCTCGACATCGTAGGCGAGGTCGGACAGCAGGTCGGCGCGGTCCGCCGCGTCCTGGCGGTCGAGGACGTCGCTACTGTCGGACATGGGGCACCGTCGCGATCGAAGAAGAGGTCACGGGTTCGCGCAAGGCTAACGTCGCGGCGGCCACCAAGCTCGCGGCAGGTCGACGGTGGCGCCACTGTGACGCCGCGGCACCGGCCGGGAACCGATCGGCCCACAACGACGTCGAACGGACATGACGATCACACACAAGCTGCGGGCCCTGCTCCTGTCGACCGTGCTGCTGGCGTCCGCGTGCACGCCTGCGACGACTGGAGAGGCGATCGACGATGCCGTGCTGGCGTCGGCGTTGCGCTCGTTCGACGGCTGCGACGCGCTGACGACGCACCTGCGCGGCCAGGCCACCGACCAGGTCACGCCGTACGGGCTGCGTGGCGGCACAGCGGTCGCCGAGGGCGCCGTCGTCGACCGTGCCGGCTCCGAGGCGGCGTCGGCGGCCGACGCGAGCGGTGCGGCGGGCGCCGAGAGCGCGGGCGGCGCGGGGACGTTCTCGACGACGAACGTGCAGGAGGCAGGCGTCGACGAGCCCGACATCGCCAAGACCGACGGGACCCACGTCTACACCGTGTCCGACGGGGTCCTGCGGATCGTCGACGTGCGCGGTCCGCGCCCGGAGCTGGCCGCGACCCTGCAGCTGTCCGACGGCTGGCCGCGCGATCTGCTACTGCACGACGACCGCCTCCTGGTGCTCGGCGAGGCCACGCCACCGGTGTCGCCGCGGACCGAGTCGTTTCCGCCGCCGTCGCGCGAAGGCGTCGAGCTGCTGCCCGCCTGGAATGGCCAGACCCGCCTGTGGCTCGTCGATGTCGCCGATCCGTCCGCGGCGACGGTGCGGTCGACGATGACGGTCGACGGGTCGCTGCTGTCGTCGCGACGCACGGGCCAGACGGTCCGCGTGGTCGTGCGGACCGAGCCGTGGCTCGCCGGGCTCGTCGCGCCGACCGGTGGGCCCGCCACTGAGGCTCAGGCACTGGCCGTCAACCGTGCACGTGTCGCGCAGGCCGACGCCGAGGCATGGCTGCCGCAGGTGGCCGTCGACGGTGCCTCACCGCGGCCGCTGGTCGAGTGCTCGGCGGTCCACACCTCGCCGACGACCAAGGACCTCGGCATGGTGTCGGTGCTGACGCTGGACCTGCAGGGCGGCGACCTGGATGCGCGGCGGGCGCAGGCCGTCCTCGGCGCCGCCGACACCGTGTACGCCACCGCCGACAGCCTGTACGTGACGACCAGCCGCTGGCCGCAGGTGCTGCCGGTCGACCCGCTGCCCGTGCCAGAGGGGCCGCTACCGGTCGAGCCCGACCTGCTGGACCGGGAGGGGCCGGGGCCGGTCGAGCCCGACGTGCCGGTCTCGCCACCACCAGTGGCGCCCGAGCCCACCGTCACGACCGAGATCCACCGCTTCAGCCTCGCCGACGATGGCGCCACCTACGTCGCCAGCGGATCCGTGCCCGGTCAGGTGCTCAACCAGTGGGCGCTGTCGGAGCACGAGGGCCACCTGCGGATCGCGACGACCGAGGACGCGACCGTCGACCCCGCCGGTTCCGCGAGTGCGGTGCGAATCCTGCGCCAGCGCGGGTCGCGGCTCGAGCAGGTCGGCCACGTCGGCGACCTGGGGCGTGGCGAACGGATCTTCGCCGTGCGCTACGCGGGCGACGTCGGCTATGTGGTCACGTTCCGCCAGATCGATCCGCTCTACACGCTGGACCTGTCCGATCCGACCGACCCGCGGGTGCTCGGCGAGCTCAAGATCCCCGGCTACTCCGCCTACCTGCACCCGATCGGCGACGATCACCTGCTGGGTGTCGGGCAGGGCGCGGACCGCGACGGACAGGTGCGCGGGGTCCAGGTGTCGATGTTCGACATCGCCGATCTCAGCGCGCCCGACCGTGTCGACCAGGTGGAGGTCGGCGCGGACACCAGCACCGACGTCGAGCACGATCATCGGGCGCTGCTGTACTGGCCCGAGCGTGAGCTGGTCGTCCTGCCGGTGCAGCGCTGGAGCCGTGGCGACGCCGGGGTGCTGGTGCTGCACGCCGATGTCGACGGCGGGCTGACCGTGCGTGGCTTCGTGCGGCAGCCAGCGCCGGGCGATCAGGACGCCGTGATCCAGCGCAGCCTGATCGTCGACGACCGGCTGGTCACCGTGGCGCCGTCGGGCGTGATGGTCAGCGATCTGGACTCGCTGGCGGCGGTCGGCACTGTGGGGTTCCCGCAGGTCGCTCCGTGAGGACATCCCGGACCGGGTGATGTTCGGTGCGTCGACGGGGATGATGGGGGTGCCGCGCGCACGATGGCGCCGGCGTGCAGGACCACCTTCGACGAGGACACCACCCACGATGCGCTATCGACGGCTCGGCAAGACCGGCTACAAGGTCAGCGAGATCGGCTTCGGTTCCTGGGCGATCGGCGGTGACTGGGGCGCGACCGACGACGAGGCGGCGATGACCACCCTGCACGCGGCGGTCGACGCCGGGGTGACCTTCTTCGACACCGCAGACGTGTACGGTGACGGTCACAGCGAGCGGCTGCTCGGACGGCTGCGCCGCGAACGCGACGACGAGCTGGTGGTGGCGACCAAGGTCGGCCGGCGCGGTGCGCTCGACCCCGACGTCTACACCTACGACACGCTGCGCGACTGGATGGAGCGCAGCCGTGACAACCTCGAGGTCGACCGGCTCGATCTGGTGCAGCTGCACTGCCCGCCGACCGACACCTACTACCGGCCGGACGTGTTCGAGTCGCTCGCCGAGCTGGTGGACGACGGCGTCACCGCGGCGGTCGGTGTCAGCGTGGAGCGGGTGGAGGAGGGTCTCAAGGCGATCGAGTACGACGCCGTCTCGTCGGTCCAGATCATCTTCAACGTGTTCCGCCAGCGGCCGGTCGAGCTGTTCCTGGGCCGCGCGCACGAACACGATGTCGGCGTGATCGCCCGGGTCCCGCTGGCGAGCGGCCTGCTGACCGGCAAGTACGACGCTGAAGCGACGTTCGACGAGGACGATCACCGCAACTTCAACGCCGACGGCTCGGCGTTCGACGTGGGCGAGACCTTCGCGGGTGTCGGCCTGGAGCGGGGGGTGTCGGCGGCGGAGCAGTTGCGCGCCCGCGTGCCCGAGGGCGCGACGCTCGCCCAGTTCGCGCTGCGGTGGATCCTGATGCACCCGGAGGTGTCGACGGTCATCCCCGGCGCGCGGACGGCCGAACAGGCCCGAGACAACGCCGGCGCCTCGTCGCTGGCGGCGCTGTCCGAGGATGACATGGCGGCGGTGGCCTGGATGTACACCGAGCGGATCGCCCCCGCCGTGCACCACCGCTGGTAGCCGTTCACCGGTATGGGGGTGTGGTGGCTGAGGCCCAACTGTGGGCCCGCGGCTGCACAGGTCGCCGCTCGCGCTGGGGGTGTGTCGGTTGAGGCCCGCTGGTGGGTGCTGGCGGCCACGACGGGCGGGCGGCGGGCGTCAGTCGGCGGGCGCCAGCACCACCGCGGTCGTGCCCGGCAGCGTGCCGTCGAACGCCTCGCCGTCCCGCGCCCGCGCGGTTGACAGCAGCACCTGCCACCGCCCGTCGTCGGGCACCGCGGCCGGTTCGTCGGTGAAGTTGGCCAGCACCCGCCGGAGACCGCTGGCGCCGACGCGGTCGTACGCGAGCAGCCCGTCGGGCGCGTCGCGGAGCTCGAGCGCGCCGGCGTGCAGGGTGGCGTCGTCGCGGCGCAGGTGCAGCAGCCGACGGTACAGCCCGGCGATCGACCCGGTGTCGCGTCGCTGGGACGCGGCGTTGCGGCGGTCGGGCTCGGGGGGCCACGGCAGCCACGGCGTACCTTCCCAGCCGTGGCCGGGATCTGGCGTCCAGGGGATCGGCGCGCGCTGTGGATCCCGCCCCCCGGGATCGACCTGCTGGTCCGCGGGCACGGTCGCGTCCTCGAGGCCGAGCTCCTCGCCGGCGTAGAGGAACGGTGTCCCGCGCAGGGTCAGCAGCACCGTCGCGGCGACCCGCGCGCGGCGTTCCTCGCCGCCGTAGCGGGTGCGATGGCGGGACTGGTCGTGGTTGGACAGCACGAGACCCGGCCACACGTCCCGCGCCAGGGTCGCCGCCTCGATCCCGGCGATCGCCGAACGGAACGCACCGGCGTCCCAGGGCGCCCGCGTCAGGGCGAAGTAGAAGGCCAGGTGCAGCTGGTCCTCGCCGGTGTGCGCGCTCACCTCGACCGGGTCGGGGACGTTGATCTCGCCGACCATCACGCGGTCGCCCGGGTAGCCGTCGAGCACCTCGCGGATCTCCCGCAGCCACTCGTACGTCCGGGAATCGGTGTGCCAGCCGACGCGGCTGCCGACCCGGTCGTCAGGATCATCGGGTAGGTCGGGATCCTTGCCGATCAGATGCACGACGTCGGCGCGGAAACCGTCGACGCCGCGGTCGAGCCAGAAGCGCAGCACGTCGTGCATCGCTTGGCGCACCGCCGGGTTGTTCCAGTTGAGATCCGGCTGCTGCGGCAGGAAGTGGTGCAGGTAGTACTGGCCGGTCCTGGCGTCGAGGGTCCACGCCGGCCCGTCGTCGAACGCCCGACGCCAGTTGTTCGGTTCGTCGCGCCAGATGTACCAGTCGCGGTACGGGTTGTCGCGAGAGCCGCGCGAGGCCATGAACCACGGATGCCGGTCCGAGGTGTGGTTGCCGACCCAGTCGAGCAGCACCCGCAGGCCGCGCCTGTCGGCCGCGTCGAGCAGGGTGTCGAAGTGCTCGAGCGTGCCGAACACCGGGTCGACGTCGGTGTAGTTGGCCACGTCGTAGCCGAAGTCGGCCATCGGCGAGGGAAAGATCGGCGACAGCCACAGCGCGTCGACGCCGAGCCAGCGCAGATGGTCGAGGTGCGCGAGCACCCCCGACAGGTCACCGATGCCGTCGCCCGAGCCGTCGGCGAACGATCGCGGGTAGATCTGGTAGACGACGCCGCGCTGCCACCAGGCGCGATCGTCGGTCGTGGCGCTCAACTCGCCAGTGGCAGTCGGCCGTGGTCGAGGCCGCGCAGCACGTGGTCGAGCTGGGCGAGGACGCCGTCGGCGTCGGCGGCCAGCGCCGTGTCGGCACAGCTCGTGGCCGCTGCGACGAGCTGATCGCGCACGAGCGCGAGCTGTTCCGGCTGGGTCGTGCGGCCCGCGTGCTCGACGTGCTCGATCGCCTCGGTGATCAGGTCGTCGACCGCCGCTGTCGTCCCGTCCATGCCGCGCCTCTCACGAGCGAAATCCCACGCGTGTAACCTACCCCATCTCGGCGGGGGTGGTCATGCTGCGGCACCAGGTTGTCGTCGGTGCCGTCGAGCCGGTCAGTGCCGGCGATGCCCGACCGACGCGAGCGCCCGCCGGATCAGCGCGTCGGGCACGACCTTGGTCAACCCGGCCCACGCCTTGAACGCCGCACCGGGCACGCGCACCGAGCGGCCCGCCGCCAACGCCGCCAACCCCTCGTCGACGACCTCCTCCGGCTGCAGCCACAACCAGTCGGGGATCGGCGTCCGCGAGATCCCCGCGGCGCTCTGGAAGTTGGTGCGGGTGAACCCCGGACACAGGGCGAGCACGCCGACGCCGGTGCCGGCGAGCTCGGTGTGCAGCGCCTTGCTGAAGCTGGTCACGTAGGCCTTGCTCGCGCCGTAGTTCGCGCCGAACGGATACGGCTGGAAGGCGGTCAGCGACGAGACGTTGATGATGCCGCCGCGGCCCTGCGCCCGCATCCGGGCGACCGCCGCGTGGGTCAGTCGCACCACCGCGGTCACGTTCAATGCGATGAGATCGACCTCGCGCTGCAGCTCGATCGAACCGAACGCCCCGCTCGTGCCGATGCCGGCGTTGTTCACCAGCAGGTCGACCGGCGCGGTGTCGTCGGCCAGCCGCGCCGCGACGGTGGCACAGCCGTCGGGCGTGGTCAGGTCGGCGGCGCACACCTCGACGGTGACGCCCGACCGCTCACCCAGCTCGTCGGCCAGGCGTTGCAGGGTGTCGGCGCTGCGTGCGACCAGCACCAGGTCGGTGCCGTCGGCGCCGAGGCGGCGGGCGAACGCCTCGCCGATGCCGCTGCTCGCGCCCGTCACGACGGCGCGTCGCCAGTCGGACATGCCTGCTCCTCGTCGTCGTCGGATCGTGCGGACGTTCGTGGTACCAGCCACAGCGGGGCTCGCGGTGACGGGCGCTGTGCGCCGTCGCGGTGCGCGGCGTCGTCAGCGTCGTCAGGAGTGAATCTATCCCTCTCGCTGACCAGCCACAGTCCGCACCGGTCGACGGCCAGCCCCTCCGCCTGCTGCAGTGCCGGCACGGCGTCGCCCCACCGCGGCGCGGCCAGCAGTCGTGGCGGCGGCGCCCGGCCGCTGGCGGGGTCGCGGCGCTCCTTGGTGACCAGGAACGGTCGACCGTCGGCGACGAGCAGTGCCTCGGCGTCCGCCGGCGCGTCCGGATACGTGTACGTGGCCCGCTCGCCGTCGACGCGCACCCGCTCGCTGCGTGCGTCGAGCCGTGGTTCTCGCACCCGCCAGACATCGACCGACGGCCACAGGCGCTGGTTGTTGCCGATGTCGCCGATGTACAGGCAACGGCCGGTACCGGCGGGGTCGCAGCGCCCGGTTGCCAGCCCCTCGGTGTCGCGACCCGACAGTCCCTCGACGAGCACCCGCACCTCGCCGCCGTACCGCGTGTCGACCGCCACGACCCCGTCGGCACCTGGCCCATCGTCCAAGACGTACACCCACCCCGGATTGCGTACGCTTGGCGCGACACCGCTGGCTTCACCGACGACACCGCTGTCGAAGGTGCCGGCGACGAAAGGCTCCGGATCCGCAGACGTGCTCAGCGGTTCGGATGGTGGCGGGACCGTGTCGCGTGTCGGTGAAGGCAGATCGGCGTCGTTCACCGGTATGCGCTCGACTCCACGACATGCGCTGCTCATGCACACCAGCACGAGCAGCGCGACCACCGTGCCGCGACGGTGTCCCTGCCCATCCCGCCTGGGCAGGGACACCCGTCGCGAACTGCTCCCAACGTCACGCACAGCCCGTGATCGGACATCGTCAAGATGTGGGATGTTCGTCACACGCGCCTCAGTAATGCGTACTGGTCGCAGGCATGGGTTCGTTGCCGACGCGATCGTGGATGGCGTCAGGATCTGCCGTCGAGGTCCTTGACCACCTCGCCGTCCTTGATGACCAGGCGGACGCGGTCGGGATCGTCGAACAGTTCCGGCTCGGCGAGCGGGTCGAAGTCGACGCCTATGCAGTCCGCGAGCTTGCCCGTCTCCAGCGTCCCGACCCGGTCGGCGATCCGCATGACCTCGGCGTTGGCGCGGGTCGCCGACACGATGGCGTCCATGGGGGAGTGCAGGCGCGACCGCAGCGCCAGCTCCAGGCCGCGACGGTTCTGCTCCGGGCCGAGCAGATCGGTCCCCGAGCCGACACGGACGCCGGCCTCCATCGCGATCACCACGGCGGCGCTCATGGCGTCCTCAACGCCGGCGACCCGGGGTACGACGTACTCGCCGAGCCCGTAGCGCTCGTGCTCGGTCGCCAGCAGATGGATGACCGCCAGGGTCGGCACTAGCGCGGCGCCCGCCGCGGCCATCTTCGCCGCGACCTCCTCGGTGAGGAACGTGCCGTGCTCGAAGCAGGCCAGGCCGGCCTCCAGCCCGCGCAGGATGCCGTCGATGTTGTGGGCGTGCGCTGTGACGTAGGTGTCGCGCGCTTCGGCCTCCTCCACGGCCGCGCGCAGCTCGGGGACGGTGAACTGGACGTCCTCCAGGCGGTCGGTGAGCGACACGACGCCGCCCGACACGCACACCTTGATCTGCGTCGCGCCGTGGCGGAACGCGTTGCGGGCCGCAACGCGCACCTGGTCGGGCCCGTCGCAGCGCACGCTCGGCTCCGACAGTCCCGGCAGGCCCGTGTAGTGGTGGTGGTGGTCGAGGAACGGCGGGCCGAACTCACCGTGACCGCCGGTCTGCGACAGCATCGGGCCACTCGGGAACAACCGCGGTCCAGGGACCAGGCCCGCGTCGATGGCCTGCGCCAGACCGCCGTCGGCGCCGGCGACCTCACGCGCCGTCGTGTGCCCCGAGGCAAGGCACAGCTCGGCGTTGCGGAACAGGTGCGCGGCGACCATGGCGGCCGGCATGCCGCCGAGTGTGTCGCCCTCGACCAGGCCCATGTGGGTGTGGGCGTCGATGAGCCCCGGGAGCACCACGAGGTCGCTGCAGTCCAGACCGCCGGCGTCGCCGTCGCCCGTGGACGCGGAGCCGACGTCGGTGATCCGCTCATCGGTGATCGTGAGCACGCCGTGGTCCACGGGATCACGTCCCGTGCCGTCGATCAACGCGCGGCTGTGCACGCGGTAGGCCATGGACGCTCCTCTCGTGGGCCGCGACCGTACACCGCGAGCGATCGTGCATGCACCGCGGTCGCCAACCGCGAGCGGTGGATTTCGTGTGTTCTTCGGCCTACAGCGGGTTGCCTTATCCGTACGTTGTGGAACACTCAGGGAAAGCCTGGTGTCCGCACACCCGGCGGCCGGTGCCGCCGTCCAGGCACGAGGCACCAGGCACCC
>JAHWKT010000014.1:0-6043 GCA_019347695.1 Actinomycetota bacterium | reverse complement strand
CACCAGGCACCCTGTGGCGTCTGCTGCAGCTCGGGGGCGAACCGGACGTGGCCAAGGCTCGAGTCGTACCACTCGACCGCTCCAGCCCGGTCCCGCTGTGGGCGCAGCTCGAAGCCGACCTACGCCGCCGCCTCGCCGACGGCGAGTTCAGCCGGCAGTTCCCCACCGACCGCGAACTGGTCGAGACCTACGAGGTGAGCCGGCACACCGCACGCGACGCCGTCGACCGGCTGTGCGCCGCCGGCCTGCTGGAGCGACGACGCGGTCGCGGCACGTTCGTACGGCCGGAGTTCGAGCAGCCGGCCGGCGCGCTGTACGCGTTGTTTCGCTCGGTCGAGGCCAGCGGCGCCGAACAGACCATCGAGCTGCGGGCGCTGACCGAGTGCACCAACGCCGACGCGGCGGCCCACCTCGAGGTCGCGCCCGACGAACCGCTCGTGCTCATCGACCGCACCCGCCTCGCCGACGGTGAACCCCTGGCGATCGACTGCGTGTGGCTGCCCGCGTCGGTCGCCCGGCCGCTGCTCGACGCCGACCTCGCGCACGGGGTGCTCTACCACGAGCTCGCGCAGCGTTGCGGGGTCCACGTGACCGGCGGCTGGGAGCGGATCCGACCGTCGATCCCCACCCCGTGCGACTGCGAGGCGCTGCAGATGCCGGCGGACACCGCGGTGTTCACGATCGAGCGCCTGGGCCGCGCAGACGATCGACCGGTCGAGTGGCGGGTCAGCATGGTCCGTGGCGACCGCTACAGTTTCGTCACGACGTGGGATCCGCGCACCGGTGTGGACCGGATCCCCACCTGGCAGACCGGGACCGCCGTGGGCTGAGTTCCCCACGTTGCCACCATCGCGGCGTGCACGGTCGGAATGCGTGACGTTCCGCGCCTGTTGTCGCCCGTATCTGTGAAGTTCGCGAAAGGCATGCGCGATGACCCTCACCCTCGGTCACGGTCCGCTCAGCGGCGATCCCGCTCCCGGCAACTACACCATCGACGGGCCCAAACACCGGATCTTCCTCGAGCGGTCGCCAAAGCGTGTCCGCATCGAGATCGGCGGCGTGGTCGTCGCCGACACGACGCGCGCGCAGCAGCTGCACGAGACGGGGCTGCTGCCGGTCTACTACCTCCCGCTCGACGACGTCCGCCGCGATCTGCTGACGCCCACCGATCACCACACGACGTGCCCGTTCAAGGGCGAGGCGTCGTACCACACGGTCACGGTCGATGGCACCGAGGCCGAGAACGTGGCCTGGACGTACCCCGAGCCGCTCGAGCAGGTGGCGGGGATCGCCGATCACGTCGCCTTCTACCTCGACCGGGTCGACGCGGTCTACGAGGAGGCCGTGCGGCTGATCGGTCACCCACGGGATCCGTATCACCGCGTCGACACGTTGCGCTCCGACCGGCGGGTGCAGGTGCGCCTCGGCGACGAGCTGCTCGCTGACACCGCCCGGCCGATGGCCGTGTTCGAGACCGGTCTGCCGCCCCGGTGGTACGTCCCGCGCGCCGATGTGCGCACCGACCGGCTGGTGCCTTCCGACACGGTCACCATCTGCCCCTACAAGGGCGTGGCGTGCTACTGGTCGCTCGACGATGGTCCCGCCGACGTCGCCTGGTCGTACGATGAGCCACTGCCCGAGGCGCTCGGGTTGGCCGACCACGTGTGCTTCGGCCACGACGACCTCACGGTGCAGATCGACGTCGCCGGCTGACGCCGGCTGCTGAGCGATCGGGCGCTCCGACCGTCGACGTGCACGCGGAAAGGTGTGGTGTGGTGCCGGTTGCCGTGGCGGCGACGCCACCCGCGGACTGGCGCTCCCAGGTGTTCGCCGGCACGCTGCTGATCGTTCCGCAGGTCGCGCCGCTCACGGCGTTCCGGGCGTACGTCGAGCAGCTGCTCGACGAGGCCTTCGCCCCCAGCGCGCCGCCCGCGGCGCAGGACGAGCTCGCCGCAGCCGACTTCATGGCCAGGATCGAGCAGCTGCGCACGTGGCTCCGCGGTGACGCGCACGCGCGCCAGCTGCTGATCCCGGTGCTCGCACACTTCGGTCTGGAGCCGTCGACCACGTTCTGGGACCGGCTCAACGTGCGGGTGCTGCCCGCCGGTGCCCGCCCGCAGCACGAGGCGGACCTGGCGCTCGGCGCGCACCGCGACACCTGGTCGTCTAACGTGTACGCGCAGGTGAACTGGTGGCTGCCGCTGTACCCGGTGACCGCCGAGCGCGCGGTGGCGTTCTACCCACGACACTGGGACACGCCCGTCCCCAACGACAGCGGCGGGTGGGATCTTGACCAGCTCCGCCGCGAACGCCGCGAGGGCGCGGCGCCCACGGTGCCGCTCGTGCCGTCGCCGACCGGCACCGTCGATCCGTCCGACGCGGTGGCGGTCGTCATCCAGCCCGGCGACCTGCTGCTGTTCTCCGGCGCGCACCTGCACGCCACGGTACCCAACACCTCGGGGGTGCCGCGCTTCAGCGTCGAGATCCGCACGGTGGCGCTCGACGACGTCCGGGCCGGTCGGGGTGCGCCCAACGTCGACGGCGCCGCCCCCCGCGTGCCGTGGAACTGGTTCCGCCGCGTCGACGACCGCACCCCACTGTCGGACGTGCTCGCCTGACCTGCAGCCGCTCCCAGCCCTCGGCGGCCGTCACCGTTGGGGAGCAAAGCGGCGCCATCTGTCCGGCTGACTCCCCAACGTGTGCAGTGGGTTCCCCGACGTGGGGAGTGTGAGGTGGGTCAGCCGCAGGCCCGGAAGGCGTACGGGTAGGGGTTGACGTTGCCGCTGCCGCCGGGCTGCACCTCCCAGTGCAGGTGCGGGATCCCCGCGGCGTTGCCGGTGTCGCCCACGTAGGCGATGTGCTGGCCGGCCGACACCCGCTGCCCGACCGAGACGCCCGCCTTGTAGCCCGACAGGTGGGTGTAGTAGTAGACGTTGCCGCTGGCGCCGCGCAGGTACAGCGAGATGCCACCGAGCGAGTTGCCGTCCATCCGGGTGATCGTGCCGTTCTCGTAGGCGTAGCTCGGGGTGCCGATCGGCGCCAGGATGTCAACGCCCTTGTGTGAGCGACCACCTGACCGTGGCGCACCGTAGGTGTCGCTGTAGCTGCGTGGGTTGCCGACGGGGCAGGCGACGCCGCCACTGACCGGCGCGCTGCCACCGCCAGACCCGGCCCTGGACCCTGATCCCGATCCCGATCCCGATCCCGATCCCGATCCGCCGTCGTCGGCGGCGTCGGGTGTCGACTCGCGCTGGACCGCCCGCCGTTGCGCCGCCCGCTCCCTGCGCCGGCGTTCCTCGGCGAGCCGCTCGCGCTCGTCGGCGATCTGCTGGTCGAGCTCGTCGACCTTGGCCTGTGCCTGCGCCACCTTCTGGCGCGCCTCACGCCTGGTCGCCGCCAGCTCCTCGGTGTGCTCGGCCAGCACGGCGGTCGCTGCCTCGAGCTCACCGGCCAGCGCCTCGGTCCGCACCGACGCGCCCTCGGCAGCCTCCTGCTCGCTGCGGCTGTCCTTGGCCATCAGGCTGAGCAACCGAGCGCGCTCGGTGACGTCCTGTGGACTCTCGCCGCCGAAGAGCAGGACGATCGGGTCGCCACCGGTGCCGGTCTTGTACGCCTGCTTGTACCGCTCGGCAACCTGTGACGCCGCACGCTCCGCGGCCGACCGCTCGGACTGCAGGCGTTCGTCGAGCCGCTCGATCTCGGCGGCCTGCCGTTCCTGTGCCGCCTCGAGCTCGCCGATACGCGCCAGCAGGGCGTTGAGCTCGTCCTGCAGCTGCTCCTGGCGCTGCGCGGCCTGCTCCCGCTCGGCCTCGGCCTCCTCGAGATCGATCGGCCCCGCGAACGCCATGTTCGCAGCCGCGAGCACCGCCGCCAGCGCGAGCGACATCACCGCGACGCGACGGCGGGTCGCGGCCCTACGACGTCGCGCCTGGCCGAAGAGAGGCATACGCCCGAACCGTACGTACGGATGCCGCGCTCGTACAACCGCCGATCGGACATGTCGGGGCCGTTGGCACGGGTCGTGCCGGTTGTTCTCGGCGCATTGGTGTCCGGGTGGTCAGTGGGGGACGCGCGCGGCGAACCCCACCCAGCCGGTCCCCAGGTCGACATCGGCGTAGCTGTCGAGCACCGCCACCGCGAACCCCGGGTCCGGCGGTTGAAGGAGCTCGGTCTCACGGAGAGCTTGCGGACCGGCTATCAGCTGTCGCCGCGCGGTCGCACACTGCTCGACCGCCTCGAACAGGGCTGCTAGATCGCCGGGGCCTCGCGGTAGGTGCCGAACACGTCCTTCATGGCGGCGCAGATCTCACCGAGGGTGGCGTCGGCACGCACGGCGTCCATGATCACCGGGATCAGGTTGGCGTCGGTCGCGCATGCGACCTTGAGGGCCTCGAGCGCGTCGGTGACCGCACCGGCGTCGCGCTGCTCACGGTAGCGGTCGAGGCGCTCGTTCTGCGCCTTCTCCACCTCGTGGGAGATGCGCAGGATCTCCAGCTCGGCGTCCTCGTCGCCGGTGTGGCTGTTCACGCCGACGATCTTCTTGGTGCCGGTCTCCAGCTGCCGCTGGTACCGGTACGCGGCGTCGGAGATCTCCGACATGAACCAGCCGCTCTCGATGCCACGCAGCAGGCCGTCGGTCACGGTGCCGTCCTCGGACAGTTCGAGGATCCTGGCGAAGTAGTCCTCGACATCGGCCTCGACGGTGTCGGTCATCCACTCGACGAACCACGACCCGCCAAGCGGGTCGATCGTGTTGGTGACCTCGGTCTCCTCGGCGATCACCTGCTGGGTGCGCAACGCCACTCGCGCGGCGTGGTCGCTGGGCAGCGCGAGCACCTCGTCGAGCGCGTTGGTGTGCAGCGACTGGGTGCCGCCGAGCACGGCCGCGAGCGCCTCGACCGCCGTGCGCACGATGTTGTTGTCGGGCTGCGGCGCGGTCAGGGAGACACCCGCGGTCTGGGTGTGGAACCGCAGCAGCATCGCCTTGTCGGTCGTCGCGCCGTAGCGTTCACGCATCCACCGCGCCCAGATCCGCCTGGCTGCGCGGAACTTGCCGATCTCTTCGAAGAAGTCGATGTGGGCGTCGAAGAAGAACGACAGCCGCGGGCCGAAGGTGTCGAGGTCCAGTCCGCGCGACTGCCCGAGCTCCACGTACGAGAAGCCGGCGGCCAGGGTGAAGGCCAGCTCCTGGGCGGCCGTCGAGCCGGCCTCGCGGATGTGGTAGCCCGAGATCGACAGCGGGTGGTACCGCGGCATGCGTTCGGTGGTGAACTCCATCAGATCGCCGATGAGGCGCAGGTGCGGCTCGGGTGGGAACAGCCACTCCTTCTGCGCGATGTACTCCTTGTGGATGTCGGTCTGCAGCGTGCCGCCGAGGTCGGCGAGGTCGAAGCCCTGGCGTTCGGCGGCGACGCAGTACATCGCGAAGATCACGACGGCGGGCGCGTTGATCGTCATCGAGGTGGTGATCTCGCCCAGCGGGATGCCGTCGAACAGCCGCTCCATGTCATCCAGCGTGTCGACCGCGACACCGCAGTGGCCGACCTCACCGAGGCTCTCGGGTTCGTCGGAGTCGCGGCCCATCAGGGTGGGCATGTCGAACGCGACCGACAGGCCGTGCTGGCCGGCCTCGAGCAGGTCGTGGTAGCGGCGGTTGGTGTCGGCGACGCTGCCGAACCCGGCGAACTGGCGGATCGTCCAGGGCCGCCCCCGGTACATCGAGGGGTACACGCCTCGTGTGAAGGGGAACTCGCCCGGCATGCCGATGCGCTCGGGGTCGACGGTGTAGTTGTGCGGCCCGACCAGCGGCGGCACCTCGACGTCGGACAGCGTGGTGAAGACCTCGTCGGGATCACGCCGGGCCCGGCGCATGGACGCCGCGTAGCGCTCCTCCCAGGCGTCGGCGTCGGTGTGCGCGCTGCTCGTCGGATCGGTCGTGTCGTCGGCGGTCACGCGCGTCTCCCGGTTCGGCTCTGCCCCCAGTGTCGCCCGCTCCCACCCCACGTCAACGCCCCCCGGGGACCACCCCGAGCTACGTCGACCA
>JAHWKT010000013.1 GCA_019347695.1 Actinomycetota bacterium | reverse complement strand
TGTGCATCCCCGTGCCCTTCTACCACTGCTTCGGCATGGTGCTCGGCAACCTGGCGTGCACCACCCACGGCGCGTGCATGGTCGTGCCGGGCCCGGCGTTCGAGCCGGGTCCCGTGCTCGAGGCGGTCGAGGCGGAAGCGTGCACGAGCCTGTACGGCGTGCCCACGATGTTCGTCGCCGAGCTCAACGACGACAGCTTCGACGACTACGACCTGTCGAGCCTGCGCACGGGGATCATGGCCGGGTCGACGTGCCCGCGCGAGGTCATGAAACAGGTCATCTCGCGGATGCACATGGAGGAGGTGACCATCTGCTACGGCATGACGGAGACGTCGCCGGTGTCCACGCAGACCGGCCCCGACGACGACATCGAGCAGCGGGTGTCGACCGTCGGGCCGGTGCACCCACACGTCGAGGTCAAGATCGTCGACGCCAACGACCTGCACACGGTCGTCCCGCGGGGTGAACCTGGCGAGCTGTGCACCCGCGGCTACTCGGTGATGCTGGGCTACTGGAACGACGATGAACGCACCGCCGAGGTCATCGACGACGGCCGCTGGATGCACACCGGCGACCTCGCGACGATGGACGACGACGGCTACGTCGAGATCGTCGGGCGGATCAAGGACCTGATCATCCGCGGCGGCGAGAACATCTACCCGCGCGAGATCGAGGAGTTCCTCTTCGAGCACCCCGACATCGCCGATGTCACCGTGGTGGGCGTGCCCGACGCGAAGTACGGCGAGCAGGTGCTGGCGTGGATCCAGGCAGTTGCCGACACCGAGTTGACCGAGGAGCAGGTGCGCGAGTACTGCAGCGACGAGATCGCGCACTACAAGGTGCCACGGTACGTTCAGTTCGTCGACGAGTTCCCGATGACCGTCACCGGCAAGATCCAGAAGTTCAAGATCCGCGAGCAGGCGATCGCCGACCTCGGCCTCGATGACGGGTGACGGTCGCGGCAGCCCTGTGCTGGCGGGTGCTCCCGCCCCACCATGCAGTGGGCCCGCGGCTCAGTGTGGTGGCACCGAACCGTCGGGACGGATCGGCAGACCGAGACCCTGGGCGATCACCAGCCGCTGGACTTCGCTGGTGCCCTCGCCGATCTCCAGGATCTTGGCGTCCATGTAGAACCGGCCGACGGCCGACTCGCGGCTGAACCCCAGGCCACCGAACACCTGCGTCGCGGCCCTGGCCGCGCTGACGGCCTCCTCGGTGCAGCGCAGCTTGGCGATCGCCGCCTCGGTGGTGAACGGGCGACCCTGGTCGTGCAGCCACGCCGCGCGCAGGTAGGCGTCGCGACACAGCTGCGCAGACGCGGCGAGGTCGGCGACCGTGAACGCCACGGCCTGGAACGACCCGATGGGCCGGTCGAACGCCCGGCGCTCCACCGCGTGCTCGCTGCAGGCGTCGAGACAGCCCTGGATCAAGCCCACGGCCAGCGCCGCGATGGCGACCCTGCCGGCGTCGAGGATCGTCAGGAAGTTGGCCAGGCCGGCGCCGACGTCACCCAGCCGGTGGTCGTCGGGCAGCCGGCAGCCGTCGAAGTCGAGGTGACGGTTGTCGATCGTGCGCCAGCCCACCAGGTCGTTGCGCGCTCCCAGGATGAACCCGGGAGTGTCGGCCGGCACGATGAAGTTCGTGACCTCATCCTCGCCTGTCGCCGCGGTGATGGTGACATGTGACGTGATCGGCGATCCGGCGTTGCCGATCCATGCTTTGCGCCCGTCGATCACCCACCCGTCGCCGTCGCGTTCGGCGCGGGTGTGCAACCCGGCGGTGTCGGTGCCGCCGGTCGGTTCGGTCAGGCCGAAGCCCGCGACCTGCTCGCCGCTGACCAGCGCCGGCAGCCACCGCTGCCGCTGCGCCGCGCTGCCGAAGCGCAGGATCGGCATGGCGCCGAGCGACACCGCCGACTCCAGCGTGATGCCGAGCGACTGGTCGACCCGGCCAACCTCCTCGATCGCCAGGCACAGCTCGACCAGCCCCATGCCCTGTCCACCGTACTCGCGGGGGAACGGCAGGCCGATCAGGCCAAGCTCGCCCATGCGGCGGACCAGATCGATCGGATACTCCCCGCGCCGGTACCGCTCAGCCGCCACCGGCGCGACCTCATCGGTGGCGAACGCGCGTGCCTGTTCGCGGACCACCCGCTGCCGCGACGTCAGCTCGAGCATGGCGTCACCGCTGTCGTGTCGACCACGAGCAGCGTCTGCTCCATCTCGACCTGGGCACCGGCGCGCACCGATACGCCACTGACGTGCCCGTCCACCGGCGCCGTCACCTGGTGCTCCATCTTCATGGCCTCCATGATCACCAGTGCCTGCCCGGCGGTCACCGCGTCGCCGTCGCTGACGTGCACCGCCGTCACGGTGCCCGGCATCGGCGCGACGACCGGCCCGCCCGCTGCCTCCGACCGCCCGGCGGCCTCGAGCTGGGCCTGTCGCTGCAGCATCCAGACATCGCCGGCCGATTCGATCCACAGCGTGTCACCGTCCTCGGCGACCGTGTAGCGGCGGGCGTGCCCGTCGTAGGTGCACCGCACCGTGTGGTCGTCGATGACGTCGGCAACAGCCGTGACCGCGTCGCCGTCGTCGATCGCGATCTGCGTTACGTGCGGTGCGCCGCGCACCCGCAGCGTCGCCGTGTCGGTGTCGGCGATCAGCCGCACGACCGTCCAGGCGGGCTCGCCGATCCGCCAGCCGTCCTGTCGTGCGAAGACGCTGTCGGCTGACTGGAGCGAGCGACGTGCGAGGTGGCTCAGCGCCGCGGCGGCGAGCACGTGGTCGGGCAGGGGCGGTGCACCGACATCGTCGACGATCCGGCCGACGAGGCCGGTGTCCAGGTCGCCGGTGACCACCTCCTCGTGGGCGAGCAGCCGGCGCAGGAACCCGACGTTGGTCCGCACTCCGAGCACCGCCAGGTCCGACAACGCCCGATCCAGCCGTCGCAGCGCGCCGTCGCGGTCGGCGGCGTGCGCGATCACCTTGGCCAGCAGCGGATCGTAGGTCGTCGGCACGACGGTCCCCGCGGCGATGCCCGAATCGACCCGGACGCCGTCCGGCTCGCGGTACGCCAGCACGGCACCCCCGGTCGGCAGGAAGTCGTGGGCGGGATCCTCGGCGTACACGCGGGCCTCGATCGCGTGGCCGGTGCTCGTCACGTCGTCCTGCGCGAACGGCAGTGTCTCGCCGGCGGCGACGCGGAGCTGCCACTCGACCAGGTCCAGGCCCGTGACCAGCTCGGTGACCGGGTGCTCGACCTGCAGGCGGGTGTTCATCTCCAGGAAGAAGAACGTGTCGGGCTCGGCGTCCGACACGATGTACTCCACCGTGCCGGCGCCGCGGTAGCCGCAGGCCCGCGCTGCCGCGACCGCGCTCGCGCCGATGCGCCGGCGCGTCGCGGTGTCGAGCAGCGGCGACGGCGCCTCCTCGACGATCTTCTGATGCCTGCGCTGCAGGCTGCACTCGCGCTCACCGAGGTGCAGCGTGTGCCCGTGCTCGTCGGCCAGCACCTGCACCTCGATGTGGCGGGGATCGGTGACGAACCGCTCGAGCAGGACACGGTCGTCGCCGAACGCGTTCGTGGCCTGCCGCCGCGCGGCCCTCACCGCATCGGGCAGGCGGTCGCGGTCGCCGACGACCGACATGCCCTTGCCGCCACCGCCCGCGACCGGCTTGACCATGATCGGCAGTCCGATGTCGTCGGCTGCCGCGAGCAGCCCGCCGTCGTCGAGTTCGCTGGCGTCGACGCCGGGCACCACCGGCACCTCCGCGCCCCGCATCAGGGCGCGCGCGCGGGACTTGTCGGCCATCGCCTCGATCGCCGATGCCGGCGGCCCGACGAACGTCACGTCCGCCTCGTCGCAGGCGCGCGCCAGACCCGGATGCTCAGACAGGAAGCCGTAGCCTGGGTGCAGCGCCGTCGCGCCGGTCGACGTGGCCGCGGCGACCACCCGGTCGATGTCGAGGTAGCTGTCGGTCGCCGGCGCCGGACCCAGGCGCACCGCGAGGTCCGCCGCGCGCACGTGGGGTGCGCCGACGTCGGCGTCGCTGTACACGGCGACGGCGGCGATGCCCAGCCGCCGCAGCGTGCGGATGATCCGCACGGCGATCTCACCCCGGTTGGCGACCAGCACCCGCTCGAACATGGCCATCACATGCGGAACACGCCGTAGCCGGGCGTGCCCAGTGGCGCGTTCGCGCAGGCGGACAACGCCAGCCCGAGCACCATGCGCGTGTCGAGCGGGTCGATCACGCCGTCGTCCCACAGTCGTGCCGTCGCGTAGTACGGGTGGCCCTGCGTCTCGTACTGCTCGAGGATCGGCTCCTTGAACGCCTCCGCGTCCTCGTCGGACCACTTGCCGCCGTCGGCCTCGATGCGCTCACGACGCACGGTCGCGAGCACGGTCGCCGCCTGCTCACCACCCATCACCGAGATCCGCGCGTTGGGCCACATCCACAGGAACCGCGGCGAGTAGGCGCGCCCCGACATCGCGTAGTTCCCGGCGCCGAACGAGCCGCCGATGATCACCGTCAGCTTGGGCACGCGGGTGCAGGCGACCGCCATCACCATCTTGGCGCCGTCCTTGGCGATGCCGCCCGCCTCGTACTCCCGTCCCACCATGAAGCCGGTGATGTTCTGCAGGAACACCAGCGGGATGCCGCGCTGGTCGCAGAGCTCGACGAAGTGGGCTCCTTTGAGCGCGCTCTCGCTGAACAGGATGCCGTTGTTCGCGACGATCCCCACCGGGTGGCCGTGGACCCGCGCGAAGCCACACACCAACGTCGTGCCGTACCGCGCCTTGAACTCGTGGAACCGGCTTGCGTCGACGACTCTGGCGATCACCTCCCGCACGTCGTACTGGATGCGGTTGTCCGCCGGGACGACGCCGTACAACCCGTCCGGTTCGACCGCGGGCTCCTCGGGTGCGACCACGTCCCACGGCGGGCGCGGACGTGTCGGCAGCGTCGCGACGATCGACCGGACGATCTGCAGCGCGTGGGCGTCGTCGTTCGCGAGGTGGTCGACGACACCGGACTCGCTGGCGTGCAGGTCGCCGCCGCCGAGCTCCTCGGCGGACACCTCCTCGCCGGTCGCAGCCTTCACCAGGGGCGGACCGCCCAGGAAGATCGTGCCCTGCTCGCGCACGATGACGGTCTCGTCGCTCATGGCGGGCACGTACGCGCCGCCGGCGGTGCAGCTGCCGAGCACGGCGGCGATCTGCGGGATCCCGGCCTTCGACAGGATGGCCTGGTGGTAGAAGATCCGGCCGAAGTGGTCGCGGTCGGGGAACACCTGATCCTGCAACGGCAGGAACGCGCCACCCGAGTCGACGAGGTACACGCAGGGCAGCCGGTTGTCGAGCGCGATCTGCTGCGCGCGCAGATGCTTCTTGACGGTGAGGGGGTAGTAGGCGCCGCCCTTGACCGTGGCGTCGTTGGCGACGATCACGACCTCGCGGCCGCTGACGCGTCCCACACCGGTGAGCAGTCCGGCCGCCGGCGCGTCGCCGTCATACATGCCGTGGGCGGCCAGCGGCGACAGCTCGAGGAACGGGCTGCCCGCGTCGACCAGCCCGTCGACGCGCTCGCGTGGCAGCAGCTTGCCGCGCTCGGTATGGCGGGTGCGGGCACGCTGCCCACCCCCATCGGCGACTGCCGCGAGCTGGGACCGTAGGTCGGCGACCAGATCGCCGAGCGCTGACGCGTTCGCGGCGAAACGATCCGAACCGGGGTCGGCGGCTGAGGACAGGACGGTTCCCGCAGGCATGGCATGACAGCCTACGCGGTGCACCGCACCCGGTCTCCGGCGTCGGACGGGCGACGCCATGCCGGCCGATGGCGTCTGGCCGGCAGCGCCAGGTCGATGGTGGTGTCGGGGACAGGTCCGACCGTGACCACCGGGTCACGGCCGGCCCTGTCCAGGGGAAGCTCAGCGAGGACCGCGGAACGGTGCCAGTCGGCGCACGGCGCCCGTGTCGCCGAACGGCACGGACGTCTCGTTGGTCAGTACGTAGATCTCACCATCGGCGTCCTGGCCGAAGCCGAGCACGAACGCCCCGAGTCCGTCGGCGTTCTCCAACCGGAACTCGGCGACGCGACCGTTCGGTGCGAGGTACAGCAGCCGGCCCGCACCCGTGTCGGGGTCGAGGAACTCGCCGAACACGTAGCGACCGCGCAGCTGTGGGATGGCGTCGCCGCGGTACACGAAGCCACCCACGATTGCGATGCCCTCGTCATGGTCGTACTCGACGACGGGGTCGATCAGGCCTGCCGGCGCGCCCGGGGACCGTTCGGTCACGAAGCCCGGATCGGCGCCGTTGGGATCGAACAAGAACGTCCCCTCCTTCACCCGCCAGCCGTAGTTGCCCCCGGCCTCGACGATGTCGACCTCCTCGATGTCGTTCTGGCCGACGTCGGCCGCCCAGATGGTGCCGGTCGCGTCGTCGACCGAGATCCGGTACGGGTTGCGGAAGCCGTAGGCGAACGTCTCGTCGAGTGCGCTGTGATCCCCGACGACCGGGTTGTCGGTGGGGATGCCGTAGCGGCCGTTGGTGCTGTCGTCGCCGAGCGGATCGATGCGCAGGATCGATCCGAGCGGGTTCGAGGGGTCCTGCCCGTTGCCGCCGTCGACGTGCCCGACGCCCTGGTCGTCGGCACCGCCGCCGTCGCCGAGCGCGATCAGCAGGTTGCCGCTCGCGTCGAACTCGATCGCTCCGGCGTTGTGGTTGAACTGCGGCTCGTCGATCCGGAGCAGCTCACGCGCGCTGCCGGCGTCGATCGCCGCGGTCGCATCGGCGGGGTCGGTCGACCGCCACTCGGTGACGACCGTCTGGTGGTTCGGCTCGACACCCTCGGGCATCGTCGAGAAGTCCGCCTCGCCGTCGGCCGGCTGCGACGTGTAGGTGTACAGCAGGCCGTTGCTCGCGTAGTCGGGGTGGAACGCCACACCCAGGAACCCGCGTTCGTCGAACGTACCCGCACCGAACGCGCCGAGCGGCACGAGCAGGTTGGACACGTCGAGCACCACCGTCCGCGCGTCGGAGTCCAGGTCGATCGCGCTGAGTTGTCCTGCCTGGTCGACGACGAACAGGGAGCCGTCGAGGCCCGGTGCGCTCGTCGCCCACAGCGGCGAGACCAGCCCATCGGCGACCGTGTCGAGGGTGACGTGCACGCCACCCTGTTTGATGGTGCGTGGGATCGGGTCATCAAGACCCTGTGCGGTCGCAGGCACCGTGGCGAGCAGGGTGACCAGCGCAACGGCGACAGTGACGAGAAACGTTCGCATGGAGTGCCCCCGAACATCGATTGCGGTTCACCCATGGGTACGCAGGCGGGGCCAGGCCCGTTCAATCGATATGTGCGACGGTCACCTTGGTGACCGGGTGTCCCCCAGGTGCTTCGCGAAGCATCGCGATGACGGCGTGCAGCGGTGGATGCCGTATGGCGTGATCGGGGCGTAGCCGGCCGCGTCGTAGAGCGCGAGCGCCTCGGGCTGGGCCGTGCCGGTCTCCAGGACGACGCGGTGGTAGCCGAGGTCGCGTGCGCGCTGCTCGAGGGTGTGCAGCAGCGCCCGTCCGTGCCCGCGACCGCGGTGCGTGCCACGGACGTACATGCGCTTGATCTCGGCGTTGACGGCGTCGTGGCGTCGCAGGCCGCCGCAGCCGATCGGCTGGCCGTCCTCGCTGATCACGACGAACGCGCCGCCAGGTGGCGCGAACTCGCCGGTGTCCACCGGGGTCTCGTCGCGACCGCCGTATCGTGCGATGTACTCCTGCTGCACGGCCTCGATCAAGGCGACGGCGGCAGGATCGTCGTACCCGATGTCGCGGAACGTGACCGTCATCGGTTCAGCCTCCGCGCACCGGACCTCCGTCGCAACCGCTCCGGACGCCGCGCCGCCTCGGTCAGCGGTCGCCGCCTCCGATCGCCGACAGCACGTCGCGCGCACCCGACCGCAGGTCGACCTCCACGATGTCGGCGGGCAAAGCGACGTCGGCCCGCTCGCACGCCGCCTTGACCTGCCGGATCATTCGATCGCGCACCATGTTCACGGTCACCTCGTCCGGTGCTGTCCAGTAGCGCAGCTCCAGTGTCAGAGTCGACGTCGCGAACGTCGTGTAGTGCGCGTGGGGTACGGGGGCGTCCAGCACCCCCTCCACACCGGTCGCCGCATCCAGGACGACGGCCTGCGCATGCGGCAGATCGCCCTCGTAGTCGATGCCGATCGCCAGCGTGGTGCGCCGGCGCGGGTAGGCCGTCTGGACGGCGACGGCCTTGGCGTAGATGTCGGTGTTGGCCAGCAGCACCCGGCGGTTGTCGAAGGTGCGCAGGCGGGTCTCGCGGATCGTGATCGCCTCGACCGTGCCACGCCAGTCATCGACCTCGATCTCGTCACCGGTGCGGAACGGCTCCCGAAACAGCAGCAGCAGACCAGCCAGCGAGTTCTGCAGGATGTCCTTGAACGCGAAGCCGATCGCGATCGAGCTCACGCCGAGGCCGCCGACGATCTGGGCGACGTCGACCGACGGTGCGGCGATCACCAGGCCGACCAGCACGCCGAGCACGATCACCAGAGCGCGGGCGATGCGCGACAGCACCTCGGCGAAGTTCGGCCGCCCGGTGCGCCAGAGCAGCAGTCGGCGCACGCCACGGCGGACCGCCCACGCCAGCAGCACGAAGATCGCGACCACCATCAGCGCTGTGACGATCGACGGCAGCTGCTCGGTGACGCCGACCATGAGGTCGCGGATGCCGCTGCGTATGCGGGCCTGCTCGTCGATCACACCATCGACGGTCCCGGCCACCCCGAACGGTCGCACGTCGTGCCCTTCCTCCTCGATCGGCTCCCGGCGGGCGAGCCTGGGGGCGACTGTGCCCGCCTGCAGGACCGACGACCATGCGTGCCCATCATTGGACGTCCGCGCAGGGTCGGTCACGAACGCGCGCATGCGCGACAAGATCGATGGCGAGGAACCGAGAGGCGACGCGCGGTTCGTCGAGCAGGTCGACGGCGACGAGGTGAAGCGCGAGTTCGAGGTCACCGTGCAGGACGTGAACCTCGACGCCGGCACCATCCTCGACGTCGCGGTGAACGGCGTCTCCGTCGGCACCATCGAGCTGGAGGACAACAACGACGGCAGGCTGCGACTGCGGTCCGACAAGGGGCGACGATGTGCCCGCGCTGACCGACGGCGACGACGTCACGGTCACCGCGCCGGACAGCACCGTCATCCTTGCGGGCACCCTCGAAGCGCACTGAGTCGTCCATCTGGGCGCGGCTGTGCCCACCGCGCGTCTCCGACAGGGGCTGTGACCAGCTGCGGCCGCGGCCCCTGTCCGAGCGCTCGTCTCCACCCGGCGGGCGCGGCGCGTCGATGTCAGCGCGGGTAGGTGGTCACCTCCGTCGCCTTGACCGCCGCGTGCACTGCACCGCCGCGGGCGAGGTCGAGGTCGGCCGCCGCGGCCGGGGTGATCTCCGCGGTGATCGCGGGGCTGCCGGCGAGGTGGACGCGTACCCGGTCGCCGAAGCTGTCGAAGCCGTCGACCCGGCCTGCCCAGACGTTGCGTGGTGTCCCGGCTGGCAGCTCACGGAACAGCGCGACCGCTCGGGGTGGGATCGCAACGAACACGTCGCCGTCAGGGACGCCGGCGGCCGTGATCCGACCGCCACCGATCAACGTGACGTGGCCATCGGCCGCCCTCCCCTCGTAGAGATTGACCCCGGCCAGCCGCGCCGCCCACGCGGACCGCGGGCGACGGGTGACGTCGTCGATCGTGCCGTGCTGGGTGATGCGGCCGTCTTCGAGCACGACGAGGCGGTCCGCCAGTGTCGCCGCCTCGACCGGGTCGTGGGTGACGACGAGCGCCGGGCCACGGAAGTCGCGGAGGTGGGCGCGCAGCCGACGGCGGATGTCCTGGCGTGCGTCGATGTCGAGCGCCGCCAGCGGTTCGTCGAGCAGCAGCGTCGCCGGGTCGATCGCCAGCGCGCGGGCCAGCGCGACCCGCTGGGCCTGCCCTCCCGACAGCTGGGCGGGCCGCAGCGCCGCCTGCGCCGCAAGGCCGACACGGTCGAGCAGGCCATGGGCGCGCCGCCGCGCCGCCCCCGCACGATGCCCCTGGGCGCGTAGCCCATAGGCCACGTTGTCGAGCGCCGAGCGGTGGGGAAACAGCAGGTACTCCTGGAACACGACGCCGATCCCGCGGCGCGCGGGTGGTTCGTGGATGCCAACGTCCGCGTCGTCGAGGACGCGGTCATGCAGCGTGATCCGCCCGCTCGTCGGTGGCATGAGCCCGGCGATGCAGCGCAGCAGCGTGGACTTGCCCGCCCCGTTGGGTCCGACGATGGCGACCGTCTCGTCGGCGACCGCCAGCGTGGCCTCCACCGCGAAGTCCCCGCGCAGCGCCCGGACGTCGACGTACAGGCCGGCAGCCGTGGATCCTCCGGCGCCACTGCGTGACATCTGGTCCGATGAGCCCGTGCTGTCGATCGTCACGGCTGACCCAGGTACCGGTCGCGCATACCGACCAGCACGCCGATCGAGACGACCAGCAGGACGAAGCTCAGCAGGTACGCGGCCGGCGGGTTCGACTCGAGCTGGAGGTACACCGCGAGCGGCATCGTCTGGGTCCGGCCCGGCAGGTTGCCGGCGAAGCTGATCGTCGCACCGAACTCGCCGAGCGCCCGTGCCCAGCACAGCGCCATGCCGGCCGCCAGCGATGGCGCGATCAGCGGCAGCGTGACGGTGCGCAGGATGGTCCAGCGGGATGCTCCCAGCGTCGCGGCGGCCTCCTCGTAGCGTCGGTCCAGCGACCGCAGTCCGGACTCGACCGTGACCACCAGAAACGGCATCGCGACAAAGGTTTCGGCCACGATCACGCCGAGTGTGGTGAATGGCAGCGACCAGCCGGTGGCCTCGAACAGGATCTGACCGAACAGGCCACGCCGCCCGAAGGCCAGCAGCAGCGCGACACCGCCGACCACCGGCGGGAGCACCATCGGCAGCACCGCGAGTGCGCGGACCAGGCGCCAGCCGGGGAACCGCGTTCTCGCGAGCAGCCACGCGAGCGGCACGCCGAGCACCGTCGACAGCAGCAGCGCCGCAAGCGATGCGGTCAGCGACAGCCGCAGCGTGGTGCGTACCGCCGGATCGGTCAGCAGCGTGGGGATGTCCGACCACGGTGCGCGGGAGGCGAGACCGACCAGTGGCAGCGTCAGGAACACCACAGCCAGCGCGCCGAGCACCCCGATGCCCAGTGGCGCAGGGGGCTCGTTCGATCGTGATCTGCTCATGGAGCGCCGAACCCGGCGCGCTTGAGCACCGTCCGGCCGGAGTCCGAACGCACCGCGTCGATGAAGGTCTGGGCACCCGCGGGGTTCTCGGCGGTGGCCAGCGTGGCGATCGGGTAGGTGGCGGTCACGTTGTGCTCGTCGGGGATCGCCACGCCGTCCACGCGATCCCCGGCGGCGGCGAGATCGCTGGTGTAGACGATCCCGGTATCAACCTCGCCGAGCGCGACCTTCGTCAGCACCGCCCGCACGTCGGTCTCGAGTGACACCGGCGCCAGTGTCACGCCGGCGCGGTCGAGCGCTTCCCGCGTGTACCGCCCGGCCGGGACCTGCTCGGCCGCCAGCACCACGGTGACGTCGTCGCGCTGCAGGTCCCGCAGCGACGACACACTGGCGGGATTGCCCGCCTCGACCGCGATGGCCAGCTGGTTGCGCGCGAACACGACCGGGATCCCGGCGACGGCGCCGGCGTCGACGACCGTCGCCATCTGGGCCTGATCCGCCGAGGCGAACACGTCGGCGCGGGCCCCCTCGATGATCTGCGTGGCCAGCTGCTGGCTGCCGGCGAAGTTGAACGTCACGGTCACCTGCGGATGCTGCCGCTCGACGATCTCGCCGATCTCGGTGAACGCGTCGGTCAGCGACGCCGCGGCGAACACCAGGACATCGCCCGCGATGTCGCCGCCCGACGGCGCGCCGGCGCGGTCGGTCACGTCGGCTGATGCCCCGCATGCGGTCAGCGCGACGGCCAAGGCACCGACGACAACCGCTCGCCGCAGCGAACCCATCCGAGCGTCAATCCTCCGGCAGACCGACGACCACGTTGGTCGCCTTCACCGAGGCGACCACCCGACGCCCGGGTGCCAGGTCGAGGTCATCGACGCTCTCGGCGGTGGTCAACGCGACCAACCGGTACGGGCCGGCCTGCATCTCGATGCTGGCCGCCGCGGTGCCCTTGACGACGTTGATGACCATGGCGTCGAGCTGGTTGCGTGCCGACGATGCCGCGACCCTGCGCTGGGTGCGTGGGCGCTCGCCGAGCAGGCGCCGGATCTCCGCCAGCCGCACGAGGCGTTGCCCGCCGCTGCTGCGGACGACCTCGACGGTGCCGTCGTCCTCCCAGCGTCGGACGGTGTCGACGCTCACGCCGAGCAGCGCGGCGGCCTGCCCGATCCGCAGGGTGTCATCGGTCTCGTCGCTGCTCATCTGCAACCAGCATACTTATGGATATCGTGATTATCTGGAGAAGATCTCTAGGTATGGGTGCGTGCGAGTTCAACTGAGGCCGAAGATGTTGCCATCCGGGTCCTTCAGCTGCGCCAGCGCATGCTCGGGTCCCAGTCCGCGACGGCCGGTGACTCCTCAGGTGAGCAGCGCCGTGGTCAGCGCCTGCAACGCGCCCTTGATCCGCTCCGGTGAGTGGCCGGCGTGGCGGCGTTGGTGGTGGTAGCTCTCGGCGTTCAGCGGCGCGAGCAGGGCCTCAGCGATAGCCTCGGCATCGAGGTCGGGCCTGGCGTCGGACAGCAGCACGCGCACGTGCAGCCGGCGGAACCGCTGCGGCGGGCTGACCAGCCACTGCTGTCCGGTCTCCACCTCGGCGATCAGGTCGCCAACGTCCTCCAGTTGGTCGACCAGTGCGCACAGGAAAGCGATCAGCCGCTCGCAGGGGCCGGCGCCTGGCCCGAGCGGTGGCGCGCCCGAGAGCACCGCGGCCTGGAATGCCTTCTCGCGCTCGTCGAGCAACGCCTGCATCAGCCGGCCGCGATCGCCGAAGCGACGGTAGATGGTGCCCTTGCCGACACCTGCGGCGGCGGCGACGTCGTCGATCGAGATCGCGCAAGGGGTGCGCTCGATGAGCAGTTCGCGCATCGCCGCCAGGATGCGGGCGCGGTTGCGGGCCGCGTCGGCTCGTTCCGGGGGCGGCTGGCCGGCGATCGGCAGGTGCTGCTCGATTGACAATCGGACTCCGGTCCGCATAGTGGGTTTAACCGGACTTAGGTCCGGTTATTGTACCCACAACGCCATCAACCCAAAGGTCTACGCAATGAGCGCAACTGAGACAGCCGGCACCGGACAGCTGCCCGGCACTGGGACGTGGCACACTGACGCCGCCCACACGAGCGCCAACTTCTCGGCGCGCCACCTGGGCATGTCGAAGGTGCGCGGCAGGTTCGACAGCCTCGAGGGCACCCTGACGATCGCCGAGGACCCGTCCGATTCCCACGTCGAGGTGACCATCGATGCGTCGAGCATCAGCACCAACCAGCCGGACCGCGACGCGCACCTCAAGTCGGCGGACTTCCTCGACGTCGAGAACCATCCCGAGCTGACCTTCCGCAGCACACGGATCGAGCGCGACGGCGACGACTGGACGATGGAGGGCGAGCTGACGATCCGTGGCACCACGCAGCCCGTCACGCTCGACGTCGAGTACCTCGGCGTCATGGACAACCCGATGGGGCCCGGAAAGCGCGCGGCGTTCGAGGCGTCCACCTCGATCAACCGTCACGACTTCGGCCTCTCCTGGGAGGGACCGCAGGAACTCGGTGGGATCCTTGTGGGCAAGAAGGTCACCATCGAGATCGATGCCCAGTTCGTCTCCGATGAGGAACCACAGCAATAGCCGACTCTCACGTTTCACGTTCGGCCCCTTCTCTCGTGCCGAACCGCTGAGAAGGCCCCGACTCGCCGTAGTCGTGATAATTCTGGACTAGCCCTTGCCCAGTCGTCCATGTGCTTGGCATAGTGTGCGGCAACCAGTCACGCAGATCGGCTGTGGCAGGCGGTCATGAGGGGCATCGTGGGGCGCACACCGCAGTTCAGAGCAGTCGTACGAGCACTTCAGCAGCACGACGGAACAACCTCACGGGCGCCGGGCAACCGGCGCCCGTCGCACGTCCGGGGCCGGTGATGTCGCGCCGGAAGTTCCTGCGGCGCGGAACGGTCACGGCTGCGGCCGGTGGACTGGCGCTGACCAGCGGCGGGCGGATCGCCAGCGCTGCCTTGACCGGGCCGACGATCCAGGCTCGGCCCCGGGTCGCGGATCGCGGTCGTCGGCGGTGGGCTCGCAGGACTCAACGCGGCGTATCAACTGGGCAAGCTCGGCTACGACGCCACGGTGTACGAGGCGCGCACCCGCGTCGGCGGACGCTGCCACTCGGTGACGGCGGGGCCCGGCTACGTGCTCGACCGCGGCGGGTCGTTCGTCAACACCGACCACGCCGACATGCTGACGCTGCTCGACGAGAACTGGAGCACGTGGGCACCACGCTTCGACCAGCTGTCGGTCACCGACTACCTCGATCAGCACGCCGACACGCTTGGTGCACCGTTCGCGCGGGAGCTGTTGGAGAACGCCATCCGCACGGAGTACGGGGTGGAGCCCAGCGAGTCCTCGGCGCTGCAGCTGCTGTTCCTGCTCCCGACCGTCGACGGGGACCACGTCGAGGTGCCCGGCTACAGCGACGAGGCGTTCGTGGTCGAGGGTGGCGTCGGCCAGCTCCCCGAGGCGCTCGCCAGTGCGCTGGGGAAACGGGTGGAGCTCGGACGCGTGCTGGTCCGGTTCGAGGAGCTGTCGCAGTCCCACCGGCTGACGTTCGCCGACGTCGCGGGCTTCGATCCCAAGGTGTGGCGCAGTCCCGCCGGCTTCGTCAATGGCCTGTGGACCGACCAGGGGTACTCGGCGGCCTGGGACGGCACCCAGCGACAGGACGACCGGCCCGACGGTGCGTTGACGTTCTTCTTGGGCGGCGACGAGGTCGGCAAGCGGCCCTCGGCACGCACCCTGGTCCGTCGGTTCGACAGCGTGATCGACGGCGCCCGCGAGGCCTACACGGGGTTCAATCTCGCAACCGATTGGGCGAACGATCCGTTCACGCGCGGTGCCTACGTGAACTTCCGGCCGGGCCAGCTTCGGCGTGGACGTCCCGGAAAGACCGAGCGGCCGCGCACGCCGGGGGTCACCCCATCGATCATCTTGTCGCCGCGTCCACCGCCGGGCGCGAGCACCCAGATAAGGCCGGGCACCTGGCACGCACGACCATCACCACCGTGCGCTCGAAGGTGGTGACCGCCATGGTCTGACCCCCACCACTGGCGTCGCTTCTTCGCTGCCAGCAGCGTTGCGCCGACCTTGACGGTGTCAAGGTCGTACGTCCTCGGCTGCCGCCTGCGGGCGCTCCACCTTGCACACCATCGCCGGCCCGGCGCCAACCCCGGCAGCTACCGAAGAAACGACCCCCCCGCGTCAACCGCCGAGGAGAACAAGGAACAATCCCCCCAATCAAGCCGGGCCCCGTTGACGTTGGGGTCCCAACACAGATAAGGACTCACCGATGTATACGCCCCGAACGATGCGTCGACCCCTGATCATCGCGCTGGCAGCACTGGTCTGTGTGCTGCTCGCCAGCGTGGCCGTCGCGCAGACGCCGCCGGATCCAGTACAACCGGGCGGGCCGTGGGCCAGCCCCGATCAGACACTGTCGCTGGAGGCGTTCTCGAGCTACGAGGAGCTGACCGATCAGCTCACGAAGATCGACCGGCAGTCCGATGCGGTCGAGGTCGAGTCCGCCGGTGTCACCGGGCAGGGCCGGGACATCTGGCTCGCCAAGATCGGTGATCCCAGCAAGACGCCGGTGCTGATCATCACGCAGCAGCATGGGGACGAACCGCACGGCACCGAGGCCGCGCTGAGCATCATCAAGAAGTTGTCGAACAACAGCAGGGATGCGCGCACGATCCTCGACGAGCTGTACGTACTGGTCGTGCCGCGGGTGAACCCCGACGGCAGCACGATCCCCGAGCGCGGCAACCTCGACTTCAGCGCGCCCGAGCGTGATTCGCGCAGCTGCTTCGACACCGCGGGCAACGTGATCCCCAGCCGGCTGGACCAGGGCCGTGGGGTCTTCACCACCGATATCGACCTGTCTGACGGCACGGTCGCGTGGAGCTATGACATCAACCGCTACCACTGGCCCGAGTGGAGCGACAGCTGGCAGATCCGGTGCAACCCCGGCCTGGGTGGCGTGCACTTCGACCCGGACCAGAACCCGGTGCCCGAGGCGGTCGCGGTGCTCGAGACGTACGAGACCTATCAGCCGATCTGGGTCATCGACGTGCACAACCAGGGCATCAGCGCCGTCGTGGAGGATCCGGCGGGCGATGACGCCAACCGGCCGAATCGACGTGTGACCTCGTCGGTGCTGTGGCCGACCAACGATGACGTCAACGAGCAGTCGCGTGACCTGTCCAAGCAGCTCGCCCTGGCGATGAAGCTGCGCTCACTGGAGCTCGGCTACTCGGAGATGACCCGCTACGTCGGCGGTGACTTCCCCGGCATCGCGCGCAATGCGTACGGCCTGCTGGGCAACGAGCGCATCGCCGCCGGGGAGACGGTGGCCGGCGGCAGCGTGCTGGTCGAGATCAGCGGGCAGACCGAGGGCGGTCCGTCGACCAACATCGGGCAGAAGTCGATCGGCAAGCTGGTCAACGAGGCGCGGTCGATCCTGTGGGCGGCGCTGGACGGCACGGCCGACGGCAGCCTGTTCGACCTCGACCCGGAGCGCGCCGAGGAGCTGATCCTGGTCAACGACGTCGACATCGACAACCCACGCGTGGAGTAGCGGGCGCGTTCGACGGTGGGCGAGCTCCGGGGACTCGCCCACCGTCGCGTTTGCGCGGTGGCAACAGCGGCGACGCTAGTCGGCACCGCCCACACGGAACACCTCTTCCGCAAGGAGCATGTGACCGATGGCTGACATGACCTACCGCCGCCTCGGCCGATCCGGACTGAAGGTCAGCGTGTTGTCGTTCGGCTCCTGGGTGTCGTTCGGTGACCAGCTCGACGTCGAGACGGGTTCGGAGTGCATGGAGGCCGCCTACGAGGCGGGGGTCAACTTCTTCGACAACGCCGAGGTCTACGGGGGTGGCAAGTCCGAGCAGATCATGGGCGACATCATCGCCGATCTGGGATGGGAGCGGCACTCGTATGTTGTGTCGTCGAAGTTCATGATGGGCATCCACGGCGGCGTCAACACGTCCAACACGCTCAACCGCAAGTATCTGCTCGAGGCGATCGAGCCGTCGCTCGAGCGTCTCGGTCTGGAGCACCTGGACCTCATCTACTGCCACCGGCCCGACCCCGACACCCCAGTGGAGGAGACGGTGTGGGCGATGAGCGACATCATCTCGGCGGGCTTCGCCCACTACTGGGGCACCTCGGAGTGGCCGGCGGATGACATCCGCGCGGCGTACGAGATCGCCGAGCGTCACCACCTGCACAAGCCGCTCATGGAGCAGCCGCAGTACAACCTGGTGACGCGTGAGAAGGTCGAGGTCGAGTACTCCCGCCTGTACGAGGACATCGGACTCGGGCTGACCACCTGGAGCCCGTTGGCGTCGGGGCTGCTGACCGGCAAGTACATCGACGGTGTCCCCGAAGACAGCCGCGCGGCGCTCGACGGCTACGACTGGCTGCGCGACATGGTCACCGACCCGGAGGCCAACGCCAAGGTCAAGGAGCTGCAGGCTGTGGCCGACGAGCTCGACTGCACCCTGGCGCAGCTGTCGATCGCGTGGTGTGCGTCGAACCCGAACGTGTCGACGGTCATCACCGGCGCGAGCCGCGTCGAGCAGGTGCACGAGAACATGGTGGCGCTCGACGTGCTCGACCAGCTCGACGACGACATGCTCGAGCGCATCGACGAGATCATGGCCTGATCCCCGGATCTGGGGATCCATCTCACCGTGGAGCGCGGATCGGGTCCCCAGATCGGGCGCGTCAGGGTTGCAGGCGTTCGGCGAGGTGGCGGACGGCCAGCGGATAGCGGTACTCGATGCCCGAGTGGGTGGCGTCGAAGAGCTCGAAGTGGGTCGGCTCGACGCCGATGTCGGCCAGCGCGTCGCGCACCGCGGTCGTGCCGAGGTCGAGCCAGTACTGGTCGCGGGTGCCGGCGTCGAGCCAGATCGCCCGCAGGCTGTGCACGGCGTCGGCGTACCGCGGCACCATCCGGACGGGATCCCAGTCGAGCCACCGCTGCCAGACGTCATCGATGATGCGGCCGGTGGCGGTGTCGAACGGCAGGTGGACGGTGCCGTCGGCGTCGGCCGACCAGCAGGCGGCCATCGCCCACGTCATGAGGATCGCGTCGTCGTCGGGACTGCTGCCGTGCGGGCGGTACCGCCAGTCCTTCCAGAACGCGTCCCAGGAGCCGTCGTGGTGGTCCCGGAGTGCGCGAACCACGTCGCGGAAGGCGCTGGCGAAGCAGGTCTCGAACAGCGAGTCGCCGGCATGGCTGGCCAGCGCGCCGAATAGATCGGGGCGCAGCATCGGCGTGATCATCGCGCCGTAGCCGCCCGACGACTTGCCCGCGATCCCGCGGTGGGCGGCGTCGTCCAGCGTCGGGTAGCGCTCGTCGACGAAGCCGACGACCTCGTCGCAAAGGTACGTGTGGTAGTTGCCGACGGCGGGGGAGTCGACGAACTGACTCCCGCCGAGCGAGGTGAAGCAGTCGACGAACACCAGCCGGACGGGTGGGTGGTCGGGCTCGGCCAGCGCCGCGTCGAAGCGTTCGAGCGCGCTCTCCCGTAGGTTCGCGCGGTAACGCCAGGCAGCGATGTGGCCGGTGAACCCCTGGATGAGGTAGATCGTCGGCGTCGGCTGGTCGGCGGCGATGTGCGGTGGGGTGAGCACCCACAGCGGGCGGGTCGCTGGGTCGCCCAGCGGGTTGTCCGCCAGTGCCGCGCTGGTGATCTCGTGCTCGTCGAGTGTGCCCCGCAGGCGGCGACCCCACGGGGCGTGCATGTCGGTCATCGCTGCGCCCCAGCGTCCTCGACGCCCTCACGCTCGCGCAGCTCCACCCGGCGGACCTTGCCGGAGACCGTCTTGGGCAGCTCGTCGGCGAACTCGACGTAGCGCGGGTACTTGTAGGGGGCGGTGACCGTTTTGACGTGGTCCTGGATCTCGGTCGCCAGGTCATCCGACGCCGAGTGGTCGGCTGCGAGCACCACGAATGCCTTGACGACCTGACCGCGCTCGCTGTCGCGCACGCCGATCACCGCGGTCTCGGCGACCGCCGGGTGCTCGATGATCGCCGACTCGACCTCGAACGGGCCGATGCGGTAGCCGGCCGAGATGATGATGTCGTCGTCGCGGGACACGAACCAGAAGTAGCCGTCCTCGTCGACGTGGGCGCGGTCGCCCGTCAGGTACCAGTCGCCGCGGAACGACTCGGCGTTGGCCTCGTCGTCCTGCCAGTAGCCCGAGAACAGCCCGACCGGACGCTCGGGCTTCACCCGCACCGCGATCTGCCCCTCGTTGCCGGGCTCGAGCTCGGCGAGGTCGGAGTCGACGACCGCCAGCTCGACGCCGGGCACGGGCTTGCCCATCGAGCCGGGCTTGATCGGCAGGCAGCGGAAGTTCGCGATGATGTTGACCGTCTCGGTCTGCCCGTACCCGTCGTGGACCTCGGTGCCGGTGGCGTCCTTCCACGCCGTGAACGTCTCGGGGTTCAGCGGTTCGCCCGCGGCGGTGCAGTGGCGCAGGCCGGAGAAGTCGTACTGCGACAGGTCCAGCTGCACCAGCGCCCGGTAGATCGTGGGGGGCGCACAGAACGTCGTCACGCCGTGCTCGCCGATCATGCCGGCCATCACGCCGAAGTCGGGCTTGCCCTGCGGGTTCCACATGAGCACGGCGCTGCCGATCGACCATTGGCCGAACAGCTTGCCCCATGCGGCCTTGGCCCAGCCCGTGTCGCTGACGGTCCAGTGCACGTCATCGGGTCGCAGGTCGTGCCAGAACCGGGCGGTGATCTGATGGCCGATGCCGTAGGAGGCGTGCGTGTGCGGCACCATCTTCGGGTGCCCGGTGGTGCCGGAGGTGAAGTAGATCAGCAGCAGGTCGTCGGCCGCGGTGTCGTGCGCCTCGACGGAATCGCCGGCGCGGTCCATGCCGTCGCGCAGTGACCGCCAGTCGCCGTCGGGTTCGCCGGTCGTGATCAGGTGGGCCAGATCGGGACAGCGTTCCCGGGTGGTGTTGACCTTCGCGGCGCCGTCCGGGTCGGTGATCGCCACGATGGCCTGCGACCGCTCGATCCGGTAGGCGATGTCGTTGGGCTGCAGCTGCGTGGTCGCCGGCATCGGCACGGCGCCGATCTTGAACGCACCCAGCAGCACGTCGTACCACTCGACGACACGGGGCAGCATCACGAACAGCCGGTCGCCTGGCGCCACGCCGAGGGAGCTGAGGAACGCCGCGGCACGGTCCGCGCGCCGGCTGAGATCGGCGAACGACAGCCGCTGCGCGGTATGGCCGTCATCGGCGACGGCGATGAGCGCCAGCTTGTCGGGATCGCTGGCGGCCCACGCATCGATCACGTCGCGGGTGTAGTTGAACCGCTCGGGCACGTCGAGCGCGAACGACGCCCGCGTCTGCTCGTAATCGGTCATGTTCATCGCGTCGTCGGTCATGCCACCGCTCCCTCGGCTCGATCTTCGCTTTTCGGATCATGCATGACCGTGCGCGCACCACAACCCAAATCTGGGGCGAATCGCACGTCAAGCGCGCGTTGGCTCCCCAGACCCAGATCGGGTCAGCGGCCGGTCGCCGAGAAGTGCTGGTAGTCCTTGAGCGACCGGTAGTCGCCGCCCCACCGCCAGCCGATCGCGTCGAACGCCGCGACCACCGGACCGCCGCGCACGATCATCCCGCGCCGCACCGGTGCGCGCGCGACCCATGGTCCGGCGTCGCGCGGGAGGATCGTCGTGCCCTTCACGTACGGGTTCTGGCGGGGATTGATGTCGATCGCGGTGCCGTAGCTGTGCTCGGACCAGGCGGTCCCGCCGGTCACAGCGCGACAGTTGAACGCCGACGTGTTGTTGTCGCCCAGCGATGCCGGCTCCCCCCGATCGTACGTGTGGACCGGGCGCATCCGTCTGATCTGGAATCGCGCCCGGTACAGCTTGGCGAACACATCGATCACGTCGGCGGCGACGCTGCGTGCGACGATGAGATGACCACGGCGAGGCGTCGCGCGGTAGTCCCAGTGCGTGACCCGCACCAGCGTCAGCTCATCGAGTGTGACCGGGCAGCCCGGTCGCCACGACACGGCCCGCATCCGCGCGCGCATCGCGTCGGGCACGGGTGTGCGCTGGGCACCGAACGTCGGGATCGGGCGATCCTTGAGCGCACCGCGGTGCACCAGCACCCGGATCAGCCGTGCCAGGAAGCTCGCGGCGTGCTCGCGCAGCACCATCGCCTCGGGTTCGAACCGGCTGTCGGGCAGCCCCCGCACGAGCCGCAGCGCGACCGCCTCGTTGATCGCCGTCTCGTGGATGCTGCCGTCGTCATCGGCGAAGGCATCCGCCACGTCGACGGCCTCGATGCCGAACACCGCCGCCGTTCGGACGAGCAGCGTGGCCACCTGACCCCGCGACAGCGTCGCTTCGGGACGAAACCGCCCGTCGGCGCGACCCTCCACGAGCCCGAGCGCGGCGACCTGCGCGATCGCGTCGCGGTGGACGCTGTCGTCGACGTCGACGAACGGTTGCGGCGGCTCGGAGGGCAGCGGCACCTCGGCCGCGATCACCAGCCGCGCCAACATGGCGGCCATCTGCCCCCGGCGCACCGCGCGTCGCGGACTGAAGCTGTCGGCGGCGGTGCCGTTGACGATGCCGTACCAGCTCGCGCAGATGACAGCCGACCGGTGGGCGGTGCTCACCAGATCCTCGAACGGCGTGGGCGGCAACCGCGTCGGATCCGGACATCCGTTGGTGGCGGCACGTGCACCTGTCGGTGCGGCAGCGAGCAGCAGCGCCGTCAGCACGAGCACTCCGACGACTCTCCGCATCCTGACACTACAGACGGTAGCTACAGCGGTGCTGATACGGCGCGACCCATCGTGCACCGTCGCTGCGCCGCTCGTTTCGGGAGCCCGACCGCTGCTCAGACGGGAGTGACGCGATGCACCATGAGACCGAGCCGCTCGGCACCGCCCACCACCTCGACAGCGTCCAACCACCCCGAGCTTCGTCGACCACCTTCACGGCGAACTTCGGGGTGGTCGACGGAGCTCGACCATAGGCCTGCCTCGGTCGACCACCCCGAACTCTGCACGCTTCGACGGTCTGACGCTGATCTGTTCTCCAATCGGGATGCATGCGCAGGAAGATCTCCGAGCCAGCATCTGCTCGAGGGAGTCGAACGCCGGTTCCCAGGCGCGGATCGTCAGTTCAAGGAGCGCATCGAGGTCGTCCGACGCGAAGGGTCGCAGCGTAGCGATGCCTACCGCCTCGTCAGCGTCGTTTCGAAGCCGTCTGCCACAGCGGCCAGCAGGATGCTAGCGAAGGCCGGCTCGGGCAACCGAGCCACGCGCCTTCACAACCGCCGGCGGGGTCGCGGGCCGACGATCGAGCGCGGGACGGGTTGCCATCGCGGACGGGGCATCGTCGACGTGACAGCGGGCCCGAGGACCCGTCGACCGCTGCCGCGCGACACTGGATCGGCGCCTGCCGTGCACATGGCACGGCAGGCGTCCACGACCCGCCGGCCATCGACGTGGAGTGGCACTGTCGATTCGTGCTCGGACACGATCAAGTGGGCCCGGACGGCACATCTCGTTGTCGTCCGTGCCGAACCCGTGCTAGAACCGGGCTCTATGGATGACCCTGGTGCAGCGCTGATCCACGTACTCGACACGCTGCGTGGCGTTGCCGGTGAACTGACGGCCGATGACGCCGCCGAACAGCTCGACGCAGCGACCTTGCACGTGTTCTGGCGCGAGTGGCCCGCCCTCGGCCGGTGGTCCGGCGCGCTGTGGCGGCGGCTCAACGCCGACCTCGAGACGCCCTCGTCGACGCCGACCGGCCATGACGAGGTTCACGAACTGGGCGGCAGCGGCTGATGGCGGCGCTGAAGGATTTCATGACGACGTCGGTGCACACCGTCACGACAGATGCCACGTTGTCCGAAGCCGCCGAGGCGATGGTTCGCGGACGCTTCGGATCGGTCCTCGTAATGGCCGGCAACACGCTGATGGGCATCTTCACTGAGCGCGACGTGTTGCGGGCAGCGGCCAAACAGGTCGACATGTCGGCCTCGAAGGTGCGCGACTGGATGACCCCGGACCCAGTGACGGCCACCGGCGAGACGGACTCCGCGGACGCTGCCGAAACCATGATCAGCCAAGGTTTCCGTCACCTGCCGGTCACAGAACGAGGCAAGCTGCAGGGGATCGTCAGCCTACGGGACGTGCTCAGCGACCGCATGCGCCTGGAACGCTGAACCACCGTTGTCAACGGGCCAACTGCGCCCTGCGGACCGTTGGAGGAGTCTTTCGACCACATTGGGGGAGTCGAGCAGACGAATTGCACCGGTGGGCTCCCCGGCGTGTGCGGTTCGCTCCCCAAAGGCCTCCGAGTGTCAGGAGGCGGGGAGCGGCCAGGTGTGGACCGGCTCGCCCGAGGTCATCGCGTCGATGTAGCGGCGGGTCATGGTCGCCAGCGCCCGCTCCCAGCCGTATCTCGGCTCGAGCGCGGCCGCGGTGGCCCGCTGCCAGTGCGCGCCGGTGCGTCCGGTCGAGATCCGCTCCTCGAGGAGCGCGAACAGTCCGTCGATGTCGTCCGTCTCGACGTCGTGGGCGAGCAGTGCCCGGCGCGACGGCGCCAGCAGCTCCAGCCCCAGATCCCGCGCCGTCGACCGCGTCAACCCGTCGCCGCCGCCGAACGGTGTCAGCAGCTGGGCCTCCAGGCCGTGCTGCGCGGCCCGGTAGAAGTTGTCCCGAGCCTGGTCGAAGCTGAGCAGGATCGTCCACGCGGCCGCCTCCTCGCAGACCGCCAGCGTCAGGCCGAGCAGAAAGGCGGCGTTGGCTGCCATGTCGATCGTCGTGGGACCCGCCGGCAGCGCGCGGAGTTCGACCCGCAGGTGCCCGCCGGCGTTCGGGTCGTAGATCGCGCGGTTCCAGGTCCAGATCGACCCGACGTGCATGCGCAACTCGTCGAGCCCCGGAATCTTGCCGACGTGCACCGCCGCGCGCGGATCCTCGTCGGACAGGATCGGCAGGATCGGCTCGTGGGTCCGCACCGCCTCGGCGAACACCTCCATCGCGCTGCGCTCCAGCCAACGCTCGCCGAAGGCGACCCGCGGTGGCAGCGTGCGGGCACGGTGATCGTCGCGGAAGTCGACGGACTGCTGGAACAACGCGATCCGCGTCTCCTCCCACAGGCGGTGGCCGAGGAAGAACGGCGAGTTGCCCGCGACCGCCAGCACCGGCGCGGTGGCGATCTGCGCCGCGTTGTACAGATCGACGAACCGGCTGGGGTCGACCCGGACGTGCAGCTGGAACGACGTGTTCGCACCCTCCAGCGACACGTCGTTGGCCTGCGCGAGCAGATGGTCCTCGCCTGCGATGTCGACCTGGTGCGGCTGTGTGCGCATCTTGCGCAGGCGGTTGTCGAGCGCCCGGTACCGGGCTTCGTCGGTCACGGCCGCAAGCCCGAGGTGCTCCGAACGCAGCGTCGGCAGGGTGCCGATCGACACCGTGCGGCCGCCGTGTTCGGCCGCCGTGCGGTCGACCATCGCGGCGATCTCGTCCATCTCGCGGCACATCGCGTCGAACGGCCGGCCGGCGAGTGGCACCGGGGTGAGGTTGCTCTCGACGTTGTAGCGGATGACCTCCTTGGTCAACCGCTCGTCGGTGACGGCGCCGTGGATCTCCTGGTTGCGTCCGAGCGGATGTCCGTCCTCGTCGACGAGGAAGTACTCGACCTCGGCACCGAGGGTCTGCGGTCCGACACCGAAGTCCGGCCGCTGGAGCAGCACGTCGAGCGCCATGAGGCACTGCTCGAGCTTCGCGCGCATGCGCTCGTACTCGTGCTCGTCGTACTGCTCGCGATCGATGGTGGCGGCCATCCGTGCTCCCTGTTCACCGCGGGCCGATTCGACCGCCAGCATGCTCGGTGTCGGGGTCGATTAGGCATGACACGCGTGGCCTCGGGTAGCGGAGCGGCAGGTCACTCATCAATGACCGCCGCGTGCAACAGCGGCAGCGTGCGGGCGGGGATCTGGGTGCGCAGCACGATGGTGGTGGCGACCCGGATGACCGACTCGTCAGCGACGACCAGATCGATGATGCGCTGCAGATCGCTGTTGGACCGTGCGGCGACACGCACCAGGAGATCGCCCGGCCCCGTGATCGTGTGCGCCTCGAGCACCTCGGGGATGCCGACGAGGTGCTCCGCAGCGGTGTCGTGCCCGGCGCCCTGGCGGATCTCCAGCGTGCAGAACGCGGTCACGGGATACCCGAGCTCGGCGGTGTCGAGCTCGGGTCCGAACCCGCGGACGGTGCCGTCGGCCTGGAGCCGTCGCAGTCGGGAGTGCACCGTGGCGCGTGCGACGCCAACGCGTCGCGAGATCTCGAGCACGCCGATGCGCGGCTCCTCGGCGAGTAGGGTGAGGATGCGGGCGTCGAGGTCGTCCACGGGCATGTATCTTACCTTCCCTTCGCTATGCAGAATGTACAGCGCAAGCCGCACTTCGCTGCCTGAGTTGTACAGATTGCGCAGCTGAGCCTGTCGCTATTGTCAAATGGCTGCGCGTTCTGCACAGTGGGGAGCGACGTCTCATCCGCACATCGAGGTGACGCCATGGCACCGCAGCTGAGCGACCAGACGGTCGACTCTGCCGACGAACGGCAGCTGGTCGGACTCGTTGATCACGATCCGAAGACCGATCCCTTCCCGGTCAAGGCCCTCGACGCTGTCGTCTTCGTCGTCGGCAACGCCACGCAGGCCGCGCACTTCTACCAGTCGGCGTTCGGCATGCAGCTCGTGGCGTACCGCGGCCCCGAGACGGGCGACCTCGACCACAAGGCCTTCGTGCTGCGCTCGGGCAGTGCCCGGTTCGTCGTCACCGGCGGTGTGCGTCCCGACAGTCCCCTGATCGAGCACCACCGTCTCCACGGTGACGGCGTCGTCGATCTGGCGATCGACGTGCCCGACGTCGACCGCTGCATCGCCCACGCGCGCCAGCAGGGCGCCACGATCCTGGTCGAGCCGCGCGACGAGCAGGACGAGCACGGCGTCGTCCGGACGGCAGCGATCGCGACCTACGGTGACACCCGCCACACCCTGGTCGACCGGTCACGGTACACCGGACCGTACCTGCCCGGCTTCGTGGCCCGCAGCTCGACGTACGCCAAGCGGCCGGGTGCGCCCAGGCGGCTGTTCCAGGCGGTCGACCACTGCGTGGGCAACGTCGAGCTCGGCGCGATGGACACCTGGGTCGACTTCTACAACCGCGTCATGGGCTTCACCAACATGGCCGAGTTCATCGGCGACGACATCGCCACGGAGTACTCGGCGCTGATGTCCAAGGTCGTCGCGAGCGGCAACCACCGGGTGAAGTTCCCGCTCAACGAGCCCGCGGTCAGCAAGCGCAAGTCGCAGATCGACGAGTACCTCGAGTTCTACGGTGGGCCGGGCTGTCAGCACATCGCACTGGCGACCGGCGACATCATCGCCGCCGTCGACGCGCTGCGCGCCGAGGGCATCGAGTTCCTCGACACGCCCGATGCCTACTACGACGACCCCGAGCTGCGCGCGCGGATCGGCCGGGTGCGGGCACCGATCGACGAGCTGAAGGCCCGCGGCATCCTCGTCGACCGCGACGAGGACGGCTACCTGCTGCAGATCTTCACGCGGCCCGTCGGGGACCGTCCCACCGTGTTCTTCGAGCTGATCGAACGCCACGGCTCGCTGGGGTTCGGCAAGGGCAACTTCAGGGCGCTGTTCGAGTCGATCGAGCGCGAGCAGGAGCGCCGCGGCAACCTGTAGGATCTAACCGGGTCGTTGCGGGACGTACGGCGTCCACGGCATGACCGGCTGGGGATCGTCGAGGTTGCGGTAGCGCTCGAAGTCGCGCTCGAGCTCGTCGATCGCGTCCGCGCGTGACCCGAACCCGTCGACGGTCACCTTCTTCTGCTCGAGATCCTTGTAGATCGAGAAGAAGTGCTCGATCTCGTCGAGCAGGTGCTCGGGCACGTCGTCGAGCTCGTGGATGGACTCCCAGGCGGGATCCTTGCTGGGCACCGTTATGATCTTGGTGTCCCGCCCGTGGTCGTCGGTCATGTAGAACACGCCGACCACCCGGGCGGAGATCACGCACCCGGGAAACGTCGGGTCGCCGAGGATGACCAGCGCGTCCAGTGGGTCGCCGTCCTCGCCCCACGCCTCGGCGACGAACCCGTAGTCCCCGGGGTACTGCACCGCGGTGAACAGCTTGCGATCCAGCCGGAACCGGCCCGTCTCGGTGTCCCACTCGTACTTGTTGCGCGACCCCTTCGGGATCTCGACGTACACGTCGATGATCGTGGGGTCCGGGTTCTCGCTGCGGTCCTGCGCCTCGACCTCCTCAGCCGCCTGGTCCTGCGAGCTCATCGCCTACTCCTGTCGGTCAGTGCCATCCCAGCCGGTCGAGCCGGTCGACGACCATCCCCACGTAGCTTGCGCCGAAATGCCATACGTGAATCAGCAGATGGTACAGCTGCAGCGCAGGTCGCCGTTCCCCGGCATCGGCCGGCAGCGGCCAGGCGGTCGCGTACCCGTCGAAGAAGGCGCGCGGGACGCCGCCGAACAGCGTCGTGAACGCCAGCTCGAGCTCGCGGTCGGCCATCCAGACCGCCGGATCGATCAGCCACCGCCCGGCCACGACGTTGCCGCTCCACAGGTCGCCGTGGACGAGGCTGGCGCGCGGGTTGTGGGCGCCCAGCAGCTCGCGCAATGGCCCGTCGATCCCGCGCTCGAGTCGTCGTCGCACGGTGGCCGGCAGCGCCTCGCTGTCGAGCAGCGGCCGCAGCCTATGGTCGGCGAAGAACGCCGGCCAGTTCGACGACCACCCGCCGGGCTGGGTCGCAGTGCCGAGCAGGTTGTCGCGGTGCCAGCCGAACCGCTCGCCGGCGCTGTCTCGGTGCAGCGCAGCGACGCGGCGTCCGAGACCGTGCCAGTCCGGATCCCCGTCGACCCGCGACAGCACGAGCAGGTCGTCGTCGGCGGCCAGCACGTCGGGCACCGGCGCCCCCGCGGCGGCCAACGCCTCGAGCCCGTCGACCTCGGCGGTCACGTCGTACGGCGCTCGCTTCACCACGACCGCCGTGCCGTCGTCCAGCGCTCCCGCCCACACCGCGCAGATCGAGCCGCCGTGCAGCGGTCGGGCAGCGCGCAGGTGGCCGAGACCGGCGGGCAGCTCGGGTGGCGGCGCGGCGGCGATCATGCCAGGGCCTCCGCGGAGCCTGGTTCCGCTGTGGCGCTCATGCCAGGGCCTCCGCGGAGCCTGGTTCCGCTGTGGCGCTCACTCTCATGCGTCGAGCTCGCGGTCGACGCGGTGTGCGAGCTCGTCGGCGAGCCCCGCTGCCGCGGCCCGGCAGATCCGCACGACCTCGACGAAGCCGTGTGGCCCGCCGTAGTACGGGTCGGGCACCTCGCTGTGGTCGGCGTCGCCGTCGAACTCGCGGAACAGCCGGACGCGGTCGCGCACCTCCGCCGACGGCGCCATGGCACGCAGCTCGTCGAGGTTGCTGCGGTCCATCGCCAGGATGAGGTCCCAGTCGGCGAGCTCGGTCGCCGTCACCTGGCGCGCCCGACCGGTCAGGTGCAGTCCGGCGTCGTCGGCGGCGGCACGCATGCGTCGGTCGGGTGGGTTGCCCACATGCCAGTCGCCGATGCCGGCGGAGTCGAGCGTGACCAGCCCTGCGATGCCGACATCCTCCAGCGCCTCGAAGGTCGCCGCCTCCGCCGTGGGCGAGCGGCAGATGTTGCCGAGGCACACGAACAGCACGCGCATGCGGGTGTCAGCTCTGGGCGCCGGGTTGTGGCAGGCCGTCGCCGACCCGGCGCAGCACACGGCCCGGCACGCCGCCCGCGTCGAGCTCGCGCTCGGGCAGGCGGCCGTCGCGGTCGAGCGGGAGCAGCGCGAGGGCGATCATCTGCGCGCCGTCCGGCGCGACGCTGGTGATCACCCCAGCCTTGCCGCCAACCTGCACCGGGGTGTCCTCGCCGACCGCGGCGTCGAACTCGGCGACCCACAGCGCGCGTCGCGGACGCCCGAGGTTGTAGGTCTTCGCGATCGACTCCTGTCCCGGGTAGCAGCCCTTGCGCAGGTGGACATGGGTGGGCAGGAGCCCGAGTTCCTGGGTGCGCCGCCCCGCCGCGATCTCGCGTCCCCAGGCCGGCTGCGCCGCGCGGATCCGCCAGCGCTCCCAGTCGTGCAGCGACGCCTCGGGCAGCCCGAGCGCGTCGACCCGCTCGGTGACCCACGCCGCGGGACCCAGGTAGTCGACGCCGCCGGACCGGTCGCGGATGACCATCCCGTCGCCATGGGGCGCCGCTGTCATCGGCTGCGACCGCGCGCCCGGCAGGTCGTCGGTGTCGGGACCCCGGATGCTCGTCATACGCCAGTCGGCTGACACGTCGTGGGCGTGGGCGTCAAGCAGGAACGTGAACCGCCCGAGCGCGTCAGCGAGACTTGCGGTGACCCCGGGCGGCGTCACGAGCAGCACATCGCCGGCACGGACCACGGCGCGGCCTTCCGCGAGCGCCGTGCCCTTGGCGTCCAGATACAGGAAGTCGGCGACCGTGCCGGGCCGTGCGTGCTCCAGGTCCTGTGACAGCAGGCTGTGCAGGTAGGCCTGGCGATCGTCGCCGGTCACGCGGATCACGCCGACGTCGCGGGCGACCGTCGCGGTGGTGGTGGTGAGAAGGGCCATGACCGGACGGTACCTCGCCGCCGCGGGGTTGGTCGTTGCCATCGCCGGCATGTGGTGTCATGCTTGCTGAACGACAGAGAGGAGGTGGTCCAACGCATGAGTTCTGATAGTTCGAGCGTGACCGTCGAGGTGATGAGGCGCTAGCGCGCTTACCGGTCAACGAGGCATCCGACCGGACCACCACAGGTGCCTCGCGATACCACCCTCATCACCGACTCGTTCGTCCGTGGGAACTGGTCACGCCCACCCACCCGGAACCGCCCTCGAGCGGTGTTCGCCGGGGATCGTGACGTACGACGGCGAGTGATGGATGCCGACGGCCCGGGCCTGCATGGCCCGGGCCGTCTTCTTTGCGCCGAACGGCGGCACCGAGCGCAGGTTCCGATCGATTCGGCCATCAGGTGTGTATGGTCGCGCCACAGGTGGGCGGCGCCGCCTGCACATGATCATGGCCGGGGGACATGCGCGCACGTACCGATACCCGCACCGAGATCCGCCGTCGCCGGGCGGCTCCGGATCCCGTGCCGGCACGGCGAACACCCACGAAACCGAACGTGTCCGCCGGTGGCGACTACCGTCCGGGACTCTCGGGGCTTCGCGCGGTGGCGGTCGTGGCGGTCGTCGTGGGCGCCACCGGCCACGGCGCGATACCGGCCGGCGCGGCGGTCGGCCTCGAGATCTTCTTCGTGCTCTCCGGGTATCTGACCGTGCGTCTGCTCGTCGCGCACGAGCAGGTGAGCCTCGCCCACGTTGCGAGGTTCGTCGGCCGCCGCGCGCGTCGGGTGTTGCCGGCGCTGCTGACCATGCTCGGTGGCGTGTCACTGCTCGTGCTCACCGCCCGCCCCGACGTGCTGGAGCGGTTGGGACCCGACATCCGCGCGACGCTCGTCGGGGCTGGCAACTGGCACCTGGTGCGCTACACGTCGGCATCGGCGCCGTCGTTCCTCGAACACCTCTGGGCGCTCGCGGTCGGAGCCCAGCTCACCCTGGTGGTCGCCGTGGTGTTGCTCGTGGTCCGGTCGCGTCGCGGCCGCGCCGTGCTCCGCCTCGCCGGCCTGGTGCTGGCCGTCGGCTCGGCCGTCGCGCTGGCGATGCTGTCGATGACCGCAGCGGTGCCGGAGCGGGCGCTGTACGGCACCGACACCCGCGCGGCGGGGATGCTGCTCGGCGTGGTGCTCGGGTTGTCGTTGCGTCCACCATTGGAGGGTGGGCTACCCCCGCCTCGCGCCCGCCGCCTCCAGGTGCTCGGGCTCGTCGCGTTCGTCGGACTGCTGGCGGCCATGACGTTCGGCGGGGGTGCGCTCGTGTGGTTGACCCGCGGTGGCCTGCTGGTCGTCGACGTGCTGGCCGTGATCGTGATCGCCGTGATCGTGCGGGGTGCGCGGTTGGACGGCATGCTCGGCGCCGTGGGTCTGCGCTGGATCGGTGTCCGGTCCTACGCGCTGTATCTGTGGCACTGGCCCGTGCTGCTGGCGCTGGGCGGCCCCGCGACCGTGCGCCAGCCGGTGGTCACCGCGGTCTACGTCGTCGCGGTCGTCGTCCTGGCCGATCTGACGTACCGGTTCGTCGAGATCCCGCTGGGAGGCGCGCGGCACGTCCCCAGCAACGGGACGATCGGTGCGCCGGCGATCGCGGTGCGCACCACCGCCATCGCGTGCGGGTCGGCGTCGGCGGCCGCGTTGCTCACCGGACCGCCCCAGGCCTGACCACCCTCGGCGCGACGGCGCGTCAGCTTCGTAGTGCGGCGACCGCCTCCCACCCGACCGCCACGCCCACGATCACGAAGATCGCCGCCGCGATTAGCTGCAGCACCTCCGCCGGCACGACCCGCAGCAGCCCCTGGCCCCCGAGCACCGCGACCGCGGTCGACGCGACCAGGGCGGCGCTGGCGCCGGTGAACACCGCGACCGGGGGCTGGCCGCTCGCCACGAACGAGATGACCGCCAGCTGGGTCTTGTCGCCGAGCTCGGCGAAGAACAGCGCACCGAACACGGTCGCGATGATGCGCAGATCCACTGGTTGCCCTTCGATCATGGTGGGGGCGGGCGATCGTACGCGCTTGGGTTCCAGCGCTGCCCGGTATGATCCGCCGATGACAACGTTGGATCGTCCTGCCCCTGCCCAACACGCGGACGAGGTGTTGGACGTCTTCGAGGAGCACAGGGCGATCCACGCCTACGGGATCGTCGACGTGGTCCAGTTCTGGGAGTCGTCGCGCTGGTGGGTGCGCGATCGTGGCGTCGTCGGTCTCGTCGGGTTGCCGGAGGTGCCCGACGGCGTCGTCTACGCGATCTCGGCGGTGTATGCCGCGGCCACCTTCGCGCTGCTCGGCGACCTCGTCGATGAGTTGCCAGCGCAGTTCGCCGTCACAGGACCGTCCGGGCTCGCCGAGCGCATGGAGCCGACCCACCGGGCAACCCGCGTGCAGCCGTACGTGAAGATGCAGCTGATCCGTCCCGACATGCTTCCGGCGCCCGAGCCGAACGTCCGGGCACTCGAGCCCCACGACGAGGACGAGGTCCTGTCGCTGCTCGCGCAGTCCGGGGGCGCACCCGAGTTCGTGCGTCTCGACCTGCTCGGCACCGCTCGCCACTTCGGCGTGTTCGACGGCGACACGCTGGTCGCGATGGCGGGTACACACCTGGTCGACGCCGCGGTCGACATCGCCGCCATCGGCAGCGTCAACACCCTGCCCGAGTACCGGGGTCGCGGACTGGCCCGGCAGGCCGTTGCCGCGCTGACGCACCGCCTGCGCGACGAGGTCGACGTGATCGCCCTCAACGTCGGCCGCGACAACACCCCCGCGCGCAACCTGTACGAAGGGCTCGGGTTTCTCCCGTTGATGGAGTACGAGGAGGCGGAGCTCACCCGCCGGTGATCTGACGGCGTACGATTGCGGTCGTCGGATGGTGTCGCTGCAGGCGGCGCCGTACTGTGAGCGAGCCGACAGGAGCCTGTCGTGACACGTTGGACGCGCCCCCTCGCGCTGATGCTCGGTCTGATCCTGCTGGCAGCGGCCTGCGGTGGCGCCGCGGAGAGCGAGCCCGAGCCGGACAGCGCAGCGCAGGACACCACCTCGGAGCCGGCGGGCGACGAGGAGCCGGCCTCCGAACCGGCGGCCACGGCTTCGTGCGACGTCGACGACCTGCCGCTGACGACCGAGGGGCAGTTGACCGTCGCGACCGGCGAGCCTGTCTTCGAGCCGTGGATGGTCGATGACGACCCGACAAGCGGCGAGGGGTTCGAGAGCGCGCTCGTCTACGCGCTGGCGGACGAGCTGGGCTTCGCCGAGGGCGACGTCGAGTGGGTCCGGACCGGCTTCGACCAGGCGATCGCACCCGGCCCCAAGGACTACGACTTCAACATCCAGCAGTACTCGATCACCGAGGAACGTGACGAGGTCGTCGACTTCTCCGACGGCTACTACGAGGTGGAGCAGGCGCTCGTGGCCGCCGAGGACTCGCCGGTGGCCGAGGCGTCGTCGGTCGACGATCTTGCCTCCGCCCGCCTGGGTGCGGCCATCGGCACGACGAGCCTGGACTACATCGAGCAGGTGATCCAGCCCGAGTCGCAGGCGCAGGTGTTCGACGACAACGCCGCGGCAAAGGCTGCGTTCGACGCCGGCCAGGTCGACGGACTGGTCTTCGATCTGCCGACGGCCTACTTCATCACCGCGGTCGAGATCCCCGACGCGTCGATCGTCGGAGTGCTCCCTCGCGAGTCGACCGCGGACGGTGCCAGCGAGGCCGCCGGCGGCGCCGAAGAGCTCGGCATGCTCTTCGAGGAGGGCAGCGAGCTGGTGCCGTGTGTCAACGAGGCGCTGTCGGCGCTGCGCGACGACGGCACGCTCGAGGCGTTGGAGGAGGAGTGGCTCAGCCAGTCCGGTGACATCCCGACGCTGACGCCGTAGATCGTTGGGGGGAGCCGGTCCGGACACGAGCGGCGCTGGACCATCCCCGCCCAGCGTCTGGCCCGGCCGGCGTCCACTGGATGCGGCACGGGGCTGGCTCGCCGAGGAGGGCGCCAAAGGTGCGCTGACCGCGGCGGTCAGCACCGGCGTGGTCTTCGGCCTCGTGCTGTGGGCGGTCCTGCGCAGCGAGAACTGGGACGCCGTGCAGGCCCAGTTCTTCAACCCGGAGAACTTCGTCGAGGCGTGGCCACAGGTGCTGGCCGGGTTCTGGCTGGATCTGCAGATGTTCGCGATCGCCCAGATCGCGATCCTGCTGTTCGCGCTGCTCGTGGCGGTGATCCGCAGCCTGCGCGGTCCCGCGTTCCTGCCCGTGCGGTTGCTCGCCGTGCTCTACATCGACCTGTTCCGCGGCGTGCCGTTGATCCTGGCGATCCTGCTGTTCGGCTTCGGCATCCCCGCCCTGGACCTGCCCGGGGTGCCCCGCAGCCCGCTGTTCTGGGGTGTCGCCACGCTGGTGCTGTCGTACTCGGCGTACACCGCTGAGGTGTACCGCTCGGGCATCGACTCGGTGCCCGAGAGCCAGCGCTCGTCCGCGCGGTCGCTGGGGCTCACCCAGTGGCAGAGCCTGCGGTATGCGATCCTGCCACAGGCGGTCCGCAACGTGGTGCCGGCCCTCCTCAACGGCCTGGTCAGCCTGCAGAAGGATGTCGCGCTCGTCAGCGTGCTGGGCGTGCGCGAGGCGGTGCGCGCCGCCGAGATCTACACATCGCGCACCTTCAACTACACGTCGTTCGTGGCTGCCACCGTGCTGTTCCTGCTGATCAGCGTGCCCGCGGCGCGGTTCGCCGACTGGTACTCCGCGCGCGACCGTGCCCGCCGTTCGCAGATGGCCGCGTGATGGCCGAACAGGCGGCGCCGTCGCCGCGGCTGCAGCTCGACGGGGTGCACAAGCGGTTCGGTCCCAAGCACGTGCTCAGCGGCATCGACCTGACCGTCCGCGAGCACGAGGTGGTGTGCCTCATCGGGCCGAGCGGGTGCGGCAAGTCGACGCTGCTGCGGTGCGTCGATCTGCTCGAACGCATCGAGCGGGGTCGGATCCTGCTCGATGGCCGCGACATCACCGCTCGGGGCGTCGACGCCAACGCGGTCCGCAAGCGCATGGCGATCGTGTTCCAGTCGTTCAACCTGTTCCCGCACCTGTCGGTGCTCGACAATGTCACGCTCGCCCCGCGCAAGGCGCACGGGGTACGGCGGGCCGAGGCGGAGGCGACGGCCCGCGAGCTGCTCGGCCGGTTCGGCCTGGCCGAGAAGGCCGACGAGTACCCGGAGCGTCTGTCGGGCGGTCAGCAGCAGCGCGCCGCGATCGTGCGGGCGCTGACCATCGACCCCGATCTGCTGCTGCTCGACGAGGTGACGTCGGCGCTGGACCCGGAGCTGGTGGGGGAGGTGCTCGCGGTCATCCGCGAGCTGGCGGCGAGCGGGATGACGATGGTGCTCGCGACCCACGAGATGGGGTTCGCCCGCGATGTCGCCGACCGCGTGTGCTTCCTGCACGAGGGGCGGGTGCTCGAGTCGGGCCCACCGGCACAGGTCCTGATCGAACCGACGCAGGAGCGCACGCGCCAGTTCCTGTCGCGCATCATCGACGCCGGTCGCCTTTAG
>JAHWKT010000137.1 GCA_019347695.1 Actinomycetota bacterium | reverse complement strand
GTCCGGGACGGATGCCGGGGATGAACCCGCCGTACTTCTTCATGTTGTCGGCCACGTCGATCGGGTTGAACGTGATCGCGGTGTAGAAGTAGGCGAAGAACACGACCAGCACGAAGTAGGTCGTGACGTACACGACGTTGATGTTCTGCCCCGACAGGTACTGGTCGACGAAGTTCACCAACCACGTCTGCTCCGAGAAGATCGACGCGGCGAGCACCGGCACGTACAGCATCGACGACGCGAAGATGATCGGGATCACGCCCGACTGGTTGACCTTCAGCGGGATGTACGTCGAGTTGCCGCCGTAGCTGCGGGTGCCGATCTGGCGGCGCGCGTACTGCACCGGGATCCGCCGCTGCCCCTGCTCGACGACCACGACACCGACGATCAGCAGCAACGCGACGAGCAGCACCATGGCGAGCACGACCGGGCCGCTGGACTGCAGGATCTGGTTGCCCTGGCTGGGCAGCTCGGAGATGATCGCGGCGAAGATGATCAGCGACATCCCGTTGCCGACGCCACGGGCAGTGATCAGCTCGCCGAGCCACATGATGAACGCCGTGCCGGCGGTGAGCGTCAGCACCATCAGCGCGCGCATCGGCACCGAGTCGTCGGGGATCAGGTTGACGCCCTCGGGGAGCGGCGCGCCACCACCGAACAGTGCGCCCGCCCCTCCCCCACCGGACTGGATGACGGTGATCAGTGTGGTCGACTGCAGCACGGCGATGCCGACGGTGAGGTAGCGGGTCCACTGGTTGATGCGCTTGGACCCGGACTCGCCTTCCTTCTGCCACTCCTCGAGTCGGGGGATCACCACGGTCAGCAGCTGCATGATGATGCTGGCGGTGATGTAGGGCATGATGCCGAGCGCGAACACAGCGAGCTGCGTGAAGGCGCCGCCGGAGAACAGATTGATCAGCTGCGCGGCCCCGGTGGCCGCCGACTGGTCGATCACCTGCCGCAGCGCCGCCGAGTCCACGCCCGGGATCGGCACGAACGATCCCAGCCGGTAGACCGCGATCATCCCGAGGGTGAACATGATCTTGCCGCGCAGATCGCGGATCTTGAAGGCGTTGACGAAGGCGCTCAGCATGGCGTGTCCTTGTCGCTTGCTATGACGTCGCGGCGGCCGAGGTGTCGTTGCCCAGGACGTCCGCGCGGCCACCAGCGTCGGTGATCTTGCGTTCGGCCGACGATGAGAACGCGTGCGCCGACACGGTCAACCTGGTCGACAGCTCGCCGTCGCCGAGGATCTTGACCGGCGCGTTGCCGCGACGGATGAGTCCAGCCTCGCGCAGCGTCGCGGGCGTCACCTCGGCACCGTCGTCGAACGTGCCATCGAGGCGGCCGACGTTGACGGTCGCGTACTCGACGCGGTTGCGGGGCGTGAAGCCGGGCAGCTTGGGCAGGCGCTGCTGCAGTGGCGTCTGGCCACCCTCGAACCCGATGCGCATCGTGCCGCGCGCGCCCGTGCCCTTCGTGCCGCGTCCAGCGGTCTTGCCCTTGCCGGCGGCCTCACCGCGACCCTTGCGGGTGCGCTTGCGGTGCGCACCTGGTGCGGGCTTGAGGTGGTGGAGCTTCATGATGCTGCTTCCTCGTGGTCGTTGCTGGGCCCGTCGGCGCTCGGTTCGTCGGCGCTCGGCTCCTGGCCGGGCTCGAGGCCCATCGGGGCGTCGTCGCCGGGCCGGCGCACCTCGATCAGGTGCGCCACCTTGGCCAGCATGCCGTGGATCTCGGGGCGGTCGGCCTGGGTGACGGTCTGATGGATGCGGCGCAGCCCGAGCGCACGCAATGTACGCCGCTGCGATTGCGGCGCACCGATGGGGCTGCGCACCTGGGTGATCTCGATCACGTCGGCCATGTCGTTGGGTCTCCTCGTCCCGCCGGGTTAGGACGCCCGCATGTTGGCGAGCATCTTGCTCGGCAGGATCTCCTCCAGCTCCACGTCGCGCAGCCTGGCCACCTCTTCGGGACGGCGCAGCGACTGCAGCGCGTCGACGGTCGCGTGGACCACGTTGATCGGGTTCGACGTACCCATCGACTTGGCGAGCACGTCGCTGATGCCGGCGCACTCGAGCACCGCCCGCACCGCACCGCCGGCGATCACACCGGTACCGGGTGCGGCCGGCTTGAGCAGCACCCGTCCGGCACCGCTGTGGCCGATCACTTCGTGCACGATCGTCTTCTGGATCATCGGAACGTCGAAGAAGCTCTTCTTCGCCTCCTCGACGCCCTTCTGGATGGCCGCGGGGACCTCCTTGGCCTTGCCATAGCCCACACCGACGGTGCCGTCGAGGTCACCCACGACGACGAGCGCGGTGAAGGAGAACCGGCGGCCACCTCTGACCACCTTGGCGACGCGGTTGATCGCGACGACCTTCTCCTCGTAGGGGTTGCGCTCCTCGGACTGTCCGCGACCGCGGCCGCGGCCGCGATTGCTGCCACCTGCTGCCATGATTATCTCCTGTCCGGCGAAGCCGGTCCTTCAGTCGTTCGCGGAACCAGGCTCTGCGAAGCTCCTGTCCGGCGTAGCCGGTCATGTCTGATCTGTGTGTCGGGGCTACAGCTGCAACCCAGCTTCGCGTGCACCGTCGGCCAGCGCCGCGACACGGCCGTGGTAGCGGTTGCCGCCACGGTCGAAGACGACCTTGGTGATGCCGGCGTCGAGCGCCCGCTGCCCGACGAGCTTGCCGACGCCCTTGGCGACGCCGATCTTGCCGTCGCCGTCGGGCTCCACGTCGTCGGCGGCTGATGCCGACACGAGCGTGTGGCCACGGTCGTCGTCGACGACCTGGGCGTAGATGCTCGCGTTCGAGCGGAAGACGACGAGGCGCGGCCGCTCGGCCGTTCCCCTGATCCGGCTGCGTGCCCGCCGGTGACGCCTGGTGCGCGCCTGCTGTCTGGTGTTGGTGCTCATCGTGTCGTCTGCTCCTAGATGCCCGCGGCCTTGCCGGCCTTGCGGCGGACCTGCTCGCCCGCGTACCGGATGCCCTTGCCCTTGTAGGGCTCGGGCTTGCGGATCGCGCGGATGTTCGCCGCGACCTGGCCCACGACCTGCTTGCTGGGGCCCGACACGGTGATCCGGGTCGGTGACGGCACCTCGAAGATCACACCCTCGGGCGCGGTCACCTCGACCGGGTGGCTGAAGCCGGCCTGGATCACGAGGCCGTCGTTGCCCCGCGCCTGCGCGCGATAGCCGATACCCACGATCTCGAGGCTCTTGCTGTAGCCCTGGGTGACACCGGTCACCATGTTGGCGATCAGCGAACGGGTGAGTCCGTGCAGCGATCGATGCTCCCGCTGATCGCTGGCACGGGTCACCACCACCTCGGTGTCGGCGATCTCGACGGTGATGCCGTCGGGGACCGCTTCGGACAGCTCGCCCTTCGGGCCCTTGACCGTCACGGCACCGTCGGCGAGCGTGACGTCCACCCCGTCGGGGATGGGTACCGGCTCTTTCCCGATGCGACTCATGATCTGTGTGTCCCTTTGCTCTCGCGTCGCCGCGGCTACCAGACGTAGGCGAGGACCTCGCCGCCGATGCCGCGCTGACGGGCGACCCGGTCGGTCATCAGGCCCGATGACGTCGAGATGATGGCCGTGCCCAGCCCGCCGAGGACACGTGGCACCTCGTGGCGCTTGGCGTAGACCCGCAGTCCGGGCTTTGAGATGCGGCGCACCCCGGTCAGCGCGCGTTCGCGGTCACGCGTGTACTTCAGGGCGATCTTCAGCGTCGCCTGGGGTGTCGTCGGCTCGACGGCGAAGTCCCGAATGTAGCCCTCCTGCTTGAGGATGTCGGCGAGCGCCGCCCTCAGCTTGGACGACGGCATCGCGATCTGCTCGGTGTAGGCCGTGTTGGCGTTGCGGATGCGGGTCAGCATGTCCGCCACGGGATCGGTCATCATGATCTACTCATCTCCTCGGGGGTTCGCCCCGCAACGGGTGCGCTTCCCTCGTTCTTGGTCCTACTGCTCAAGCGGTGTTGTTCGTGCGAAAGCGACTCGGGGTGCCCGAGCCCCAGGCGAGGGCGGGGTCCCTGCTGGAGCGACAGCACGAATGACACCGCGCCCCCTGGGCGAGGGCGGGTCCCCTTCGGAGCCGGAGCGGCGCCACGACGCACGCCGCCGTCACCACGACGCCTTGCGGATACCCGGCAGTTCTCCTGCGTGGGCGAGCTCACGGAAGCAGATGCGGCACAGCATGAACTTGCGAAACACCGCGCGCGGCCGCCCGCAGCGGTTGCACCGTGTGTAGTTGCGCACCGCGAACTTCGGCCGGCGGTTGGCCTTCGCAATCATTGACTTCTTGGCCATCGGTTGGCTCCTACCTGGTCGATCCGCTGACGAACGGGAAGCCGAAGCTGGAGAGGAACGCTCTGGCCTGCTCGTCGGTCTCGGCCGTGGTCACGATCGTGATGTCCATCCCGCGGACGCGGTCGATGGAGTCGTAGTCGATCTCCGGGAAGATCAGCTGTTCGGTGACACCGAACGTGTAGTTGCCGCGGCCGTCGAAGCTGCGCGCGGACAGTCCGCGGAAGTCACGGATGCGCGGCAGCGCCACCGCCAGCAGGCGGTCGAAGAAGTCCCACATCCGGTCGCCGCGCAGCGTGACCTTCGCGCCGATCGGCATCCCCTGGCGCAGCTTGAAGCCGGCGATCGACTTGCGCGCGCGGGTCAGCTGCGGCTTCTGCCCGGTGATGATCGTCAGGTCGCGCAGGGCGCCGTCGATCGCCTTGGGGTCTGCCACCGCGTCGCCGACGCCCATGTTCACCACGATCTTGGTCAGCGTTGGCACCTGCATCACGTTGTCGAGGCCGAGCTGGCCCTGGAGCTGCTCGCGCACCTCGTCGCGGTAGCGCTCCTTGAGCCGTGGCCGGTAGGTGTCTGTCGTACTCATGGTCGTTCCTCTACAGCTCCGCGTCGCAGGCGCGGCAGATCCGCACCCGCACGCCGTCGACCACCCGCGACCCGACCCGGGTGGGCTTGTCGCAGGTGTCGCAGATCGGCATCACGTTGGACAGGTGCAGCGGCGCCTCCTCATGGATGATGCCGCCCTCCTGGGCGCCCGCGCGGGTGCGTTGCACGCGGCGGTGCTTGGTGGCGATGTTCAGCCCCTCCACCAGCACCCGGTCCTCTCTTGGCCACACGGCGAGCACGCGGCCGGACTTGCCGCGGTCCTTGCCGGAGATCACCTGCACGTGGTCGTCGCGTCGAACTCGTTGCATGGCTATTCGTCCTCGTCTCGTGTGACCGCGATTCCTTGGAGGTGAGGAGCGCGGCGCCAGCCGCTGGACTCAGGAGACATGATCAGATCACCTCTGGAGCGAGCGAGACGATCCGCATGAACCGCCGCTCGCGTAGCTCACGTCCGACGGGCCCGAAGATGCGGGTGCCGCGCGGTGCGCCCTGCTCGTTGATGAGCACGCATGCGTTGTCGTCGAACCGGATGTAGGAGCCGTCCGGGCGGCGCTTCTCCTTGCGCGTGCGCACGACGACGGCGCGCACGACCTCGCCCTTCTTGACGCCGGCGGCGGGCACGGCCTGCTTGACGGTACCGACGATCTCGTCCCCGACCGACGCGTACCGCCGGCCGGATCCACCGAGCACGCGGATGCACAACACCTCACGTGCCCCGGTGTTGTCGGCCACCCTCAGCCTGCTCTCCTGCTGAATCATCTCTTCTCTTCTCTCACTGTGAACGACGGTGACGCCGCTGTAGCGGACGGCGGTTCGCCACGGAGGCGACCTCAGGGTGTCGCGAGCCCCCGGCGAGCGACGGGTTCCCTTCGCGAGCCGGAGTGGCGAACCGCCGTCCGCGCCATCACTTCGCCCGCTCAATCACGTCCACGAGGCGCCAGCGCTTGTGCTTGCTCAACGGGCGCGTCTCGGCAACACGGACGCGGTCACCGACGTTCGCGGTGTTCTCCTCGTCGTGCGCCAGCAGTTTCTCGGTCCGGTTGATGATCTTGCGGTACAGCGGATGGGTGGTCGTCCGCTGGATCTCGACGACGACCGTCTTGTCCATCGCGTCGCTGACCACCCGGCCCTGTCGGACCTTGCGCTCGCCGCGCTGCGACGTCGCCGTCTCGGTGCTCGAGGTCATCTTGCGTCTCCTGATCTGCGCTACTGCGCCGTCTCGCGGGCGGCGGCGAGCTCGCGTTCACGCTGCACCGTGAGCACACGGGCGATGTCACGCCGCGCCTGCTTGAGCAGCGTCGGGTTGCCCAGCTGGCCGGTCGCGAGCTGGAACCGCAGGTTGAACAGCTCCTGCTTGAGCTCGTCGTGCTGTTCGATCAGCTCGACGTCGCTGAGTTCTCGCAGTTCACCGACGTCCATGTCAGTCACCATCCCGTGTCAGGAAGCGGCACTTGACGGGCAGCTTGTGGGCGGCGAGCCGCATGGCTTCGCGCGCGACGTCCTCGGGCACGCCCGACAGCTCGAACATCACGCGGCCGGGTTTGACCACGGCGACCCAGCCCTCTGGTGAGCCCTTGCCCGACCCCATCCGGGTCTCCGCCGGCTTCTTGGTGTAGGCCTTGTGGGGGAAGATGTTGATCCACACCTTGCCACCGCGCTTGATGTGTCGCGTCATGGCGACACGGGCCGCTTCGATCTGTCGCGCCGTGATCCACGATCCGGTGACGGCCTGCAGGCCGTACTCACCGAAGGCCATGTCGTAGCCGCCCTTGGCGTTGCCACGCATGCGCCCGCGATGCTGCTTGCGGTAGCGCACCCGCTTGGGAGCCAACATCGTCATGCCTCCTGGGTCGTGTCGTCGTCCGGCTGCGAGGGGTCGCCTGCGGTGCCCTCGGCGTCCGCAGCGTCGGCTGCCGACGGCACGTCGCCGGCGGCCGGTGGTCGCGGCGCGTCGGCGTCGGGCGACCGTGCCGCGTCGGCGGCGTCGGCCGGCCGGGTGTCGGCGGCGTCCGCGGACGGCGCGGGGGTGACCTCCTCCGGCGGCGCCGGCGCCTCGGGCACGGCCTGCTGGGGAGCGGTCTCCGGCATGGGCTGCTCGGTCGGCGCCGGTGCGGTGCCGGGTAGGTCGTCCGCCGTGACGGTGGCGGGTTGCCCCGTCTGCGGCGCGGTCGGTGCCTGCTCGGTCACGCGTTCCTGGGCCATGTCGCCCATGCCGACGGTCGGCGTGGACCGCCGTCCCGGCGCACGTCCACCACGGCCGGACCGGCGTGGCCGCTGCTGCTGTGCCCGGGAACGGCGCTGCTCGGAGTCGGGCAGCACCTCGCCGCGGTAGATCCACACCTTGACGCCGATGCGCCCGTAGGTGGTGCGGGCCTCGTCGAAGCCGTAGTCGATGTTCGCGCGCAGCGTGTGCAACGGCACCTGGCCTTCGCGGTACCACTCGGTGCGGCTCATCTCCGCGCCGCCAAGGCGGCCGGAGCACTGCACCCGAACGCCCTTGGCGCCGGCCTTCATCGCGTTCTGCGTCGCGCGACGCATCGCCCGACGGAAGCTGACGCGGCCGCGTAGCTGCTCGGCGACGTTGTGCGCCGTGACCTGCGCGTCGAGCTCGGGGGTCTTGACCTCCTGGATGTTCAGTTTGATCTGCTTGCCGGTCATCTTCTCGAGCGCCGAACGGATCGCGTCGGCTTCGGCGCCGCGGCGACCGATCACGATGCCGGGACGCGCCGTCCAGACGTCGACGGTCACCCGGTCGCGGGTGCGCTCGATGTCGATGCGGCTGACGCCCGAGTGCCGGACCCGCTCGCGGATGTACTTGCGGATGCGGTCGTCCTCGGCGACGTAGTCGGCGTACTCCTTGTCGGCGAACCAGCGCGACTTGTACTCCTTGATGACGCCGAGCCGGAACCCGTACGGGTGGATCTTCTGGCCCACGGCCTACTCCTCACTGCCCAGGACGATGGTGATGTGGCTGGTGCGCTTGCGGATGCGGTACGCCCGCCCCATCGCGCGCGGCTGGTACCGCTTCATGGTCGGCCCCTCGTCGACCGTCGCCGCCGTGACCACCAGGTCGTCGGCGTCGAGGTCATGGTTGTTCTCCGCGTTGGCGATCGCCGATTCGAGCACCTTGCGCACCGGTTGCGCCGCGCTCTTGGGCTCGAGCAGCAGGACGTCGAGTGCGCGCTCGACATCGAGCCCGCGGATGTGCCGCACGACCTGTCGAGCCTTGTTCGGTGCGACCCGCACGTAGCGGGCGCTGGCCCTGACATCCATTCCTGCAACCCTTCTGGTTCGAGGCGATCCCGGAACTCCAGATCCGGATCGCCGGTGTGGTGCGTGTCAGCGACGGACGCCGCCCCGACCGCGCAGCGACTGCTTCTCGCCGGCGCCACGCCATTTGATGGCGCGGGTTGGCGCGAACTCGCCGAGCTTGTGGCCGACCATCGACTCGGAGATGTAGATCGGCACGTGCTTGCGACCGTCGTGGACGGCGATGGTGTGGCCCACCATGTCGGGGGAGATCTCCGACCGGCGCGACCACGTGCGGACGACCCGCTTCTCGTTGCGCGAGTTGAGCGCGGCGATCTTGTTCTCAAGATGGGCGTCGACGAACGGGCCCTTCTTCAAGCTGCGCGGCATGGCTGTTGCTCCTGGTGTTCGCGGTTCGCGGTCAGCGGCGGCGCTTGCCGCGCCGACGGATGATGTCCTTGTCGGACATCTTGTTCTTGGCCCGGGTCCGGCCCTCGGGCTTGCCCTTGTGGTTGGTGGGATGACGCCCGCCGGAGGTGCGGCCCTCGCCGCCGCCGTGCGGGTGGTCCACGGGGTTCATGACCACGCCGCGGACCTTGGGGCGCTTGCCGCGCCAGCGCGACCGTCCGGCCTTGCCGTCGTTGACCAGCTCGTGGTCGGCGTTGCCGACGGTCCCCACCGTGGCGCGGCAGTCGAGCAGCACCCGGCGGATCTCACCGGACGGCAGCCGCAGCGCGGCGTGCTTGCCCTCCTTGGCGAGCAGCTGCACCCGGTTGCCGGCGGACCGGCCGAGCTTGGCGCCGCCACCGGGTCGCAACTCGACCGCGTGGATCACGGTACCGACGGGGATGTTGCGCAGCGGCAGCGCGTTGCCGGCCTGGATGTCCGCGCCCTCGCCGGAGGTCAGCACATCGCCGACCCGCAGGCCCTCGGGCGCCAGGATGTAGCGCTTCTCGCCGTCGTGGTAGTGCAGGCGGGCGATGCGCGCGGACCGGTTCGGGTCATACTCGATCTCGGCGACCGTCGCGGGCACGTTGTCCTTGTTGCGGCGGAAGTCGATCTCGCGGTACCGACGCTTGTGTCCGCCACCCTGGCGCCGTGTGGTGATGCGTCCCTGCGCGTTGCGCCCCGCTCGCTTGGGGTTGGGGCTGGTCTTCGACTTCAGCGGCTTGTCGGTGGTGACCGTGGCGAAATCGGACACGCTCATGCCGCGACGCCCGGGCGTCGTCGGTCGGTATCTGCGATTGGCCATCGTGGGTGTCCTCTCGGTCTGTCGTCGCGCGCTGTCGCTCGCGGCTAGGCGAAGATGTCGATCTCGTCGCCCTCGGCCAGCGTCACGACCGCCCGCTTGGTGCGCTTGCGTTGGCCCTGCACCAGACCGAACCGCACGCGCTTGCCGGGGCGGTTCAGCGTGTTGACCTTCGCGACCCGCACGCCCCAGATCGCCTCGACGGCCTGGCGGATCTCGGTCTTGCTGGCGTCGGGCCGCACGATGAACGTGTACTTGCCCTCGTCGAGCAGCGCGTAGCTCTTCTCGCTGACGACGGGCTCGATGATGATGTCGTGTGGGGTCTTCACGCCGTGCCCTCCTCGCTCGCGTCGGCGTCGTCGACGTCAGCGTCCTCGACGTCGGCCTGCCCGTCGTCCGCGGCCGCCGGCGGCGCGCCGTCGGCGTCGGCGCGGGCTGCGGAGCGGCCACCACCGATGCGGTCGAGCGCCGCCTCGGCGAAGACGATGACGTCGTAGATCGGAAG
>JAHWKT010000136.1 GCA_019347695.1 Actinomycetota bacterium | reverse complement strand
ACGGCCGCCTCGGCCCGCATCACCGCGATCTCCTCGCCCGCGGTACGAGGGTAGTGGGTGCGGATCTCGCTGCCGAACCGGTCCTTCAGCGGGGTGACGATCCGCCCCCGGTTGGTGTAGTCCTCCGGGTTGGCCGACGCCACGACCAGCAGGTCCAGCGGCAGCCGCAGGCTGTAGCCGCGGATCTGGACGTCGCGCTCCTCGAGCACGTTGAGCAGCGCCACCTGGATCCGCTCGGCCAGATCGGGCAGCTCGTTGATCGCCAAGATGCCGCGGTTGTGGCGGGGCACCAGTCCGTAGTGCACGGTGAGCTCGTCGGCGAGATACCGGCCCTCGGCGACCTTGATCGGATCCACGTCGCCGATGAGGTCGGCGACCGAGATGTCCGGGGTCGCCAGCTTCTCCGCGTACCGCACGTCCCGGCCGACCCACGTGATCGGTGTGTGGTCGCCATGCTCGGCGACCAGTGCCCTGGCGGCCGGCGAGAACGGGCGGTAGGGGTGGTCGTTGACCTCGCTGCCGGCGATGATCGGCAGCTGCGGGTCGAGCAGGTCGCCGAGCGCACGCAGGATCCGGCTCTTGGCCTGGCCTCGCTCGCCGAGCAGCATGAGGTCGTGCCCGCACAGCAGCGCCGTCTCCAGCGCGGGCAGGACCGTGTCGTCGAAGCCGACGAGACCCTCGACGACCGGTTGCCCAGCCGCGACCCGACGTGCGGCGTTGGCGGCGACCTCCTGCTTGACCGTCCGGTCGCGGTAACCGGACGCCCGCAGCTCCCCGACCGTGCGGGGCGGCGTGGTCGACGCACCTGGGTCGACGCGGCGCGACGTGTCGCCCGACGACCGTTCGCTGGTCATGGCCCCGCCTCGCGTCGACGCGTGCTCGTGCTCCCTGTCTACCCGCGGACCTGGGGAGGTGCAGCGCGGTGTGGCACGGGATGCGTGATCATCGTCGTGCCCCAGTGCACAATGCAGCGCCGTCCGATGCGAGACGCACTGGCGCGGGACCGATGACAGCGCCGATGTGTCGGTGCTTGACACGAGGGGGCCGACGCCCACATGGTCACGAGCGACGAACAGGAGCGCCACCTGTGTGTCGAGATCGCCATCGTGGACCGGTCGTGGGTGGAACGCCTCCCCCCCGCACCGGGTGGTGCGGACGCGCTGCCTGTCACGCTGTCGTTCGACGATCTCGAACTGGCCGCGCGCGACCGGACCGCGGTGACCGAGCTGGGGTACGTGGTGGTGGGTCCAGCGGCGGCCGGCCACGTCACCGACGTCGCACACCTGCTCGTCGGGCCCGCTGCGGTGGAGCGTCACGCGCGATGGTGGCGTGCGCTGCTCGACCTCGCGACGCGCGTGTACGACCTGCGCTTCGGGCCTGTGCAGTTGGCGCTTCGCGACGTGCTGGCCGTGCACCTCGACCACCGTGCCAACGGCACCGCCGCTACTCCACTGCGGGTCCGAGCCCCACGGCCTCCCAGCGCTTGAACAACCGCACCGTGGTGGTGTCCTCTTCGCGCACGAACTGCAGGTCGTCCATCAATGCCTTGAGCAGCGGAACCCCGCGGCCACGCTCCGCACCGGGGACGTCGTCCAGCTCTGCCGGCATCTCGTCGAGGGTGGCCGGGTCGAACCCGGGACCCAGATCGCACACCTCGATCGAGCAGTGATCATCGGTGACGCTGAGCTGCACGCCATACTCCGCGGTGCCCTCGGCGTGCCTGATGACATTGCCACACGCCTCGCTCAGGGCGACGGCCACATCGTCGACCGATTCCTCCGGGACATCCAACCCGGCGAGCAGCGACTCGGCGACACGCCGCAGGACACCGACGTACCTGGCGTCGCGCGGCAGCGTCAACTGCAGTTCGATCTGCGCCATGCTCGCTTCGCTGTCCGTGGGATACCGCCGGTGTGTCCGACGCCGACGCGCACCCTACCGCGGAGGCGTCAGCGCCGAGTTGTTCCCGGCACGCTCGACCCCAAACTTCGCGGAGCCTGGTTCCACGAAGCACGCGGCCGACCGGCTACACCGGACATTGGATCGTGCGGAGCCTGGTTCCACGAAGCACGGGGGAGCCCACGACCGTTGCGACCCGGTCGGTGATGACGATCGACACGTTCCGGCTGGCGTCCTACAACCTCCTGCACGGCCGCGACCTGCGCCAGCAGGGTACGGTCGACCTGGCGGCGGCCGCCGCCGCGATCGCCGCGCTCGACGCGGACGTCGTCGCACTGCAGGAGGTCGACCGTCACCAGGAGCGCAGTGGCGGGCTCGACCAGGTGGACGAGCTGGCGAGGATGCTCGGCATGACCGGCGTGTTCTGTCCGGCGCTGCTGGGCAGCCCGGACCGGTCGTGGATACCCGCTCGTCCCGACTCGGGCGGCGCCGCCTACGGTGTCGGCCTGCTGTCGCGCGTGAAGCTGTCCGGTGCCGACCGGCATGAGCTGCCCGGTGGCGGCGCCGGCGCCAGAGGCCCGTCGGCGTCACTGCGCAATCCGGGGTGGGACCGCGAACCGAGGGTCGCGCTGACCGTGCGGGTCCACGCGGGACGATGGGAGCCGGCCATCACCGTCACCCATCTGTCGTACATGCCGTGGCGTGCGCTGCGCCAGCTGCGTGCAGCCGCGGCCGTCGCCACCGAACCGCGCGTGCTGGTCGGCGACCTCAATCTCCCGGTGTGGTCGGTCCGGGCAGCGCTGCCGACGTGGCGCCACGCCGGCGGGCAACCGACGTTCCCGGCGTGGCGACCCCGGCTGCAGATGCACCACGTGCTCGTCGACGGCACGGCAGAGGTCCGCCGTGCCGTCGCGCTCGAGCGCACCACCAGCGATCACCGCCCCCTCGTCGTCGATCTGCGGCTGGCGCGAGCGCCCGCTGACGTTGTCCCGGTTTCCCCGGAACGACGCTCATGCCCTGTCGAGTACGATCTGCCGGCCTGTCGCAGGCGTGCTCGACGGGTTGGCGGCCTGTGCGCGCCGACCCGCCGGCAGGCCGGTGATCGTACGAGGAGAGGAACCCGCATGGCCGAGACCCCGCCACTGCTGTCCCCCGACTGGGTCAGCGAGCACCTTGACGACGATGAGGTCCGCCTCGTGGAGGTCGACGAGGACACCACGCTGTACGACGCGTCACACATCCCGGGCGCGGTCGCACTGCACTGGCGCGACGATCTCCAGGACGGCGTCCGGCGTGCGTTCGTCTCGCAGGACGCGTTCGGCGCGTTGATGGACAGCAAGGGGATCACCAACGACACCCATGTCGTGCTGTACGGCGGCAACAACAACTGGTTCGCCGCGTACGCCTACTGGTACTTCAAGCTGTACGGCCACGACAAGGTCAGCCTGATGGACGGTGGCCGCAAGCGCTGGGAGCTCGAGGATCGTCCGATGACGTCCGACGCCACCGAGGTCAGCGCGACGTCCGTCTACCGGGCGCACGAGCCGGATGAGACAATCCGCGTCCGGCGCGATCAGGTGCTGGCCGAGTACGTCGGGGCGCCGCAGGGTCGCGCGCTGATCGATGTCCGCTCGCCCGCGGAGTTCAGCGGCGAGGCGTCGGCACCGGCACACCTGCCGCAGGAGAACGCACAGGTGCGCGGACACATCCCGGGTGCCGCGAACGTGCCGTGGTCGACGGCCGTGGACCCCGAGACGGGCTCGTTCCTCGGCACCGACGAGCTGCGGCAGCTGTACGCCGACGCCGTCGGCGGGGCCGACACCGATGTCGTCGCCTACTGCCGGATCGGCGAACGCAGTGCACACACGTGGTTCGTGCTGCACGAGCTGCTCGGCTACGACCGCGTCCGCAACTACGACGGGTCGTGGACCGAGTACGGCTCACTGGTCGACGTCCCTGTCGAGCGCGGCTGATCGGTCGGGCCGATCCGACCTCGATTCGGCGCCGGCGCGCAGAAACCGGCGCCGCGGCGGTTAGCCTGTTGGGCACATGACCGTGGACTACGAACCGGCGCCGCGACCTGCGCCGCTGTGGCTGCTGCCGCTGACGATCGCCGTGCTGGCGCTGGCGCTGCTGTGGGCTGCGCAGCAGTTCGCCGACCGCGATGTCAGCGGGTTCGGCGGGCAGGCCCAACCGAACACGCCGCAGCCGACCGCGCTCGTCGACGGCAGCGCGCCCGACGAGGTACCCGAGGAGCTGAGCCGACGCTTCGGCGACGACGTGGTCCTGGCGCGCCGGCTGGAGACCGTGCCCGACGACGTGGACGCCAGCTGCCTGCAGGGCTACGCCGACGCCGACGACCCGGCACGGCGCCGCCTCACCGAGCTGATCGAGTCGAGCGAGGTGAGCGCCGCCCACCTCGGCCCCGACGCGTTGACCTACCTACGGATCGCGGTCGCCGACGCCCCACCCGGCTACCCGCGCGAGGTCGAGATCGCCTGCGTCGGCGCGTCGGTCGCGGACGGCTGGCGCTCGCCCGCCCGCCCGCACCTGGACTTCGCGCTCAGCGGCCGACCTGGGGCGACGCTTCGCGGGACGCAGCGGCCGCCACCGAGCGGTGGGCGCTACCCGGACGTGCGTACACGGCTGGTGCAGGTGCCCGTCGGTGCGAAGTGGGCGGTGCAGCCCCGGGGGGGCTGGTGGCTGGCCTACGAGGTCGGTGAGACCAGCTGGGTGTTGATGACCCTCAACGAGGTCGTCGGCGACCAGGACCCCCTGCGTGTCGTGTTCGTGGACAGCACCGGTGACGTCGTCGCCGAACGCGGCGTCGGCCCCACCCGGTCGGCCGCGCAGGCCGATCACTCGGCCGACTTCGAGCTCGTCGCCGGCGACGTGCGCGAGATCCTCGACAAGCTCGAGGACGATCCGGTGCGGGTGTGCGAACCGGGCAACAAGAGCCTGTGCGTGTGGTTGGCGCTCGACGATCTCGGCGAGGTGCAGGCCTACGCGGCGTTCGGACCGCATCCTCTGGATACCCCGCCGATGGGCCACATCGGCTACTGCCCGGCCGCCGCGGAGCTGCAGGGCTCGGTGACCCCTGCCCGGTTCGGGACCGATGGCCTGTGGCTCAGCGGTCCCGCGAGCCGCGGCCTGGACCAGTACGCGGTCCGCTTCGAGGCCGAGATGGTCGTCATCGACCTCAGCGAGCACGTGACCGGCGAACCCGCCAGCGGCGAGCCGGTCGAACGGGCCGAGACCTGCGTGTTCGCCGGCACCCGCGCACGCGGCAGGGCGATCAAGTGAGTCGGCCGGTCTCCGTCCCGCCCGCGACGGACGCGGACCGGTGGCTGCGCCTGACGCTGGACACCGACCGACTCGCGGTGCTCGGACAGCTCGCCACCGGGCCGGCCACCGCGGCCGAGGTCGCCGCCGCGACCGGCCTGACAGAGCGGTCCGTGCTCTCCGCGCTGGGCACCCTCGCGGCGGCGGAGTTCGTGCAACGTCACGGCACACGCTACCGGCTCGAGGCGGACCGTCTGCGGACGCTGGCGTCGCAGCTGCAGCCCGCCGCCGACGTCGACGCATCGGTCCTCAAGGGCATGACCACCGACGAGGGTGTCGTGCTGGCCCGGTTCTTCTCCGGTGAGCGGCTCACGCAGATCCCGCTCGCGCGCAGCAAACGTCGTGTCGTCCTGGAGCGACTGTCACTCGATTTCGAGCCCGGCGTCTCGTATCCGGAGTCCGCCGTCAACGAGATCCTCAGCCGACGCCATCCCGACTACGCGGCGCTGCGCCGCTACCTCGTGGACGAGGGCTACCTCGACCGTCGTGCCGGTGTCTACCGGCGCAGCGGTGGCCGTGTCGACACCACCCCGGCGTAGGACCATGGCCCTCGTCGCGCCGAGCGCTGCCGCCTGGTCGCATCCCGGTGACGGGCCGGGCGTGCTGGTGCTCCACGGCTTCACCGGCAACCCGACGTCGCTGCGCCCGCTCGCGGCCCGACTGGCGGCGGAGGGCTACAGCGTCGAGCTCCCACGCCTGCCGGGCCACGGCACCAACTATCGCGAGCTGGCGACCACCACGTGGTCGCAGTGGCTGGCCGAGGTGGTGGCGGCGTTCGACCGGCTCGAAGGTCGGCCCCGCGCGATCGTCGGCCTGTCGATGGGCGCCACACTCGCGCTGCGGTTGGCGCAGCTGCGACCCACCGACGTGGCCGCGCTGGTGCTGATCAACCCGTCGGTCACGTTCGAGCACCCCTTCAAGCCCGCCCTCGGGCTGCTCAAGCGCGTCATCCCGTGGATGCCGGGCGTGGGCAACGACATCGCAAAGCCCGGCGCCGACGAGCTGCCGTATTCCAGAGTGCCGTTGACGGCGGCGGCGTCGCTGTTCGAGCTGCAGGACATCGTGCGCGCGCATCTGCACGCCGTCGACATGCCGACGCTGGTCCTCACGTCGCGCAACGACCACACGGTGCGCCCGACCGACAGTGCCGTGATCCTCGACCGCATCGCATCGCCCCGCCGCGAGCAGGTGTGGCTGGAGCGCAGCTTCCACGTGGCGACGCTGGACCACGACGCCGACATGATCGGCGACCGCACGATCGAGTGGCTGGCAGCCACGGTCGGATCGCCCGACGACGGTGACGCCGCCGGCCGATGACGCGGCCCGTCCCGGGCGGGCTGACGTCGTCGAGCGTCGGGTCGCGGTAGGTTGCATGCAGTCGCGCCTCATGACCACCACACGGGCATCATCATGAGCAACGAACCGATTGCGGATCCAGACGAGCCTCACGGCACCCAGATCCTGTGGGGGCGGGTGCTGGTCCTGCTGCTCGCGCTCGCACTCGCGTTCTGGCTGGGCACGACCTTCGGCGGCGACGACCGCGCACAGCGCCAGCTCAGCGAGCAGCGCGATGAGATCACGCGCCTGCGGGCACAGATCACATCGCTGGAGGCCGAGCTCACCGCACTCGACGCGGGCGCCGCGGTGGACGACCGAGCCGACGAGGCTGCAGCGAGCGAGACGCCGTCCGACGTCGCGGCCGCGCAGACGTCTCGTCGTGACGAACCAAGAGAGAAGTCCGACAAGCGCAAGAAGGAAGAGACGCGTCCGGAGGGCCGCACCTACGTGATCCAGTCGGGCGACAGTCTCGCATCGATCGCCCAGGAGGTCTACGGAGATCCCACCATGTGGCGTGACATCGCACGCGCCAACGAGCTGCGCGAACCCTACAGCCTGACGGTGGGCGAGTCGTTGCAGATCCCCGAGGTTCCCTGAGGCCGACGCCAGGCGCTATCCTCGACTGGCATCGCCGGGCGGGAGCACGGACGACCCCGCCGCCCCATCTGGAGGCGGCGGCCACCGGAGTCGGCAGGACCGTCCGGGTCGTGCGACAACCATTCAGCGAGGGCCGACACCGTCGTCGGCGTGAGGAGGAGCGATGGCTTCGTCCGCCGCTGCAGAGACCGTCACGGCCGCCGATCTCACTCGTCGCATCGGTGTCACCAACGAGGCGGCGCTGGCCTACGTGCAGCACCCCGACCCGGCACTGAGCCGACTGCCGGCGCGACTGCGCGAGGAGCTGATCGCCGAGGTGCCGGCCGTCACGGCCGGCGCGCTGCTGGGGACCGCCGCGCTCGCCCGCCACTTCGTGGCGTCCGCCGCGACCGGGCGGTATCGCGACCTGTTCGGACTGTGGGAGCTGTTCTCATCCGATCCGACGACGTGCCGGCCGGTGCTGCAGGAGCGCCCCGAGGCGCTCGAGCGGGCGCGCGGCGCACTGCGGTCGGCGACGATGTTGGGACTCCGCGGCCACGCGGACCGCGTCGCGGAGGATGTCACACGCGCCCGTGGCCTCATCTGGCAGTGGCTGCGTGAGGTGCTCGACGACCACCTCGACCTGGTCGCGGCACGCCCACAGGTCGCGTCGGCTCGGCTGCAGCGCGACCCCGACGTCGTGCTCCCGCTGCCCGAGGACCCCGACGAACAGTGGCTCCGTGAGGCCGCGCAGGCCCGGGTGGTGGCAGGTCTCGCGCCACCCGTCGAGGCACTTCTGCGCAGGCACGCCCATCGGCTGCCGCCGACGATCACGAACCTGGAGTTCCTTCGCGAGCAGCTGCCCGCCGCACTCGACGGCGCGCTGGACGACGTCGATCTCGCCCGCCCCGACATCGGTGCGGTGCTCGCGTGGTCGCGCGACCACGGCGTCGCCGCGCCACTGCTCCGCCGGATCGACGAGCAGATCGCGGCGGCGGCCGACGCCGACCCCGCCACGGCGCTGGCGACCTGGTGGCACTGGCGGTCCCTCAGGGTCGAGGCGACCCTGCCGGCCGCCCTGCTCGACGCGCCCGTCGACGCGTTCGACCTCACCAGGCCAGAGACGGCATCGCTGCTGGCCCAGCGGGTCGCCCGCGGCGAGGACGTCGCCGTCGGCGAACGGCTCACGGCACTGGCCGACACCAACCGGCAGCTCGCCGAGAAGGCCTATGAGGCGCTGGTGTGCGGCGGCCTCGACGTGACGCTGCCGGCGGCACTGCGGAACAACCCGATGGTGCGCGATGGTGCCCGGTGCCCGGCGTGCGGCGCGTGGACCTGGGTGCGCCCGGGCCACGAGCAGCGCTGCCCCGAACTCGCCGCGCGGGACGCCACGGCAGCCACGTGACCACGGTCGCCGCATCCGGCCTCCGTGAGGGCGACGAGGAGCTGTCCGCGCGCATGCGCGAGCTGGCCGTGGGCCTGTACGACACGCTGGGCCATCCCCGGAGTTTCACGCTCAGCGCCGGCGGCACCCGTCTGTGCTACCTGCGGGCGCGCAGTCACGACGATCGACGGCAGGCGTTGTGGATCGTGGATCTCGACGGCGACGCCGACCCGACCCTGCTGGTCGACCCCGACGACCTGGGTGACGACCGGGACGCCTCGGCCGCGGAACGCGCCCGGCGTGAGCGCACCCGCGAGCAGGCCGGCGGCATCACCGCGTACGCCGCGACAGCTGATCTGGGGACGCTGACGTTCGCCCACGGTGCACGACTGCACGTGGTGACCGTCGCCGACCGCTCGATGGACGTGCTCGACGTGACCGGTCCGGTCGCAGAGCCCAGACCGTCACCGGACGGCCGCCATGTCGCCTGGGTCGCCGACGGCCGGTTGCACGTCGCCGACATCGCGGGCGACGCGGCCCGGGAGCTGGCCGGCGACGACGACCCTGACGTCACGTGGGGCTTGGCCGAGTTCATCGCCGCGGAGGAGATGGGACGCCTGCGGGGCTTCTGGTGGGCACCGGACGGCATGGCGATCGCCGCCTGCCGGGTCGACGCCACGGCCGTGGAACGCTGGTGGTTGCACGAGCCGCTCACACCCGATGCACCGCCGAGCGCGCTGCGCTATCCGGCGGCCGGCACGTCGAACGCGGCGGTGGAGCTGGCCGTGCTCGGGCTCGACGGCAGCCGCACCGACGTCGTGTGGGACCGCGAACGCCTGCCCTACCTCGCCGCCGTGCGCTGGCCGCAGGGTGGTCCCCTGACGCTGGGGGTGCAGGAGCGCGACCAGCGCCGTCTCGAGGTCCGCACGGTCGTCGCGGGCGGCGAGACCCGTGTCCACCGGACGATCACCGGCGACCCGTGGGTCGAGCTCGTCGACGGCACCCCGAACTGGACGGCTGATGGGCAGCTGGTCACCGTCGAGGACGATCTGTCGGTCGACACCCGTCGGGTGGTCGTCGACGGCACCGCGCACTCCCCCGCCGGCCTGCACATCACCGGCGTGGTGTCGTGCGGACCCCACGGCGTCGTGGTGACCGCCAGCGCCGATGACCCGACGGCCAGCGGCCTGTGGTCGCTGCTCGTCGATGCTGCGCCACCACGCGCGTTGACGCCCGAAGACGGCGTGCACGGTGGGGTCGCGGCGGCGGGGACCGTCGTCGTGCACCGGGAACGGTCGGACGACACGAGCGTCGCGACGCGGGTGTTGCGCGACGGCGCACCGGTCGGCTACAGCACGATCACGCAGCAGCTCGCCCGCA
>JAHWKT010000012.1 GCA_019347695.1 Actinomycetota bacterium | reverse complement strand
GGATCTGCCACAGCAGCACACTCTTGCCGGCACCGGGTGCGCCCACGATCAGCATCGACTCGTCGAGCAGTTCGAACAGCCCGCCGGCGCCCAGGTCGTCGGCCAGCGTGATCGAGCCCCCGGTCGCCAGGGCGGTCGCCGACCGGCGTGTGGGATGCAACAACGCGGTGTCCGCCGTGAACCCGATGTATTGCAGACTCGACGGGCTGTCACGCTCGGCGGCCCGCAGCGGCGCGCGGTCGCCGGACACCCACAGTTCGTCCATCTTGACGCGCAGGTGTGTTTCCCATGCGTCGAGGTCAGCCGTGCTCGGCGTCGTCGTTGGTTCGTCGCGACGGAGCCATCTGGGCCGTCGGCCCCAGAGCCACTGGGCCGGCTTGAACAAGACAGCGCCCGTGGCGATGACGAACGCAGCCACGAGGATGAATTCGACGAGGCTGCGCGGCACGCCCCGCTGGACGATCCACTCTTGGGGGGAGAAACCGGACTCGTCTGCCGCAGCCATCCACACACCGACGATGCATCCATGCCACATCGGGTGTTTCTATCGCGAAGCCGTCCGCAGCGCGAACCCGCACCTACCGCCCGCAGACGCCGACCGTCGAGCTTGCATCCGACGCAACCGTCCCGTCGCCGTGAACGGCTACGCGGTCCGCCGGACCAATGCCGCGCGGACGTGGGTCTAGCTGCCAACCGTCGCACGTATAGGTGCCGCCGTCGGCCCATCGGGCGGCTAGCTCGGCCTCGCGTACGTCGGCGGCCTCGGCCGGGTCGGCGTCGCCTTCGATGCGGGCGCGCCGTTCGGCCAAGTAGCGTTCACGGGTGATGACGCCGGCGTGACCGCGCCGTCGGGCGGCGGCTCGCGCTAGCATCGGCGTCGCAGCCAGCGCACGTGTGTTAGCTAAGAGGGCTGGTGGGCGGTGTTCGCTGAAGAATCAACGTCATGATCGCCGTTGGTCACGGTCGTGTGCCCCTCCATCCACTTAAGAGCTCAGTCGCCGCGCATGATCTTCGTCTCGGGCTGCGGGGCGGGGCCTCGGTCGCACAAATGCGCAGGTCAGAGCCATGAGAGATGAGACCTCCTAAGTCGGGAGTCGCAGGTTCGATTCCTGCCGGGGGCACCTCACCGGACACACCAGTCATGAGCACGCGGAACGCAGTCACCGGGGCGGTCGGGCTTGCTGAACGGTCACCCGGTAGTTGTCCACAAATGGCAGCACGAGCGCGCGCTGGATGCGGATCGGATAGATGATCGGCACACCGGCTTCGGAACGCGAGACAAGTTACCTTGCCGAGCCCACGAGGACAAGGTAGGTTGTCCGGTAGAGATCGCCGAGAGTGTGAGGTACGTGATGCCCAGGACCCGAGAACAACTCGAGCAGGCTGCCGCCGACGCCGAGGCGTGGCTCGACTCGGTGGACCCGACCAAGACGCCGGCCGAGGACCCGCGCGACCTGCGACGCATCGGGCTGGCGCTCGGCGACGTCGCCACGGCCGAGGGCGAGCTGGCGGACGCGGTCGCTGACGCCCGTCGCAACGGCCGCAGCTGGGGGGAGATCGCGCTCGTGCTCGGCGTCTCCAAGCAGGCAGCGCGGCAACGCTACGGCGAGACTGCTCGGACATGACGAGTCGCACGTGAAGGCCCCGCACACGGCGGGGCCTTCCGGTAGGTAGCGGGCGTCAGGCTGGCGTCGCCCTCACGTCGGGTCGGGCAGCCATGACGGATCAGGTGATCAACGCCACTCGGCCGGTGTGGACATGCGGTAGCCGATGGCGGTGCAGCCCAGACCGAGCGCGAGCGCCTCATGCAGCGGTTGGGTCGGGCGACGCGGACGTCCACCGCGGTGGCGGGGGGCGGGACGCCGGCGCGCTGAAGCGATCGTGCGGCGGGCCGTCGAGGATGCGGTGTGTGGCGACTTCATGGTGCGTCCCTTCGGGGTACACTGACCGGTGTAACTCGACCCAACATACACAGGTCGGTGTACCTTGTCAGCCCACTTCGTGAAAAGTTTCTCATGGCCACTCAGGACACGGTCGACGAGACCCGGAACCGGATCATCGACGCCGCACGGCGCTGCTTCTACCGTCACGGCATCACCGCGACCGGCGTCGACACCCTCGCCGAGGAGGCCGGGGTCTCCAAGCGCACGCTGTACAACCACTTCGGCAGCAAGGACGGGCTGATCACCGCCTACCTCCAACGCCGCGAGACGCGCTGGCGGCGCAGGCTCGCGGCGCGGTTGGAGGACGTCAGCGACGATCCCATCGAGCGCGTGCTGGCGTACGTCGACGGCTACGCCGATCCACCCGACGACCAGGAGTTCCGCGGCTGCGCGATGATCAATGCCGCCGCTGAGCTCGTCGACGACCAGCATCCGGCACTGGGTGTCATCCGCGGCTCGTTGGACAACATCGAACGGGGCATCGAGACGATCCTCGACGAGGCGGGCGTCACCGACGCGGCGACGGTCGCCGCGCAGGTGCTGCTCGTGCTCGAGGGGGCGCTCAACGTGGCCGGCATCCGCCGCTCCGAGGAGCCGTTCGCGTGCGCCGAGTCGCTGATCGTCGAGCTGGTCGGTCGGCACCTGCCCGAACGATGACCGCCCGCCGCGACGCGGCGGCCACGCTTGCGGCACAGCTGCCCACGCACCGCGGCCGGGCGGCAGCTCGCACCCCGACCGTGCTCAGCCTCGTGTTCGTGGTCTACCGGCTCGCCGAGCCGAGGCTGCGGCGTGCGCGGGTGCCGGCCGGGGCGGGTCTGGCGGTCGCGGCGGGTGCGACCAGCGGCGTCACCTCCGCGGTTGCCCACGCGGGTGGTCCGCCGGTGGCCGTGTACCCGGCTACCTCGCTGCCGGCCTCCTCGACTGGCAGATGGTGCGGGTGGTGCCCCTGGCACTGCTGATCCCACCGGGCGTCGTGACCGGACGGTGGCTGGTCGAACCGGTGTCGCCGCGGGTGTTCGAGCGGATCGTGCTCGCCATGCTCGTCGTGGGCGCGATCTACCTGCTCAGCAGCTGACAGCGCCTTTTGCCCGTGATCGATCGGGGAACACTGGCGCGCATGGCTTACGCAACGATCAACCCCGCCACTGGCGAGACCCTCGAGACCTTCGACGATCACGACGACGGCGAGCTGGATCGTCGGCTGACCGCAGCGGTCGACGCCCACCACGACCTGCGCGGCACGTCGTTCGACGACCGCGCCGGCTGGATGCGCGCCGCGGCCGATCTGGTCGACGACGAGGCCGACGACACGGCCCGCATGATGACCACCGAGATGGGCAAGACACTGGCGGCCGCGGAGGCGGAGGTGCACAAGTGCGCCACGGCGATGCGCTTCTACGCCGACCACGCCGAGGAGTTCCTGGCCGACGTGTCGTATGACACCGAGGCGGTCAACGCGCGGCGGGCGCTGACCATCTACCAGCCGCTCGGGCCGGTGCTGGCGATCATGCCGTGGAACTTCCCGCTGTGGCAGGCGGTGCGGTTCGCGGCACCGGCGCTGATGGCCGGCAACACCGGCGTGCTCAAGCACGCGTCGAACGTGCCGCAGTCGGCTCAGTACCTCGGCCAGCTGTTCGGCCGCGCCGGCTTTCCCGGGGGAGCGTTCCAGCACGTGTTCATCGGCAGTGACCGGGTCGAGAGCGTCCTGGCCGACGACCGCATCCGGGCCGCCACGCTCACCGGCAGCGAGGGCGCGGGTCGCGCCGTCGCCGCGGCGGCGGGCAAGTACCTGAAGAAGGTGGTGCTGGAGCTCGGCGGCTCCGACCCGTTCGTCGTGATGCCCAGCGCGGACCTCGACGAGGCCGCCAAGGTCGCCACCACCGCCCGGTGTCAGAACAACGGGCAGAGCTGCATCGCGGCCAAGCGCTTCATCGTCCACGCCGACTGCTACGACGAGTTCGCCGACCTGTTCGCACAGCACATGGCCGCACAGACCCTGGGCGACCCGATGGACGACGACACCGACATCGGACCGCTGGCCAACGAGCAGGGCCGCAGCGGCGTGATCGACGCCGTCGACGAGGCGGTCGATCATGGCGCGAACGTGCTGGTCGGCGGCGACGTGCCCGACCGCGAGGGCTGGTGGTACCCGGCGACGGTGATCACCGAGGTCCCCGAGGGCACCACCGCGTACGAGGACGAGGTCTTCGGTCCGGTCGCCAGCCTGTTCAAGGTCGGCAGCTACGACGAGGCGATCGCCGTCGCCAACGATGTGCCGTTCGGGCTCGGGTCCAACGCGTGGACCGACGACGGGGCCGAGCAGCACGCGTTCGCGCGGGACCTGCATGCCGGCATGGTGTTCATCAACGGCATGACGGCGTCGTACCCGCAGCTGCCGTTCGGCGGCGTCGGCACGTCCGGCTACGGACGTGAGCTGGCAGACGTCGGCATCAAGGAGTTCTGCAACGCCAAGACCGTGTGGGTCGGCGGTCCGCAGCCCACGAGCTGACGGCGGGCGGCATCGCGGCAGGCGGTTCAGGCCCGCGAGCGGTATCGCGACAGCCGCACGTCCACTGACACGGTCTGCGGACCGTCGAGCGCGGCGATGCGTCTGGCGAGCGCCTCGCGACCGAGGTGGTGGGCGCTGGGGCCCATGGTCACGACGGCGGCGATGTCATCGTCGTCCATCGGGACGTCGTAGCCGTGGGTGTGGTCGTCGATGCGAACGAAGTGGCCGGCCAACGCGTGGGCGAGCCGCTCGTCCTTGCGCGCGTCGACACGCACCAGCCCGAGGGCGGCGACCAGCCGCGACAGGTGCCGGTGCGTCGGCGTGACCACCAGAAGTTCGCCTTGCGGCGCCAGTACGCGGGCGAGCTCGGCGGCGTTGCGCGGGGCGAACACGCTGAGCGCCAGCGCGGCCACGCCGTCGCGCACCGGCAGTCGCGCCCACGCGTCGCAGACCACCGCGCCCAGGCGCACGTGGGCGCGGGCGGCCCGACGGGCTGCGTGCTTCGACAGGTCCAGTGCGAGCCCGCGGCGGTTGGGCAGGGCGTCGAGCACACGGGCGAGATGGGCGCCGGTGCCCGCGCCGAGATCGAGCACGCAGCCGTCAACGGGTGGTGTCACCGCGGCCGCATGGTCGGCGACGTGGCGCACCAGGGGCGCGAGCGGACCCGTGGTCGCCAGTGCCTCGGACCGTGCCGCGACCATCGCGGCGGTGTCGGCGGTGCCTGATCCCCCACCTCCGGGCAGCAGGTTGACGTAGCCGTGCCGCGCGACGTCGTAGGCGTGTCCCTCGGCGCAGGTGACCACGCCGTCGCGCAGCTCCAGCTCACCGCGGCAGTGCGGGCAGGCGAGCAGCTCGACGACGTCACCGATCATGCGGCACGAGCGTCGGGATCGGTGCCACGCTCCGCCGGCGACGCCGGCAGCCGCGACCACGTCCAGGTCACTCCTCGCCGTCCGCGACGTCGGTCCGCGGCTGGGTCACGTACCTGCGCGTCGATGGCACCAGCAGGGCGATGAGCGCACCACCCATGAGCATCGGCAGCAGCAGTGGCACGGCGGCGACGTCGGGTACCGACAGCAGGATGGCGAAGGACAGCGAGTCGAACACGAGCAGCGCTCCCCACGCCCGCACGGATCCCCGCAGCAGGAACACGAACAGCGGCAGCACCACGAACAACCCGATGCCCACGCCACCGGTACCGGCGACGTAGGGCATCGCGAAGGCGCCGGCGCGCAGGAGTCCGTACGCCCACGTGCTGGTCGGCGCCCGCCCGAGGCGAAACGTCGCCTCCTCACTCATCGTCGCACTGTACGCGCTTGCGCGTTACGCCGGTCGGTAGCGAGCCATGACCGCGCCGATGTCTCACATCCGACGCTTCCGAGGTCGGCCATTGATGAAAACGGTGTCTCCCCATACGCTCAGTCCACCGTGTGAGGAAGTGGAGCATAGCCCCGTGAGCGCGAGCATTGGTGATGTCGCTCACCTCGCCGGTGTATCGGTCGCCACGGTCAGTCGCGCGATCCGCGGGCTGCCCAATGTCTCGCCGGCCACGCGTGACCGCGTGCTGAAAGCGGCTGCGGAGCTGCAGTACGTCGCCCACCCGCACGCCTCGCGGTTGGCCGCCGGACGAACGATGACGGTCGGCATGGCCGTGCCCATGCTGACGCAGTGGTTCTTCACGCAGGTGGTCGCCGGTGCAGAGGGCGTGCTCGCCGCCAACGGCTACGACGTCCTGCTGTACGGCGTGCCAGACGCCGACACGATGCGGCGCTTCATCGACGAGATGCCGCTGAGCAAGCGCGTCGACGGGCTGATCGTCGTGGACCTGCCCGTGGAGACGAGTGACGTCGAGCGACTGCGCCAGGCGGGGCCGGTCGTCACGGTGGGCGTCGACTCGTGTGCGCCGTCCGTCACGATCGACAACGTCGAGGCGGCGGCCACCGCGACACGCCACCTGGTCAACCTGGGACACCGCCGGATCGGGCTGATCTGTCACCTTCCACCCCAGGCGCTCGAGTTCACCGCCCCGGTCCAGCGACGCCTTGGGTATGAGCGCGTGCTCGCTGAGGCGGGCATCGCGGTGCGCGAGGAGCTGATCGTGCCGGGCAACTTCGCGCTGCAGGGTGGCGCGGAAGCGATGGCGCAGCTGCTGACCGTCGACCGTCCACCCAGCGCCGTCTTCGCCGAGTCCGACGAGATGGCGATCGGTGCGCTCAAGACCGTCAGGGACGCGGGGCTGCACGTGCCCGGTGACATCTCCGTCGTCGGCTTCGACGACCACGACATGGCGGCGTACACCGATCTCACCACGGTGGCGCAGCCGGCAATGCAGGAGGGGGAGGCGGCTGCGACGTTGCTGCTCGAGTCGATGAGCGACGACGACGACCGCGACGTAAGCAGCATCGTGCTGCCGACGAAGATGGTGGTCCGTGCGACGACGGGACCGGAACGGAGCAGCGACCGGCTGGCAGGGTGAACACACCGGGGTCCGCGTGGATGTCGCTGAGATGAAAGCCCTTGCGGTAGTTTCGACCGCGGGCGATGATGCAGGTTGCCAACGCGCCACCGCCGTGACAGGATCCCGGCGAGACGAAACGTCTGACGAAGAGGTGTAGCGGAATGGCCAAAGTCGTATATGACAGCGTCTACAAGCGCTTTCCCGACGGCACAGAGGCCATCAAGGATCTCAGCCTGGAGATCGGGGATGGCGAGTTCGTGATCCTCGTGGGCCCGTCGGGCTGCGGGAAGTCGACCGCGTTGCGGATGTGTGCCGGGCTCGAAGAGATCAGCGACGGCCAACTCCTCATCGGCGACAAGGTGGTCAACAACCTGACCCCCAAGGAACGCGATATCGCCATGGTGTTCCAGAGCTACGCGCTCTATCCGCACATGACCGTCGGCGAGAACATGGGCTTCGCGCTCAAGCTCGCGAAGGTCGACTCCGACGAGATCGACAAGCGGGTCAAGGACGCCGCGGAGACGCTCGACCTCACCGAGTATGTCGACCGCAAGCCCAAGGCGCTGTCGGGTGGGCAGCGCCAGCGCGTCGCGATGGGTCGCGCCATCGTGCGCGAGCCGCAGGCGTTCCTCATGGACGAGCCGCTGTCCAACCTCGATGCCAAGCTGCGCGTGGCGATGCGCGCGCAGATCGCCGAGCTGCAGAACCGGCTGGGCGTCACGACGATCTATGTGACGCACGACCAGGTCGAGGCCATGACCATGGGTGACCGGGTCGCGGTGCTCAAGCGGGGCGAGCTGATGCAGGTCGACGCACCGCAGAAGCTGTATGACAACCCTGACAACCTGTTCGTCGGTGGGTTCATCGGGTCGCCGGCGATGAACTTCGCCGAGGCGGAGTTCTACAAGGAAGAGGGCCAGTACAAGGTCAGCGTCGGCGAGGGCGACAACCCCACGATCCTCAACGTCCACGACGAGGCGATCGACCGCTACCACCGGGTGACCGACTACGAGGGCAAGACGCTGGCGATCGGCATGCGCCCGGAGCACTTCTTCCGCGGCAACGGTGAGAGCACCGACGCGCCACAGGGGATGATGTGGACGGGCCGTCGTGTCACGCTGGTCGAGCAGCTCGGCGCCGAGATGCTCGTGCACTTCGGGACGAGTGCACCGCCGATCGTGACCGAGGACATGCGCGAGGCCGTCGATGACCCCGACGCGTTCGCCGAGCTGGAGCGCCAGGCCAGGGAGGGCGGCCAGGTCTTCACCGCCCGGTTCGACCCGGGCGACCCGCCCAAGTTCGACTCGCTGATCGATGTCGGGTTCCGCACCGAGTACCTGCACTTCTTCGACATCGAGTCCGGCGAGGCGCTGCGCTGACGTTTGCTGGGATGGGCGGCGGGCACGTTGAGAGCCCACTATTGACGCCCTACGACAGATGTGGTTGGGTGCAAACGGTTACAGCGATGATGGGACTTGTGTCGGCGGTCCCCGCAACAAGGAGTGCATCTTGATCAAGGAACGAGCACGGGGACGACGACTGATCGTTCTGCTGGCCGTCCTGGCACTGATCGCCGCAGCATGCGGCGGCGGTGGCGACGAGGAGAGTTCCAGCAACGGCACCGAAGGTGGCGGGGGCGGTGAAGGCGGCGGCGACGTCAGCGGCTCCGCGACCATCCTCAGCGCGTTCACCGAGCCGGCGGACGTCGCCGGCGTCGAGGCGATGATCGCGGCCTTCCAGGAGCAGTTCCCTGAGGCTTCGATCACCCACGAGGGCTCGCCGTCGTTCGAGGAACAGGCACTGACGCGCGTCGAGGGCGGCAGCCCGCCCGAGATGATGTTCATCCCCCAGCCTGGGCTGATGAAGGACTTCTTCGACCGCGGCGCGGCGCTGCCACTCGACTTCGTCGACACGAGCTCCATCGAGGAGGAGTACGTGCCCGGCACAATGCTGGCCGGCACCATCGGCGACCAGATCGTGGGACTGCCCGCGCGCCTCACGATCAAGAGCCTCGTGTGGTACCCGCTGCCGGCGTTCACCGACGCCGGCTATGAGGTGCCGCAGACCTGGCAGGACATGCTCGACCTGACCGAGCAGATCAAGAGCGATATGGGTGGCCAGGGCACCGCACCGTGGTGCGTAGGCATCGAGAGTGGCACGGCGACCGGCTGGGTGCTGACCGACTGGGTCGAGGACGTCGTCCTACGTCAGCACGGCCCCGACATCTATGATCAGTGGGTTGGCCACGAGACCGTGTTCGACTCCCCGGAGATCACGTCGGCGTTCGAGCAGGTCGGCGAGATCTGGTTCACCGAGGGCAACGTGCTCGGCGGTCGCCCGAACATCGTGCAGACCAGCTTCCAGGCCGCGGCTGGACCGATGTTCGAGGACCCGCCCGCATGCATGCTGCACCGTCAGGCCAGCTTCGCGCCACAGCTGTTCCCCGAGGACCTCGAGTACGGGACCGACTACGACTTCTTCTACCTGCCGCCCATCGAGGACGGCGGCACCGGCGACAACCCGATGCTGACCGCCGGTGACCTGCTGGTCGCGTTCGACGACAGCCCTGTGGTGCAGGAGTTCATCAAGTTCGCCGGCACGGTCGAGGCCCAGGAGGCCTGGGCGGCCGAGGGCAACTACCTGTGTCCCAACAGTGGCTGCGATCCGGGCATCTACCCGAGCGACGCGCTCACCAAGCAGGGAGAGCTGCTGGCCGAGGCGAGCTCCGCGCGCTTCGACGCGTCGGATCTGATGCCGGCCCAGGTGGGCACCGGAGCGTTCTGGTCCGAGGGCACGTCGTGGGTCGCTGGTGAGAAGGAGCTGCAGCCGGCGCTCCAGGCCATCGATCAGACATGGCCCGAGGGCGCGTGCGGCGTCGGCGGCATCGGGCCGAACTGTGAGGCTGCGGCCAGCAGCAGTGGCGGCGAGTCCGAAGGCGGCGCGTCGGAGAGCGCGTCGTAGCACGAGCAGCCGGAGAAGGCGCGCGATGACGGGCGGTGGATCGGACAGGTCTGATCCACCGCCCGTCCGCGTACAGGAGAGCGAGGAGGCAACGTGGGCAGCTTGATCACCGCGGTCATCGCCATCGTGCTCGGTGTGGGCGGCGCGATCGTCCTGTTCTGGGCACTGAACGCCCTGGTCGAACGCATGCCGGAGAAGTGGGAGCAGCGGTTCAAGCCGTACGTGTTCATCGGCCCCGCGGTGTTCGTCGTCGGCGCCTTCCTGCTCTACCCGGCAATCCAGACGTTCATCGACAGCTTCCGCGGACCATCGGCCGACGAGTTCGTCGGGCTGGAGAACTACCAGTTCCTCGTGACGGATCCGGCCGTCCGCGAGGCGATGTTCAACAACCTGCTGTGGATCGTCTTCGTCCCGACGGCAGCGGTCGCGGTGGGCCTGGCGATCGCGGTGCTCGCCGACAGGCTGCAGCCACGCTGGGAGAACGTCGCCAAGTCGACGATCTTCCTGCCGATGGCGATCAGCTTCGTCGGCGCCAGCACGATCTGGGGTTTCATGTACGCGTGGCGGCCGCAGGGACGCCCCCAGATCGGGTTGCTCAACTCCATCGTCACCGGCTTCGGCTTCACGCCCGTCACCTGGCTGCAGACCACGCCGATCAACGACTTCGCGCTGATGTTCATCATGGTGTGGCTGCAGGCCGGGTTCGCCATGGTGCTGCTGTCCGCGGCGATCAAGGCCGTGCCGGAGGACACCATCGAGGCGGCGCGCATCGATGGCGCGACGGAGACACAGATCTTCTGGCGCGTCGTGGTGCCACAGATCGCGTCGACGATCGCGGTCGTCACCACGACCATCCTGATCCTCGTGTTGAAGGTGTTCGACATCGTCCGCGTGCTGACCGGCGGCCGTTTCGGTACGGACATCATCGCCAACCTGTTCATCACCGAGCTCATCACGTTCCGCCAGTTCGGGCATGCGGCGGTCATCGTGGTGGCGTTGATCCTGGCGACGATCCCGGTGATGATCTGGAACATCCGTCGCTTCCGTGAGCAGGAGGCCACCCGATGAGCGACCAGATGCGAGGCGACGAGGTTCGCGAGGACCAGCGGCCGGACGCCGACACCGAGCCCGGCGAGCTGGCGCAGGAGGATGACGAGGTCACCAAGGGCACTGGCGCCGGTGTCGGCGGCGGCAAGGGGGTGACCAGCGGCTCGAGCTGGGTCGTGCGCATCTCCGTGCTCGCGCTGTGCCTCCTGTGGACGATCCCCTCGATCGGCCTGTTGGTGTCGTCCTTCCGCGAGCGCACCGACGTGCAGTCGACCGGGTGGTGGACCGCCTTTGCCAGCCCGCTGGACTTCACCCAGTGGACGCTGTCGAACTACGACATCGTGCTGTTCGAGAACGACTTCGCGGGCGCCTTCGTCAACAGCCTGATCGTGACGATTCCCGCGACCCTCATCCCCATCTCGGCGGCGGCGTTCGCCGCGTACGCGTTCAGCTGGATGGAGTTCCAGGGCCGTGAGGTCATCTTCGTGATCTTCGTCGGGCTGCTCGTCGTGCCGCTGCAGGTGGCCTTCGTGCCGTTCATCCGCATCTTCGAGACGCTCGGGATCAGCGGCACGTTCCTCTCGGTGTGGCTCGCCCACACCGGCTTCGGCATGCCGCTGGCGGTCTACATCTTGCGCAACTACATGGGATCGCTGCCGCGCGAAGTGATCGAGTCGGCAAAGGTCGACGGCGCCACGCAGTTCCAGACGTTCTGGCGGCTGATCGTGCCGCTGTCGGTGCCGGCGCTCGCGGCGTTCACGATCTTCCAGTTCCTGTGGGTCTGGAACGACTTCCTCGTCGCGTTGGTGTTCCTGGGTGTCACACCCGACGTCAAGGTCGTCACCGTCGCCCTGGCCGAGCTGATCGGCTCCCGCGGGCAGGACTGGCACCTGCTCACCGCGGCGGCGTTCATCACGATGATCGTGCCGATGATCGTGTTCTTCTCGCTGCAGCGCTACTTCGTCCGCGGACTGACCGCTGGGTCCGTGAAGGGCTAGGGCCACCCCGCCACATCCACGTCACGCATGCGGCCCGCACTGATGGGTGCGGGCCGCATGCGTGTTCGACGCGAGGACGCGCCGTCCACCGACGACTACGTTGGTGGGTGTGAGCCGTTGGGAGCAGCCGAGGTCCCGTCGATTCGGCTCCAGCCTGGCCGCGATCGTCGGCGCTGCGGTCGTCGCAGTGCTGGTTGCGACGGTCGTCCCCGAACGGGGCGAGCCGGCCGGACGCCTCGAGATCTCGTCGGACCCGTCGACCGAGGCGCCGCTGACGGTCCAGGACACACGATGGCGGCGCCCACGCCCGGGGACCTGGCGGCGTCTGCCGATCGCACCGCTGACGTCCAGAGGCGGGCCGGCGCTGGTGTGGACCGGTACCGAGGTGATCGTCTGGGGCGGCTTCGATTCGCATGGTCGGCCACTGACCGACGGCGGTGCCTTCGACCCGGCGACCGGCACCTGGCGCCGGCTCGTCGAGCACGACGCCCACGACGCCATCGCACAGGGTGTGTGGACCGGTGCCGAGGCCGTGTTCGTCTCCGCCCGCGAGACGTTCCGCTACGACCCAACGCGCCGCCGGTGGCATGCGGCCCCCACCCTGCCGGTGCCGGTCGGCCACGCGCTGACCGACCGGGTGTTCGCCGTCGGATGGTCGGTGGTGGCGGTCACCGAGCCCTTCGTGCGCGACGGTTCGTCGGCGGTGTTCGGGCTCGACCCGGGAGCCGATCGCTGGCAGCGCCTGCCGGACGTCCCGGCACGGCTGACGTCCGAACACGTCATGCTGCCCGCCGGATCCACGCTGCTCGTGTTCGGCCGCGCCACCGACACCGACGACGTCGACGATGCGTCCGGTGACGGGCTGCGACTCGACCTGCGCGACGACGACGCCGGCTGGCAGCGCGTCGCCGGCCCCCCAGCCTTGTCCGGCCGGCGACTGCGCCGACTCGTGGGCGCGGCTGTGGGTGACCAGATCGTCCTGTGGGGCGCCAGCGGGGACGGCCGACCGAATTACGCCACCGCGTTCGACGGCGCACGGTGGCGGCGTCTCGATCCCGGACCGATCGCGACGACGTGGGCGGTGGATGCACTCTGGATCGGCGACGGACTGATCGTGTGGGACCGCCTGGCCAACGACGGAGCGATCCTCGACCCCACGCGCGACCGGTGGACGCCGCTCCCGGCGCCGCCGTTACCCGCCGCGCTGCCCCGGCCGACCGTGTGGACCGGTGCAAGCCTGTTCACATGGGGGGCGTTCGGCACCGGCGGGGCGATGTATACGCCGGAGTGCTGCGCCCCTGCCCCGTGAAAACCTTTACACGCCGCACTCGGGGAGTAGGATGACACCACGATCGACCGCGGTTTCGCAGGTCGACGTTCAGGCTGGTGCGCGTAGGAGATGAGAGATGGCCGTACGGGCCGTCGTCGTAGGTTCCCTGGTCATGGACCTCGCCTTCATGGTCGATGTCCGTCCAGGGCCCGGTGATGTGGTGATCGCGTCCGACTTTGCCCGGTTCCGTGGCGGGAAGGGCTACAACCACGCCGTCGCGCTCGCGCGGATGGGCGCCCAGGTGTCGATGATCGGTGCCGTCGGTCGCGATCCGTACGGCGACGCGTTCCTCGCGGCGCTCGAGCGCGAGCATGTCGACGCCAGCCGCGTCGTGCAGCTGCGCGGCACCCCCACGGCGGTCGCCGTACCCCTGATCACCCACGATGGCGCGGTCGGGTACGTGCAGTATCCGGGTGCCAACCGGCTGCTGGCTGCCGCCCACTGCGCTGACCTGCCCGACTGCGACATCCTCCTGCTGCAGGGCGAGGTGAGTGCGGCCACGTCGTGTCACGCGGCACGGATCATCCGCAACCGCGGTGCGGAGGTGCTGCTGAACCCCGCCCCGGTCGAGGAGCTGACCGACAAGCTGCTCGAGGTGCCCACCGTCGTGTCGCTCAACCAGCACGAGGCGCGGCGGCTGCTCGGTGCCGGCGGCGAGGTCGCTGGCGTGGACCTCGCCCGTCAGCTGCACCACGACGGTCGCGCGGCGGTGGTCACGATGGGCGCCGCCGGCGCGGCCTGGTGCGACGATGACGGCGAGGGCAGCGCACCGCCGCCACCGGTGCACGCGACCGACATCACCGCGGCGGGCGCCAGCTTCAACGCGGCGCTGGCGATCTCGATCGCCGAGGGCAGCTCACTCGAGCAGGCCGTGCGTCTAGCCAACGCCGCCGGTGCGTACTCCTCGACGGTGGTGGGCGCCGAGCCGAGCCTGCCGACGCGCGCGCAGGTGGAGGCGCTGCTGACGCCGGCCTGACCGGCAGGTGCCAAGGCCTGGGCTGGCAGGCGTCAGCGGAGCAGCTCGCCGACGGCGATCCGCAGCCGGGGATGGTGCAGGGGCCGCACGTCGCCGCGCTGGAGGTGCGTCACCGACCGGAAGTCAACGTCGGCCGGGTCGCGGTGGACGCTCAGCACGTCGTTCTGCAGGTCGACGATCCAGTAGTCGGGCACCCCGGCCTGGGCGTAGATCCGCCGCTTGAGCGTCCGGTCACGACGCAGGCTCGATCGCGACACCTCGATCAGCAGGGTGGCGGTGGACGGATGGCCCGCGCGGTAGCCGGAAGCGGGTGGGAAGACCGCGAGATCCGGCTCGGGCTCTGACAGGTCGCTCAGGGCGATCGGGTTGCCGACCCCGATGTCGCCCTCGTCGGCCGGGATCGCCTCGACGAGCAACCGGGTGAGGCGCCGGATCACGGTCGCATGGCGATCACCTTCGGGACTCGCCGCCAGCAGGCGCCCCTCGAGCAGCTCGACCGGTTCGTCCACCAGGAAGCCCTGCTCGACGAGGGCGTCGTACTCCACCCGGTACAGCGGGCGGACGACGTCGGTCATCTCGGGCGGGGCGCTCATGGCCGTATCGTGCCACCGGCGCACGCCGCCCGCGACCGGAACCTGTGGACGGCGTGGTCCGCGGGGACGCTCCCCCACCCCGGCCGCCACGTCAGCTGGTGTCGGCGCTCGGCGTGACCAGCCCGGTTTCGTACGCCAGCACGCCGAGACGATGCGCGGCCCGGCGTGCGATCCTGTGGCTCGATGCCTCCCGAGACGACGTGCCGGTTCGACCTGTTCACCGTGTCGACGGGCGCAGTGCCGCAAGCGGTGTGGCGCATAGCGACCGACCGCTGGCGGCTGCGTCTCGCGGCGCCGGTGTTCTGGAAGTTGCTGGGCACCGGCGACGGGCGGACGTTCGACGCCCGCGACGCCGACCTGCGGCGCTGGGCCCTGCTGACGGTGTGGCCCGCCGCCACGGACGCCGCCGCGTTCGCTCAGCAGGCCGACGTCGTGCCGGGGTGGCGCCGCATCGCCGACGAGCACTGGTGGGCCACCCTGCGACCGCTTCGCGCCACCGGGCGGTGGTCGGGTGCCACCCCGTTTCCGGCACGCGCGGACGCCGGAGAGGCTACGTCGGTCGGCCCCGTCGCCGTCGTGACCAGGGCACGGCTTCGCGTGCGGCGTGCCGGGCGGTTCTGGCGGTCGGTCGCCGCCGTCAACGCCGACCTCGACCGCGCCGACGGGCTGCTGCTGCGGATCGGCATCGGCGAGGCGCCGATCGGCCTGCAGGGCACGTTCAGCCTGTGGTCGTCGGCCGCCGACATGCAGGCGTTCGCCTACCGCGGCGCGCCACACCGCGACGTGGTCCGGCGCAGCAGCGACGAACACTGGTACGCCGAGGAGCTGTTCGCACGGTTCGCCGTCCGCGACCATGGCGGGACCGTCTTCGGCGACGATCCGCTGGCCTGAGGGCGTGGAGCTCAGTCACCGCGTCGTGTGACCAGGCTCCACGCCCCCGTAGTATTGGCGCCCGTGCGAGATGTCGTGGTCGTCGGAGCGGGTCACAACGCCCTGGTCGCTGCCTGCTACCTGGCGCGGGCGGGCCTGGACGTCGAGGTGGTTGAGCGGCGCGACGTCGTCGGTGGCGCCGTCTCCACCGTCGAGCGCTTCCCCGGCTACCACATGGACGTCGGCTCGAGCGCCCACATCATGGTCCGCCACACCGGGATCGTCGAGGAGCTCGACCTCGCCGCGCACGGGCTGGTGTACCAGGATCTCGATCCGTGGGGCTACGCACCGTTCGACAGCGACGCGATCGCGTTGCACGTCGATCTCGACGCCGCCTGCCAGTCGATCGCCAAGGTGTGCGGCGACGCCGACGCCTACGCCTACCACGGGTTCGCCAGCGCCTGGTCCGCCCACAACCTGAAGGTCTTCGAGGCCTTCCAACACCCCCCGACGGGACGGCACCTCGTACGCCACCTCGCGGGCATCGGCCGGTCCTCCGGGGTGCCCTCGATCGAGCTGGGCCGACAGTTCCTGCTGTCGGGCGACGAGCTGCTCGACCTGCACTTCACCGACGAGCGGCTCAAGACCGCGCTGGCGTGGATGGGCGCGCAGTCGGGCCCGCCCACCCACCAGCCGGCCACCGCCGAGCTTGTGGCGTGGAACATGGTGATGCACCGCCTCCCACCGGGCCATCCGGTCGGCGGCTCGGGCATGCTGTCGGTGGCGCTGGCCCGCCGCTTCGCCGCCGCCGGCGGCACGCTGCGCCTCGGCGACGCTGCCACCCACGTCGAGGTCGGCGCAGCGGGCGTGCACGCTGTGCAGACCGCCAGCGGCGACCGCATCGCGTGTCGGGCCGTCATCGCCGGCTGCCACATCCTCGAGACGGTCGACCTGCTCGGAGACGGCCTGCTGGGTGCCACCGCCCGGACTGTCAACGTCGGCAACGGCATCGGCATGGTCGTGCGGGTGGCCACCGACGCGCTGCCGCAGTACCCGTCGGCGACCGGTCCCGAGGCGTGGGGTGGCATGCAGCTGCTCGCCCCGTCGCGCCACGCCCTGCGGGCGGCCTGGGCCGACTATCTGCTGGGGCGCCCCCCGGCCGAGCCGATCCCGCTGGTCATGACCTTCTCGGCGTTCGACGACACGATCGCGCCGGCCGGCAAGCACAACATCACGATCTGGGCGCAGTGGCACGCCTACGAGCTGGCCAACGGCGAGCACTGGGACGAGATCGCCGACCGCGAGGGCCACAAGCTCGTGGCCGCGGTCGACCGGGCGGCTCCGGGCTTCGCGGACAGCGTGGAGCACCTGCACGTGCAGACCCCGCTGGAGCTCGAGCGCGAGCTCGGCCTGCGTCGCGGCACCGAGATGCACCTGCAGAGGAACCTGGCACAGATTTTCGCGTGGCGCCCGACCCCCCAGCTGTCCGGCAACCGGACACCGGTGACGGGCCTGTACCTCACCGGCGCGTCGACCCACCCCGGCGGTGGGGTGTTCGGCGCGAGTGGCCGGTCGGCGGCCAAGGTGCTGCTGGCCGACCGGCGGCCGCGGTGGTGGCGACCGTGGGCATGAGCCACGCCGACCCGTCGCTGGACCAGCCGTTGGCGTCCGCGACCGTCGTCCGGTTGGTGCCGGTCGCGCTCGCAACCGCGGTGGTCGCGCTCCAGATCGCCTACCCGCTCATCGAGCAGGGTCCGGCCCGGGACCGGCTGACGGTCGGGATCGTCGTGTGCTTCGCGGCCGCCTCGCTGACGCACGCGCTGCTGTGGCGTGGCGCGACGTTCGCGGTCGCGCTGTTCGTGACCACCGCGCTGGGTGGGCTGGCGATCGAGATGATCGGGGTGAGCACCGGGCTGCCGTTCGGGGAGTATCGGTACCTCGATTCGCTCGGCGCGCAGCTGCTGGATGTGCCGCTGGTCGTCGGGCTCGCGTGGACGATGATGGCCTACCCCGCCTACGTCGTCAGCGAGGTGATCGGCGGTGGCACCGCGAGGCTCGCGCTCGTCGGTGGCTGGGCGCTGGCGTCGTGGGACCTGTTCCTCGACCCGCAGATGGTGCAGGCCGGTCACTGGCGGTGGGAGACGGTGGGACCGGCCGTGGCGGACATCCCCGTCACCAACTACCTCGCGTGGTTCGTCGTCGCCGTGGTCATGATGGCCACGCTGCGGGCGGTGGCGCCGGCGGAGTCGGCGGTCGCCGACGACCGCATCCCGGTCGCGCTGTACCTGTGGACCTACGCGTCGTCGGTGATGGCCCACGCCGTGTTCTTCGGTCTGCCGACCTCCGCGGTCGTCGGCGGGATCGGCATGGGCGTGGTGGTCGTCGCCCTCGTCCGGGCGTTGCGATGACCCCGCCCGTTCACCGCTGCCGCCGCGCCGTGGCCGATGGCACCCACTGGCGGGCCCGAACCGACACACCCCCGCGCCGCCGCCGCGCCGTGGCCGATGGCACCCACCAGCGGGTCTCAACCGACACACCTAACCACCTGAGCGCCCGCCGTGGCCGATAGCACCCGCCGGCGGGCCCGAACCGACACACCGCCGAGGTCGCTGCGCGCGGGGACCGTGGCGGCCGGTGCGCTGCTCGCCCACACCGTCGTCAACGCGTCCCTGCTGCGCCGCGCGCGATCAGACCGGGCACACCCGCCAGCACGGCGTGTCAGCGTGCTGGTGCCCGCCCGCAACGAGGCCGACCGCATCGGCGGGTGCATCGCCAGCCTGCTGGCGGTCGAGTGGGACGATCTGGAGGTGCTCGTCCTCGACGACGAGTCCGACGACGGGACCGCCGCCGCCGTCGCCCGTCTCGCCGGGGGCGACCCGCGGCTGCGTGTGCTGCACGGTGGTCCGCGGCCGGAGGGCTGGCTCGGCAAGCCCTGGGCGTGCGCGCAGCTGGCCGACGCGGCCGACGGCGACGTCCTGGTGTTCGTCGACGCCGACGTCACGCTGGCACCGCAGGCCGTCGCGGCCACCGTGGGGCTGCTCGATGATGGCCTCGACCTGGCCTGCCCCTACCCCCGGCAGATCGCCGAGGGCCTCCTGGCCCGGCTCGTCCAGCCGCTGCTGCAGTGGTCGTGGCTGACGTTCCTGCCGCTGCGCGTCGCGGAGCGCTCACCGCGCCCAACGCTCACCGCGGCCAACGGGCAGCTCATGGCGTGCACCGCGGCGACCTACCGCAAGGCCGGGGGTCACGCTGCGGTGCGCGACCAGGTGCTCGACGACATCGCCTTCGCACGGGTGTGCAAACGTGCCGGACTGCGCGCCGGCGTCGCGGACGGCACCGCGATCGCCCGCTGTCGGATGTACCGGTCCTCGGATGCGTTGATCGCCGGGTACACCAAGAGCCTGTGGTCGGCGTTCGGCACGCCCGCGGGTGCGGCGGGGGTGGGCGCGCTGCTGTGGTGGCTGTACATTCGCCCTGTGACCGCGCTGCCCACCGCCCTGGCACGTCGCGACCGCGCGGTCGTGCGAACCGCGGTGTTGGGCTACGGCCTGGGCGTCGCTGGACGGGTGATCGCCGCCGTGCAGACAGGCGGCAGGCCGCTGGACGCCGCAGCGCATCCCCTGTCGGTCGCCGCGCTGCTGTGGTTGACGGCCCGCAGCGTGATCGGCCACCGACGGGGCACGCTCGCGTGGCGAGGTCGGCCGGTGATGGCCGGACCGGCTGAACGACGAGGACGAAGGAGGCCAACATGACCCGGGTGGCCGTGGTGGGAGCCGGGGTCGGCGGGCTGGCGTGTGGCGCCAGGCTCGCGGCCCGTGGCCACGACGTGCAGGTGTTCGAGCAGGCCGACGTCGTGGGGGGCAAGCTCGGCATCCACGAACAGGACGGCTTCCGCTTCGACACGGGACCGTCGCTGCTGACATGGCCGCAGCTCGTGCACGACGTGCTGGATCACACGGCGACCGACGGTGATGACGCCAGCCTCGAGCTGCAGCAGGTCGACCCGATCGCGCACTACCGCTACCCCGATGGCACGACGTTGACCGCCCACGCCAACCGTGAGCGCATGCGTCGCGCGTTCGACACCTCACTCGGCCTGGGCACCGGTGCGGCGTGGGCACGGCTCATGGAGCGCGCCGAGCGCATGTGGGACGCCATCGAACAACCGATCCTGTCGCAGCCGCAGCCAGGCGTGGCCGGGCTTGCCAACCAGGCCCGCCGACTGACCGACCTGGGCAAGATCGCACCCCACCGCACGCTGCGCAGCATCGGCCAGCAGTACCTGCACCACCCGCACCAGCAGCAGTTCCTCGAGCGCTACGCCACCTACACCGGTTCCGATCCGCGGCGGGCGCCGGCCGTGCTGGCGACCATCCCGTGGCTGGAGCAGACCACCGGCGCGTGGTACGTCGCCGGCGGGCTGCACCGGATCGCCGAGGTGCTCGCCGACCGCATCACCGCACACGGCGGGCAGGTCCACACCTCCGCCCGGGTCGACACCATCGCGACGACCGGCGACGCGGTGACCGGCGTCACCCTGGCCGACGGCACCCGCATCGCCGCGGACGTCGTGATCGCCAACAACGAGGCGCGATCGCTGTACGGACGAGTGCTCGAGCATCCGAACGCGCCGAGGTGGCGCAAGGAGGTCGAGCGGGCCGAACCGTCGCTGTCGGGCTTCGTCGTGCTCCTCGGCCTCGATGGCCGCACCCCCGACCTGTCGCACCACACGGTGCTGTTCAACGCGGACTTCGACGCCGAGTTCGACGCGATCTTCGGCCGGGAGCCACAGCCCGTACCCGACCCGACGATCTACGTCTCGGTACCGGACGATCCGACGACAGCGCCCGACGGCAGCGAGGCGTGGTTCGTGCTGGTCAACGCGGCGCGCCAGGGCCCCGTCGACTGGGATGCCGACGACACCGCCGCCCGGTATGCCGAGCACGTCATCGACCTGATGGCCAAGCGCGGGCTCGACGTGCGGCACCGCATCCGCACGTCGACGTGGATCAGCCCCGCCGATCTCGCCCGCCGCACCGGTGCGCTCGGCGGTGCGATCTACGGCACGTCGTCGAACGGCTGGCGGGCCGCCGCGATGCGGCCGGCGAACCGCGGACCGATCGACGGGCTCTACCTGGTCGGCGGCTCCGCGCACCCCGGTGGTGGACTGCCGCTCGTGCTCAAGTCCGCGGAGATCACCACCGGCCTCATCGACGCCTGAGAGTCGCCCGATAGGGCTGCTCGGCTCGCGTGGGACCAGCCGGCGCCTCGCCTCGTTGGCGTCGTCGCAGGTGCGCGTCGGCCGGCTGAAGGCACCGACACCAGCCTGCTGCCGCCGGCGCGCGCGGCGGTCACCGGAGCATGCGCCGGACCGCGACCGTCAGCTGCGCCAGGCCGAGCACCGTCAGCGCAAGCAGGACCGCCACCGACCATCCGGCCAGCGTCGTCGCACGAGCCGGCAGGATTCCTGCCAGCCCGACCGCGATGGCGCAGCAGATCACCCGCTGCGGTCGCTCGCCGACCGTGATCACGTCGACATGGGTGGCGCCGGCATTGCCGGCGCGCGCCCGCAGGTACTCCAGCAGACCGACCGCGACACCGGTGGCCACCGCCAGCCAGGCGGGTGCACCGGCGGCCCACGCCGCCACGAGGAACAACGCGTCGGTCACCCGGTCCGCCAGCGAGTCGAGCACGTAGCCCCATGAGCTCGCGCGCCCGGTCAGCACGGCGACGGCACCGTCGAGCCCGTCGCCGACCCCGCTGGCGACCAGCAGCAGCGCGCCGAGCAGCGCCCACAGCCCACCGGCCGCGGCCAGGGCGACGACCGCGAGCGCGAGCCAGACCGCCCAGGCCGTCAGCACGTCGGGCAGCAGCCCGGCCCGCGCGACCGGCCGCGCCACGTGGTGGATCAGGCGCAGCCAGCCGCGCAGCACCCGCGTCGGCCGAGCGTCGTAGCCCTCGTGCACCGCACTCCAGCGCTCCAGGTAGCCGGCGAAGTCGGGGATCGGGTGTGTGGGCGTCTGGCGCGTGACGACCGTGACAGCCACCATGAGGCCCAACGAGACGAGGAGCGCGGCCACGACCATGATCGGATCGTAGGGCCCGACCCCGCCCGCTCCCACCAGCGGCGACCACGGCCCCCTCGACGGTCGCCCACCCGTGGCCGCGGCCGCGCCCGACGGCGACCGCACCGGGCAGCGGCGTCGTCTAGGATGCGCCGGATGACAGGATCGAGTCCGCTCGACAGCGCCGCGCCTGACCCGCGCGACCGACTGGCCGACGCCAACCGTGCCTACGTCGAGCACTTCGACGGTGTCGACGCCGCCAAGCGACCGAACGCGCACGTGTTCGTCCTGACCTGCATGGATGCCAGGATCGATCCGCTACGGTTGCTCGGCCTCGGCCTCGGCGAGGCCCATGTGATGCGCAACGCCGGCGGCCGTGTCTCCGACGATGCGGTGCGGTCGCTGGTGCTGTCGTCGACGCTGCTCGGCACCCGCCACGTGCTGGTCATCCATCACACGGACTGCGGGTTGGGATCGACATCGGACGACGAGCTGCGCGATCAGCTGCGCGAGCGCGGCATCGACGTCGGCAACCTGTGGACCGGCGCGTTCGGCGACCTCGAACGCAGCGTCCTCGACGATGTCGAGACCCTGCGGTCCCACCCACTCGTCGGTGGACGGGTGACCGTCACCGGCCACATCTACGACGTGCACACCGGACGCTTGCAGCCCGTCGGTGCCGACAGCGGGGTGGAGGCGGACGCCGACGACGGTGCCGACCGCGACGACGCCACCGGCTGACCGGCACGTTGCGGCGACGTCCCGGGGCGCCGTCCGGTGGTGGACCAGCCCAGTCACAGGGCTGCCTACGATGGCGTCCGCAACCGTCCGCACACCGTGGAGCACACATGAAGCTGGGCTTGAACATCGGGTACTCGGGTGCCCAGATGGCGGACGTCCTGCCACTGGTCACCCTTGCCGACCGCATCGGCATCGACTCGGTGTGGACGGCCGAGGCGTACGGGTCGGACGCGGTGACGGTGCTGTCCTACGTGGCGGGGCGGACGGAACGGATCGCGTTGGGCTCGGCGATCCTGCAGATGCCCGCGCGCACCCCCGCGAACACCGCGATGACCGCGATGACGCTCGACGCGCTGTCGGGCGGTCGCCTGCTGCTCGGCCTGGGCGTCTCCGGCCCGCAGGTCGTCGAGGGCTGGCACGGGGTGGCGTACGGCAAGCCGCTTGCCCGCACCCGTGAGTACGTGGAGATCGTCCGCCGTGCGATCGCCCGCGAGGAACCACTGACCTTCTACGGCGAGCACTACCAGATCCCCTATGCCGGCGACGACGCCACCGGTCTGGGCAAGCCGCTGAAGTCGATCATGCATCCGGTGCGCAACCACATCCCGATCTACCTGGCGGCGATCGGCCCCAGCAACGTCGCGCTGACCGCCGAGATCGCCGACGGGTGGCTGCCGATCTTCTACGCGCCCGAGCACGAGGGCGTGTTCGACGAGCACCTGCAGGCGGGGTACGAGGCCGGCGGACGGCAGCCGGGGTCGTGCGAGATCGCGGTCACGGTGATGGTCGCCGCGGGCGACGACATCGACGCCTGCCGCAACCGGCTGCGCCCACAGCTCGCGCTGTACATCGGCGGCATGGGGTCGCGCGACAAGAACTTCTACAACGACCTGGCGGTACGCTACGGCTACGAGCAGACGGCGCAGACGATCCAGGACGCCTACCTCGATGGTCGGCGCGACGAGGCCATCGCCGCGGTCCCCGACGAGCTGATCGACGAGGTCGCACTCGTCGGCCCCATCGAGCGCATCGTCGACCGGGTCGAGGCGTGGAAGGCGTCGCACGTCGACACGATGATCCTCGGCACCGACCAGCCCGAGGTGCTGCAGGCCCTGCGCGACGCTATCGACTGACGCCACACGCAGTCGTGGAGCGACTCCGATTCGCCACACCTCCTGCCGCTACAGCGTTCCTCGGCGTCGTGCGCCCCGCGCACTGCGACCGGCTGCAGCTGCTTCCCTGACCACGGGTCCGGATGCGCGGGCACACCTACCCCTGACGCGCCGGTCAGTCGACCCGGTTGCCGTCGTCGTCGATCAGGACGACCCGCGCCCTGGTGTCGGCGAGCAGGTCGGCGACGGTGTCGTGCGTCACCTTGTCGAGCAGCCCGCCGTCGTCCTCGATCGACTCCGGGAACACGACCGTCTCCGGTTGGTAGCGCTCGACGGCATCCGACAGCGCCTCCGCGCCGGTGTCGACCGCCAGATGGGCCCGCACCTGCAGGCCACGGTCGCGCCCCTCGACCACCTGATCGGCCAGATAGCCGCGGCCCATCTCCCGCAGCGTCTCGGGCTCCATCTCGTTGTCGGGGCTGAGCGCGTCGTCCTCGTCGGACCACGGGCCCGACGGGTACGGGTTGGTCAGCTTGCTCTCGCTGGTCCGGTCGTACAGGATGACGCCCGCGTCCTCCTTGACGGCGAGATCGAAACCGGCCTCGCGGGTGACCGTATACGCTGGATCGCTGCCGTCGTCGGTCGCAACGAGATACCAGCTGGTCGACCTCTCAGGCATCTGTCCCTCTCGTGTCGGGTATCAGGGTGTCCCCAGTCTGGAACCACCGTAAACGACCGTACCGGGACGGCAGCGAACGCTCGGGGTCAATCGAGGAGCAGCCATGGAGCACACGGGCACGCGGCGATCTGCGGACGTCACTCAGGGGGCCCGGCGCGCGCCCGCGCGGGCCATGCTGCGTGCGGTCGGCATGACCGAGGACGACTTCGACAAGTTCCAGGTCGGCATCGCCACCTCCTGGAACGAGGTCACGCCGTGCAACCTGCCGCTGCGGCGGCTCGCGTCGCACGCCAAACATGGTGTGCGCGAGGCCGGTGGGTTCCCGCTGGAGTTCAACACGATCGCGGTGTCCGACGGCATCTCGATGGGCCACGAGGGCATGCGCGCCTCGCTGGTCTCGCGGGAGGTGATCGCCGACTCGGTCGAGACGGTCATGCACGCCGAGCGGTTCGACGGGATGGTCACGTTCGCGGGCTGCGACAAGTCGCTGCCCGGCATGGTGATGGCCGCGGCCCGCCTCGACGTGCCGTCGGTGTTCCTGTATGGCGGCACGATCCTGCCGGGCTCCTACAAGGGGCGCACGCTCGACATCAAAGACGTCTTCGAAGCGGTGGGCGCACACGCCGCCGGCACGATCGACGACGATGAGCTGCACGAGATCGAGTCGGCCGCGTGCCCGACCGAGGGATCGTGCGCCGGCATGTACACCGCGAACACGATGGCGGCGGCCGTCGAAGCGCTCGGGCTGAGCCTGCCCACCTCGGCGTCACCCCCGGCGGTCGACGCGCGCCGCGAGCACCTGGCGGTCCGCTCCGGTCGCGCGGTCATGGACCTGCTCGAACGAGAGATCCGTCCCCGCCAGATCATCACCAAGGCGGCGTTGGAGAACGCGATCGCGGTGGTCATGGCGATCGGCGGGTCGACCAACGCGGTGCTGCACCTGCTGGCGATCGCCCACGAGGCGCGCGTCGAGCTGACCCTGGAGGACTTCGATCGGGTCGGCCGGCGGGTGCCCCACATCGTCGACTCACGGCCGCACGGCCGGTTCGTCATGAGCGACATCGACCGCGCCGGCGGCGTGCCGGCGGTGCTGCGGGTTCTGCTCGACGCGGACCTGATCGACGGCGACTGCCTCACGGTGACCGGTCGGACGCTGGCCGAGAACCTCGAGGCGATCGCCAAGATCCCCGGTCCCGACGGCAACGTGATCCGCGAGCTGGACGACCCGATCCACACCGACGGCGGCCTGGCGGTGCTGCACGGTTCGCTCGCGCCGGACGGCGCGATCGTGAAGGTCGCCGGGCTCGACGACGAGACGTTCACCGGCACCGCTCGGGTGTTCGACGGCGAGCAGGCCGCGATGGACCACGTGCTCGACGGCAAGCTGGAGTCCGGCGACGTGCTCGTGATCCGCTACGAGGGACCCAAGGGCGGCCCCGGCATGCGCGAGATGCTCGCCGTGACGGCCGCGGTGAAGGGCGCGGGTCACGGCAGCGATGTGGCACTCATCACGGATGGGCGGTTCTCCGGTGCCACCCACGGACTGTGCGTGGGGCACGTGGCGCCCGAGGCGGTCGACGGTGGGCCGATCGGTCTGATCGAACACGGCGACAACATCGTGCTCGACGTGCCCCGACGACGGCTGGATCTCGAGGTACCCGACGCCGAGCTCGAGCGGCGCCGCGGCATGCTCAAGCACCCCGAACCCCGCTACACCACCGGCGTGCTGGCGAAGTACGCCAAGTCGGTGTCGGGCGCCGAGATCGGCGCGGTGACCGGATAGGACGCCGACGCCAGCCTGTGACCACTACGTATCGAAACCTGTCGCTGCACGTGGAGGCCGAAGCGTCACTCGAGACAGGACTTGATCACACGAGCTACATCCAGTGTGAGCTGATCCGCTTCGTCAACCGGACCCGGCTGGTCCATCGGCTCGGTACGGTCGGTCCCGGTGTCAGTTGCCAGGTTGCGCGCATCGTCAGGACGCTGCTCGACCATTGACTCGCGGTCCGCGGAGCCCAGGCGCGGGTGCACGCACCACGCAGGTGTCGGACCTCATCGCGCTGCTTGTTGCGGCGTGGAAGTCAACGAACCGGCGTGCTTCGCGCCGACCGGGGCGACGACGATCAGGTCGGCCATGGCGCCGGTGCGCGCGCTGTGCCGGGCGGTGACCAGACCGATGCGCAAGTGGATCTTCGCGGCGGTTCGGTCGCTTCTGCATGATACTGAACATCGCAGTCACATCACTGGATCACATGATTTCATCAAGGGTTGCGGGGCGCGATGCAGGACGACGCACTCACCAGCGGTCGCACCGACGACGTCGATGTCACCCGTGGCGACCGGGTGTCCACCGACCGGTACGACGCCGCGTACTTCCACACGGGGCCTGTCTTTCTGGTCCTGCGGCTGCTGGGCGCGGTGGCGGCGGTACTGATCTACGCGGGTGTCGGCCCGCAGCTGTTGCTGCGCGACGACACTGGTGGGCTGATGTTCAACACCCTGGTCGCTGCCGTGGGCGTGATCGTGCCGATCGGCGCGGTGTTCATCACGCTGTTCGTGGCGTTCGGCGGACTGGAGTTCATCGGCACGCTGGCGCGGCCGGTCATGCAGCCGCTGTTCCGGGTGCCCGGGCGTGGCGCGCTCGACGCGACTGCCTCCTACGTGGGCAGCTACTCGGTCGGGCTGTACGTCACGAACCTGATGTACAACCAGGGCCGCTACTCGGCCCGCGAGGCCGCGGTCATCGCGACGTGCTTCTCGACGGTCAGCATGGGCTTCTTCGCGGTCGTGGCGTCGACGCTGGACCTGCTCCCCTACTTCGGGCTGATCTTCCTGTCGGTCACCCTCGTCATGATCGTGCTCGCCGCGATCCTGTGTCGCGTCCCGCCGCTCAGCCGCAAGCCCGACGAGTTCGTCGGCGAACCCAAGCGTGAGCAGGCCTACGAGGGTCACCTGCTGCGCCACGCCGTCGACGAGGCCGTGCAGCGGGCCGCGCAGGCCCGAGGGGTGCTCACCGAGCTGCGCGAGGGGTTCGTCGACGGGCTCAAGCTGACGTTGGTGATCCTGCCGACCATCCTCGCGGTCGGGCTGATCGCGATCATCCTCGCCAGTGAGACCCCGATCTTCACCTGGCTGGGTCGCCCGCTCGAGCCGGTCCTGCGCCTGCTCGGCCTGCCCGACGCGGCGATCATCGCGCCCGCGTCGTTGATCGGGATCACCGAGATGTTCCTGCCTGCGCTGCTGTCAACCGATGCGGCGCTCGCCGGGCGGTTCTTCATCGCGGTGCTGTCGATCTCGCAGCTGCTGTTCTTCTCGGCGACCATCCCGCTGATCCTCGAGATCGACGTCCCCGTGACGCTCAAGGACCTGCTGGCGCTGTTCGCGATGCGCACCGCGATCGCGATCCCCCTTGTGGCCGGCATCACGCATCTGATCATCTGACACCGGCGGCGCCACACGCCCGCCCCGATCCACTGGAGCAGCCATGGCATACAGCCCGACCATCCGCGCCCCGCACGGCACCGAGCGCAGCTGCAAGGGCTGGACCCAGGAAGCGGCACTGCGGATGCTGTGCAACAACCTCGACCCGGACGTCGCCGAGCGCCCCGAGGACCTGGTCGTCTACGGCGGTTCGGGACGGGCGGCGCGCAGCTGGCCGGCGTTCCACGCGATCGTCGCCAGCCTCCGCGACCTCGACGACGACGAGACGCTGCTGATCCAGTCCGGCAAGCCGGTCGCGGTGTTCCGCACCCACGAGTGGGCGCCGCGCGTGCTGATCGCCAACTCGCTGCTGGTGCCCGAGTGGGCCGACTGGGACACGTTCCGCGCGCTCGAGCGCGACGGGTTGACCATGTACGGGCAGATGACGGCAGGCAGCTGGATCTACATCGGCACCCAGGGGATCCTACAGGGCACCTACGAGACGTTCGCCGCCATCGCGCGGCAGCGGTTCGACGGCACCCTGAAGGGGCGCACCGTACTCACGGCCGGGCTCGGTGGCATGGGCGGGGCGCAGCCGCTGGCGGCCACGATGAACGAGGGCGTCGCGCTGTGCGTCGAGGTCGATCCCGCGCGGGCACAACGTCGCGTCGACACCCGCTACCTCGACGTCGTCGCCGACGACCTCGACGACGCCCTGGCCAGGGTGCGCGAGGCCGCCGACGCCGGTCGCGCGCTGTCGGTGGGGCTGATCGGCAACGCCGCCGAGGTGTTCGAGGAGCTGCTCGACCGCGACGTCGCCTTCGACATGGTGACCGACCAGACGTCGGCACACGACCCGCTGGGCGGGTACGTGCCGGCCGGGTTGACGCTCGAGGAGGCCGACGACCTGCGCGAACGCAAGCCCAGCGAGTACGTCGAGCGCGCGCATGCATCGATGGCGCGGCACTGCCGGGCGATGGTTGGCTACCAGCGCGCCGGCGCCGAGGTGTTCGACTACGGCAACAGCCTGCGCGGCGGCGCACGCGAGGGCGGGTTCGACGACGCGTTCTCCTACCCCGGGTTCGTCCCGGCCTACATCCGACCGCTGTTCTGCGAGGGCAAGGGCCCGTTCCGGTGGGCCGCGCTGTCGGGCGACCCCGCCGACATCGCCGCGACCGACCGTGCCGTGCTCGACGAGTTCGGCGACGACGAAACCCTGGCCCGGTGGATCCGGTTGGCCCAGGAACGCGTGGCGTTCCAAGGGCTGCCGTCGCGCATCTGCTGGCTGGGCTACGGCGAACGGGAGCGGCTCGGCCAGCGCTTCAACGACCTGGTGGCGTCGGGCGAGATCACCGCCCCGATCGTGATCGGCCGCGACCACCTGGATGCCGGGTCGGTCGCCTCACCACACCGCGAGACCGAGGACATGGCCGACGGCAGCGACGCCATCGCGGACTGGCCGATCCTGAACGCGCTGCTGAACACCTCGGCGGGTGCGTCCTGGGTCAGCGTGCATCACGGTGGCGGGGTGGGCATCGGCAAGTCGCTGCACGCGGGCATGGTGGTGGTCGCCGAGGGCACGGAGCGCAGCGCGGAGCGTCTCGAGCGCGTGCTCACCACCGACCCCGGGCTGGGCGTCGTGCGCCACGCCGACGCGGGCTACGATCTCGCGCGACGCACGGCGTCGCAGCGCGGCATCCACGTGCCGCTGCTCACGTCGTCCGACGGCGACGACACCGACCAACAGGGATGACCGCCATCGACCGCACCGACGCCGAGCGCGGCGCCACCGACACGCAGAGGTGAGCGCCATCGACCTCGAGGCCAACTTCGTCGGGCTGTTCACGGCGCTGGCGCAGATCGGCCGCCACGACAACGGCGTCGGCTCCACCCGTCTGGCGTGGACGCGCGAGGATCTCGCCGCGCGGGCCTGGCTCACCGACGCGGCCGACCAGCGGGGCCTCGACGTCGAGGTCGACCGCAACGGCAACCTGTGGGCGTGGTGGGGCGCACGCGACGCCGACGTGGTGGTCACCGGCAGCCACCTCGACACCGTGCTGGCGGGAGGCGCCTACGACGGCGCGCTGGGGGTGGTGTCGGCGCTTACCGCCGTCGACGGGCTGCGCGACCGCGGTACACCGCTCGGGGCGCGGTCGCTGGCGGTCGTGGCATTCGCCGACGAGGAGGGCGCCCGGTTCAACACCCCCACGTTCGGCTCCGGACTGATGACCGGCCGGCGGGACCCGGCCACGGTCCTGTCGCGCCGCGACGGCGACGGCGTCAGCGTGGGCGACGCGATGGCCGACGCGGGCGTCGACCCGGGCGGCGTCGGGCCTGATCCGCAGCGCCTGGCGCGCATCCGCGCCGTCGTCGAGCTGCACGTCGAGCAGGGCCGTCACCTGGTCGACACCGGCCATCCGGTGGCGCTGTGCAGCGGCGTGTGGCCGCGCGGACGGTGGCGGGTGCAGATCGACGGCGAGGCCAACCACGCCGGCACCACCCGCCTGGACGAGCGCGCCGACCCGATGCTCGTGCTGGCGACCGCCATCTATGCCGCACGTCGACGGGCGCAGCAGGGTGGCTGCCGGGCGACGATCGGCCGCGTCGACGTCTCGCCCAACGGCGCGAGCAGCGTGGCATCGCAGGTCACCGCCTTCCTCGACGCGCGCGCCGGCGACGACGCCACCCTCGACGCGTTCGCCGAGCAGTGGTGGGCCGACGTCCGGGCAGGTGCCGACGCGCAGGGCTGCCGGGCACGGCTCGAGGTGGACTCGCGCGGTGCCGCCACGGCGTTCGACGCAGAGCTGCGGGCCCGGCTGCACCGGCGCCTGGCACCCCGGCACCCGGGCCTGCCCGCGATCGCGACGGCGGCCGGCCACGACGCCGCCGTGCTCGCCGATCACGTCCCGGCCGCCATGCTGTTCGTCCGCAACCTCACGGGAGTCAGCCACAGCCCCGCCGAGCAGGCCGAGATCGACGACTGCCTGGCGGGCGTGGTGGCGCTCACCGACGCGCTCGAGGAGCTGATCGGCGCGTGACGAGGTGGTTCGCCCCGTATGCGTGGCTGCCGTCGGGTGACGGCCGCGCCGGCCACGTCGCCCGCGATGTGACCATCGACACCGACGGCGACCGCATCACCGAAGTGGCCGCTGACTCCCCCGCCCCTGCGGACGCGAAGCGGTTGTCCGGCGTGGTGCTGCCCGGACTGGCCAACGTCCACAGCCACGCGTTCCACCGCGCGCTGCGCGGCCGGACCGAGCAGGGCGCCGGTGACTTCTGGTCGTGGCGCCAGCAGATGTACACGGTGGCCGCACGGCTGCAGCCCGACTCGCTGCACGCGCTCGCCCGCGCGACCTTCGCTGAGATGGCGCTCGCGGGCGTCACCGCGGTCGGTGAGTTCCACTACGTGCACCACGATCCGTCCGGGCGCCCGTACGACGATCCCAACGAGATGGGCCACGCCCTGGTCGCGGCGGCGGCGGATGCGGGTGTCCGCCTGACGCTGATCGACACGGTCTACCTGCGGGGCGGGTTCGACCGTGACCTCGACGCGGTGCAGCGGCGGTTCACCGACGGCGACGTCGACGGCTGGCAGGCGCGCACGGAGCAGCTGCCCACAGGTGGCGGCGTGCGACTGGCCGTCGGTGTCCACAGTGTGCGCGCCGTGCCGGGCGAGGCGATCGGCGCCGTCGCGGCGTGGGCCGAGGAGCACGCGGCGCCGCTGCACGTCCACCTGTCGGAGCAGCCCGCCGAGAACGCGGCGTGCCTGGCGGCGACCGGGCGGACGCCCACCGCGCTGCTGGCAGAGCAGGGCGCCTTGGGAGCGACGACGACCGCGGTCCACGCCACCCATCTCGGTGGCCGCGACATCGCCGCGCTGGGCGACAGCGCCACCACCATCTGCCTGTGCCCGACGACCGAACGCAGCCTCGCCGACGGCGTCGGACCGGCGGCGGCGCTGCGGGCGGCGGGCTGCCCGCTGACCGTCGGCAGCGACAGCCACGCGATGATCGACCTGTTCGAGGAGGCACGCGCCATCGAGCTCAACGAACGACTGCAGACACGCCACCGCGGCCACCACCGGCCGGCCGATCTCCTCACCGCGGCGACCGCCGCGGGCATGGACGCGCTCGGGTGGGACGCCGGACGCCTCGAGGCCGGTCGGCTGGCCGACCTCGTCGCCGTGGACATCTCCAGCCCACGGCTGGCCGGCATGGATCCACCCGACGCGGCGGCGATCGTGTTCGCCGCGACCGCGGCGGACGTCACCGACGTCGTCGTCGGCGGCCGGCGGGTGGTCGCCGACCGCTGCCACACGGGCATCGGCGACGTCAGCGCCGCGCTGCGCGCCGCCGTGACGGCGGTGACCACGTGACCGGCGGGATGCGCGACCGGTGAAGGCGGTGACCACGTGACCGGAATCCTGCTCGACCGCATCGGCCGGCTGTGGACCGGCGTCGAGCGTGGCGTGGTGACCGATGCCGCCGTCGCGATCGTCGACGGCGCCATCGCGTGGATCGGTGACGCGGGCGCCGACCCGGCCGCCGACAGCGTCGCCTGCGACGACCGTGTCGACTGCGGCGGCGGGCTGGTGACCCCCGGACTGATCGACGCCCACACGCACCCCGTGTACGGCGGATCGCGGCTGGCCGAGATCGCCGCGCGGACCGCGGGGCGCCCGTACGGCGCATCGGACGCCGAGACCGGCATCGGCGCGACGGTCACCGCGACCCGCGCGACCGACGCGGCGCAGCTGCGCACGGCCGTGCGACGGCGGCTGAGGGGGTGGACCGCGGGTGGCGCCACGACGGTCGAGACCAAGACCGGCTACCACCTGACGCGCGACGGCGAGCTCGGCGCGGTCGCCCTGCTCGACGAGCTACGCGGCGGCGACGGGCTGCCGGATCTGCACGTCACCTTCCTCGCGGCGCACGCCGTGCCGCCGGATCACACCGGCACCCCCGACGAGCACATCGACGCGTCAATCTCGTGGCTGGGCGCGGCCGCGCAGCAGGGCGCCGACGCGTGCGACGTCTTCTGTGACGAGGGCTACTTCACGGTCGCGCAGGCCCGCAGGGTGCTGAGCGCGGGGCAGCGTGCCGGGCTGACGACGCACATCCACGCCGACGAGCTGGCGCACACCGGCGGCGCGCAGCTGGCGGCCGAGGTCGGCGCCGCGTCCGCCGACCACCTGCTGCACGTGACCGACGACGACGCCCGCGCGATGGCGGACGCCGGGGTCGTCGCCACGCTGTGTCCCGGCACCGCACTGGCCGTCGGCGAGCTGCCCGACGTGGCGGCCCTGCAGCGCCACGGTGTGACCATCGCGCTGGGCAGCGACCACAACCCGGGCATGGTGGGCACCACCGACATGAGCCTGGTGGTGTGCCTGGGTGTCGCCGCGTTCGGGCTCAGCGTCACCGAGGCGCTGGCCGCGGCGACGCACGGCGGGGCGCGCGCGCTGCGGCTCGACGATCGCGGCGGCATCACCGAGGGGGCCCGGGCCGACCTCGTGTGGTGGGACGCCGAGCACGAGGGCGCCTTCGCCTGGGCGTGGGGGCTGCCACCCCGCGCCGTGTGGCGTAGCGGCGACCGCATCGTGTGACCGTCACCCGTCGGGAAGCCACCCCGCACGTCGGGGCGTCAGCCATCCGGATAGCGGCACGGGCTCCCCGACGTGCGCGTCGTGCTCCCCACGGACGCCGCTGCCGTGCTACACCAGCAGCGCGGCGACGGCACCGAACGCCAGCAGCGCGACGAGCGGCGTGACCAAGGGCAGCTTCTACTGGCACTTCGACGACCGGCGGCACCTGCTGACCGCGCTGCTCGCGGCGTGGGCGCGCACCGGCACCGAGCAGATCATCACCGAGGTCGACGCGGTCGACGACCCCATCGACCGCCTCCGCAGGCTGACGGCACTGACGTTCCGTCGCGACGATGCGTACGGCGGCATCGAGGCCGGCATCCGCGCGTGGGCGATGACCGACCCCGACGCGGCGCCGGTCGTCGGGCGGGTCGACGCGCGCCGCGTCGCCTACGTCACGCAGCTGCTGGAGGGCGCGGGGGTCGACCCGTCCGTCGCGCCGGCCCGGGCGACGCTGTGCTACCGGGTGCCGGTCGGCGAGATGGCGTGGCGGGGCCACGGCGGCGATCCGCTGACCGACGACGAGCTCAGGCAACTGCTCACCTTGCTCATCACCCCCACCGGGTGATCATCGGCGGTGTCGGGCAGCGTCGGCACGCGTTGGGGAGCGAGCTGTCCGGATACCACGGCGTGGCTCCCCAAACGGCGCGGGGGCCCGACGTTGCTAGCGGCGCAGCACCCGGCGCAGCTGGCGTTCGACCTCGCGGTGCACGGTGTCGCGGTCCCCGAACACGAGGCCGGACGCGTCGGGCGAGGACGTGTCGGCGACGTAGGCGGTCACCGGGTCGGTCAGGGTGGCGCCGTCGGTCACCAGCAGCGGCGCGTGGCGGCGTTCGCCGGCGTAGGCGGCCGCGACCGCGGCGGTGGGGGTGTCGTCGTGCTGGGCGACGGCGTATGCGGAGGGGATCGCGAAGAACCGCTCGGCGACGGTGACCGAGATCTTCGCCGCATCCTCGCCGCCGTGACGGCGGACGGTGACGTCGTCGAGCTCGGCGATCTGCTCGCGCACGGCACGACCGATCGCGTCGGTCGAGCCCGCCAGGTGCACCGAGGTGACGCCCGCCTCAACCAGGAAGCCGCGGGTGTCGTCGTGCAGGTCGTCGCGGTCGGTGAACAGCACCGGCCAGTCGTTGGCGGCCGCGACCGCGATCATCGGCAGCGCCTCGTCCAGCGCGTCCGCGCCGACCAGCACAGCCGTTCGCTGCTGGCCGGCACGCTCCATCGCGCGCGCGGCGGCCCGGGCGCTCGCGTAGCGGTCGTCGCCGGTGATCCGGTCCACGACGTACCGGTCGCGGTAGGGCTCGACCAGGGTGTCCGGCAGCGCGTCCTGGCCGCCGACGACGGTGATGGTCGCCTCGGGCTGGTCGCCGAGCAGGCGCCGGATCTCCGCGTCGACGGTCGCCTCGAGCTCATCGCCGCCAGCGGTCAGCAGTACGGCGCCGTGCGACGCGCCGGCCATGACCGCCGCCGTCATCGCCTCATGCGCGGTCTCGGCGTGAGCGAGGTAGATCCGCGCCGCCGCTCCCGGAGTGGGGAACGCACGCTGGCTGATGTCGATGGCGGTGTCGACCGGCGTCAGGCCGGCGATGCGCTCGACCAACGTCGCCGGTGGCGCGGGCTCGGGCGCCAGTGACCACCAGGAGGTCTGCATCTGTGCGCCGGCGCTCGAGAACGAGAAGTGGACGTGGTTGACGTGACAGGAGTCGTACGACGCCGCCGGGTCGCACCCGTAGGGGCGCCACCCGGCCTCGGGCTGCGCGGCGCTGAAGATCTGCCGGTTCCAGATGATGTACATCAGCCCGAAGCGCCGGAACAGTGCGTGCGGGGTGCCGTCCTCGTCGGGCGCCAGCAGCGTGGCCAGCGCATCGTCGGCGGCGGCCTTCTGCTGGGGGTTGCTGACGCTGACCGCCCAGTCGAACGCGCGGCCCTCCTTGTGCTCGCTGCCTCCGCGCACGCCGCAGTCGCGGCTGATGCCCGACCAGCCACTCACGGGGTACGCCTCGAGCAGCAGCTTGGCGAACCCCACGACGCCCGGCTTTGGTGTGGGATCGCACACGGCCTGCGGCTCGGCGGGCGCGTACGGATCGACCGGCGGCACCTGCTCGGCCTGCGCGACCTGCAACGCCTGCGCGGGCAGGGCTGTGACGATCAGCGACAGCGCGACCAGCGCGACCAGCAGCGCGCGCCTGCCGTAGGTCGTCTCTGCTCGCACACCCGCCCCTGTACCGATGGTCGCCACCGTACGCTATGCGCACGCGGACGTCAGTCAAGGAAAAGATCGTTCACGAGGCGACACACATGCGGCGTCGGCTGCGTGAACCGTGTCGGTGCGTGGCAGCGTGATACCGCGGACCCCGGATCGACACGCCTCGCGGGCGCCGCAGTGGTCAGTCGGCGAGGTCGGCCTGGGCGGACACGTGCTGGGGCGTCAGCCGCACCAGCAGCTCCCCGGGGACCGTGTTGCGCCAGGCGTACTGCTCGGCGCGGTCGTCGCCCATGTAGCGTGCGGAGATCGCGAGCCCGTAGGGCCACGCCGTGTCGAAGTCGTCGCCGCAGTCGGTCAGCTCGACGATGCCGGCGACGTGCACGAACGCATACGGCGGGGTGGGATCGTCGACCGACATCGCTGCCCGACCCGTGCGCCGCAGGTTGCGGCCCTTGACCGTGTCGGCGCCGGTCATGAACACGATGTCATCGCCGTCGAGCACGAACCACACCGGCGCGACGTGCGGGCGGCCATCCTCGCGGACCGTGGCCAGGTGCCCGGTCCGGGTGCCGCCCATCAGGTACATCGGCTCGTCCGGATTTTCCGGGCCGATCAGGTGCCGGTCCCACGGGATCAGCCCGAACAGCTCGTACTGCTCGCCCTTGACGAACAGCCCGACTTCGATCCGCTGCGTCTCGTCGATCTCGAAAGAGAGCTCCAGGGTCTCCTCGTCGACGGTCGACGTGTAGCCGT